>CACZOQ010000185.1 GCA_902782835.1 uncultured Erysipelotrichaceae bacterium | reverse complement strand
TTCTTCTAATCTTTGGAATTGAGTAAATAATTGATCAACATTTTCTTTCTTAATTCCACGACCTGAATCTTCTACAGAAATAATCAACTTACAAACATCATTGGTATTTACACAATTTACTTCATAACGAACATAACCTTTTTCAGTATATTTACATGCATTACTAAGTAAATTAGTAACAATCTTTTTAACATTAGCATGATCTCCAAATAAAGTATTTGGTAAATCTTCAGCAATATTATATGTAAAATCAAGTCCCTTTTCTTTCATCTTTGGAGTAATTAACTTAGCTAATTCTTCAAACACTTCATGAGCATCATAAGGTGAATTAACTATTTCAACTTTTCCAGCTTCAATCTTAGAAATATCTAAGATACCATTAACTATCTCCAATAATGTTTCAGAAGCATGAACAATATCATTAGCATTTGATTGAGCTTCTTCCAAATCTTTAGCTTCTAATATTTCACTACTAAATCCAACAATAGCATTTAATGGAGTACGAATCTCATGAGACATACTAGAAAGGAACTCAGTCTTAGCTCTATTAGCCTTATCAGCCTGTTCACGAGCTACTTCTAATGCTAGAATCATTTTTGCATCCGGATTTTCAATTGTGAAATACATAAGTACAATTATAAATGATTCCATTGCAGACATAAGTAATAATCGTGGGTTTGCATATTGAATACAAACAATAACTGTTCCAAATGTTAAAAATATAAATAACGGAATAAATCTTTTATCAAATTTCTTTCTAATATTTATGATCATACTTATAACGCATAATAGAATAATGACTCCTGAAATAACATACATAAAATTACACATAGGGCCATAAGAGTTTGTTATTTTACCATTTTTAACACTCGTATAGATAGGTAAAAAAACAGAAATCAATGACACAATAACAAAAGCAATTATAATCTTCTTGTTTGTTTCATGACGCTTAATGCTATTTGTTGTCCTTAATTCGTGTGTAGAATAATCAATACCTATATTTCTAACATATAAATAGAATTCCAGTGTCCAAACTCCGAAATATAAAACAATAGCTTTTAATAGTATTTCTTTTAACAGCACAAAATCATTTGCACTAGTTGTTAGGCAAACGTATGTACATACAAGTTCAATTGTAATACCTATTATAGTTGTTATTAATTGGATAAAATATATTTTAGTTTCAAATGTTTTTACTCTTTCTTTTGAAAGAAAAACTATTAAGATTAATAACACATATAATAAACTTACTGCTGAACATACAACCCCTATGTTCATCTCCCATCACCTACTATATACAATTATAACATATTTCTTTAGACATAAAAAGAAGAAAATAATTTTATTTTCTTCTTTAACACTATTTCTTTGTTAACACTTTATTATTTTTTCTTGTTTCATTAATGGTATCTTGAATTAATCTATAATTTATTTTTCCGTTTTCTGTTACTGGCAACTCGTCATATACAACGATATCTTGTATTTGATATCTTTCGCTTAATTTTTCTCTAGATTCATTCATTATCGCTTCCAACACTTTTTCAGTTTCTGGTAAATATTCATCTTTAATTACTATGCTTGCTATTGGGATACTTCCATAACCATGTTCTAAATCATCAACACCAACAACACAACATTCATCAAGATATCCAGTATCCATAGCTATTTTTTCTAAATCGTATGGAGTTATTTTAAATCCTTCATAATTGACTATAACTCTTTTTATTCGTCCTTTTAAGAACAAATTACCATCTTTTGAAATGTATCCTAAATCTCCACTATGTAACCAAATACCATCAGAGTGTTCTCTTAATGCCTTTTTTGTTTCTTCAGGATTATTATAATACTCTTTCATAATTGTATTACTTTTAAAACATACTTCACCAACTTCATCATATCCTAATTCATGATTTTCATCTTCAGGATCAAAAATGCTAACAATTGTATGTCTTAATGGAACGCCCACACTGTTTGGTACAACAACGTGTGGTAAATTAGAAGTTGCTGCTGATGAAATTTCGCTCATTCCATAGCCCTCTAATAGTCTAGCTGTTGATCCGTGCTTTTTCATTGCCTCATCTATTTTTTGTTTCTTGATTTCATCAAGTTTATCACTACCACTAATCGGTATTTTTAAAAAACTAACATCTTTGTTTTTATCATTAACATATTTCAAAAAGTTTTCCCAATCAGCCGGTCCAGCATTAACACCTTCTATTTTATATTTAGTAATATTTTCACCAAATTTATCAGGATTATAATCAGGAAGCATCAATAAATGTAATCCAGAATGTAATGGGTTAGTTACTGTTATAAAAATGTTATAACCTAAAAATGTAGGAACTTGATTAAGAAATAAACCATTTTTAGTATATTCATAGCCACAATATCTTCCTTGATTAGCCATATAAGCAAAGTTTTTATGTGTTAAGACTACTGCTTTTGGAACACCGGTTGTTCCACTAGTATGAACAAAACATGCCGGATCCTCAAAACCAACTTCATAATCTACTTCTTTATTAGATTTTTCACCAAGATTTTTAAATTCATCCCATGTTATATACTTGCTTTTGTCTAAATGTATTTTCCCTTTTTGTTTTTTTAAACCATATTTCAAAATAAAATTCAAAGAATCAAACGGTGATATAATAACAACTTTTTCCAAATTTGTCTTATCAATTACTTCATCCAAATTTTTAGAAAAAATATCTGTATACAATATTAATTTAGAATCAGTCATATCGATAGCGTGAAGTAATTTATCTTCTCTTAATCTTGGGTCAATAAAGTTTGCTATTGCTCCAATTTTTGCAAGTGCATAAAATGTAGTAACATATTCGGGCGTATTAGCTAAAGAAACAGTAACTATGTCGCCTTTTTTCACTCCTAATTCCATAAATGACTTGGCTAGAGTATCAATCTCATCAAAAAGTTGTTTAAATGTTAATTGCCTTCCTAGTCTTCCCATATATGATATCGCTTTGTCATCCATAATATCTAGGCTAGAGGCCTTTAAAAATTCATATAAATTTACTTCCTTAGGGTATTTTAATAAAGTTTCGTCACTATAATATTTCAACCATGGCTTGTCAATACTAGGATAACCCACTGGCGGTCCTTGTATCTCTCCACTGGCTAATCCTTTTAAATGTAAATCTCGTTCTTTTTTATCATCTTCACTTAACGTCATGATATCTTCTTTCAGTTGAATTAAGTCTTCTTTTGTCATATCTATCCCCCATTTAAATTGGTTTATATAATAACACATTTATTATTATATTTCAACTAATTTAATCATATCTAATTTAAAATATGCTTGTCAATTTACTTAACACTTTTTTACTTATGTTTTTATTGTAAATAATACTTTTTATAGTATAATATTAGTAGGAGCACTTAATGCTGTTAGGTGTTACCTGTTGGTTTGTCACCTAACTGATGTTAGGTGTTTTTTCTTTTATATTAGAACTACAAATAGTAATAATATTAAAAGAAGGTTTAACATAACGAATGAAAAGATTAAAAAATCTTTCATACTCATATTATCACCTCCCTTCTTATGAAGTTTGGTAACACCTAACTATTAAATACTCCTAATATATATTACGTAAAAAATAAAAAAGACCTTAGTCTTTTAAAGAATAACCTAATAATTCTAGTCCTTCTATGGTGAATGGGGTTAATTCTTTTTTAGATAGGTCTTTTATTTTATAATAATTACAACCATTGGAATCTAATCCATCGGCTTCCTCTTTTACGTTATCTTCTTCTACTTCTACTTTATATAGTATTCCTATGTGATGTAGATCTTCAATTGTACTTTTTGTCATTTGCCATTCAAATGT
>CACZOQ010000184.1 GCA_902782835.1 uncultured Erysipelotrichaceae bacterium | reverse complement strand
ATTTCCATCTTCATCCTTAGTGATTTCAATATCATTTTTTAGTCTACCAACTAATTTAACACCATTAATCATATTCGTATTATCACCTCTTAATATCTACGAGATTTATTAATTATAGTTTCAATACTATAACTAATACTATTGTCCACATCATAGTTAATTAAAAAATCTATGTCTGCTTCCCATCTAGCAATTGCATTCTTATGGTTCTTTCTATTTCTTCTCTGTCTAACCAACCATCTTAAATGTGAAATTGCAGCATCCTTTCTTATTATCCTGGTATTGATTAGTGTCTTCAAAATATTTTGTCTTTGTCTTTGTTTTAGATTATCATTTTGATTTACACTATACCCATATAATGTCAAAATTGACTCTGTCCCAAGATGAAATCTTTTTCCTTTTGAAAGTTGCCTATAGATTGTTTGATCAATTACTAAACAAAGAGGTTGCCCATTTTTAACAAGATTATAGAATTGATCATCGTATATATATGTAATATCACATTCACTACACATGAATGCTGTTATATTTTTCTTTATTTTTTGTCCATCATTATTTAAGAAATCAAAACTGACTGTAATATTTTTAACTTTATGCTCTCCATTTATGCATGCTCTGCTATCTGTTTTTACAAATAGTGTTTTTTTAGGAATTATATTGTTAACCGATTTGATGTTGTTTGACTCTTTTTCATTTGTAATTTCTTTTTTCTTCTTAGGTTTCTCTTTTACAGATTTGTTATTAAAAATTGTCATATTTACATGTTCCACATCTATGAATGAAAACCATTTCTTTGAAATTCCTTTATTAATTAATTTTTCATATTCGTCTTTCATACAATATAGAAGATTACACTCTTCACAATAAGATAATTTAACAGAATTATTTCCGATTGAACATGTAACTGTAAATGGACTATGATTATGTTTTTCAATTAATACTTTAATATTTTTATCATCTAAAAATTTCTGTATTTTTTTCTTCCTTTTTTCAGCTGGATCATTCATTTTTGCCAACTCTATTTCCCTTTGCTTTTTCGCTGCCTCTTGTCTCTTTTTAGCCGCTTCTAATTCTCTTTCTTTTTGAACTATTCTTTGAACTTGTTTTTTCGACAACATTTTATCTTGCATTTCCTGATTTATAATATACAAAGGGTAACTATTTAAGAATCTTTCTTTATTGCCTTGAACTATAAATAACTTCTTACATCTCTTACATTCAAATATAATCTCATTACTATACGATTTGCTTTTGTTATATATTCTGATCCTCTTTTGAGTCAATTGATGATCTCCCCCAAATTTACATTTTCTTTTTTTATTAATCGTATAAATCACACTATATTTTGGTAATATTTCATCAGTCATACCGATCACCTATCTGTATTTTATCAAAAAACATATAATAAAAAAAGACAGATACGACATTTAATATGATTGTGATCTCATTTTCAAATGTCGTAAATGTCTGTTTATTAATTATTATCTGAATATACTATAGCTAATACCTTTGTTACTATTGTATTAAATCTATCATCAATAAACTTATTATATTTTGATTCTAAATCCTCTTTAGTCATGTTAGTATCTCTTGTCCAAGATAGTTGTTTTTGATTTGTAAAAGTATAATTATCCTCTAACTCTTGTATAGTTATCTTATTACCTAGTTTATTTGTATAATCTGTATCTTCATAAATAGTCTTATTTTTCTTTTTTCTGTTTGTTGATTCAGGTAGTAAACAAAGATTGCCAATTGATGATAGAGACAATTTTAATTTTCCTTGATATTTTTTTAACATATTTTCAGCAAGTTTCTTTGGGAATATATGTTCAATATCAAATTTATCTTCATTTAATTGCATTTTTGCGGTAAATGTTTCTGAATAAATAATATTCATTAATAACTTATCTGCATTAGAAGGTGATTTAATATCCTTTTCTGTCAATTCTTTATTGTTATTTCTATACATTGTATACCAGTTATACAATGTTGATCTTAAATCAGTAGATGATATTTCTCTTGTATAATAATCATAATTGTTATCATGAATAATATTATCTAATGTATTGTCCCCATGTCCTGCCCATATATTATTTACTGTGTCAGATATATATCTTTTTATTAGATTTTTTCTAAGAAGAGTATCATAAGTACTCCAGTTATTATTTGTTGATGAAAGATCAAAAACATATTTTTTAGGAGATACCTCTTCTACATGTTTCATTCTGAATACTGAAGCTATAATTGAAACTATCTGAAAATCAGTGTGAAGAGGCTTTCCACCAATCCTCTTGTTACTTTTAAATTTTATATAAGGAGCTAAAATGCTATCTACATATTTAATGCAAGATAAGACCTTAACAATGAATGAATTTATTTCATCATCATCATCAAATCTTTCAACCAATAATCCATTCATTTTTGGAAGTGTTTCCTTATATCCTAGCAAACAAGCATTTAATAGTGTAAAACCAATGGGTTCAGATTTTAATTGATTATTTACTTTTCCAAATAGTTCAGGATATTCCGTTTTTATATATTTTCCAAATGCATGGCAAAGTTCAAAAACATCTAATTCTTTTTTATCAATGAAAGTTTGATGATCATATCCAAAAATACTAGTTCCATCGCTTTGGATAGAATCATATCTATCTGCAACTATTTTTATAAAATCATCTAATTTTGGATTAGTAATTTTTATAGATCTGTTTGTCCATGTTGCAGCAAATTTATTTTCTTTAGATAATTTAATTCCTTTATCATTTATTCTGAAGAAAATAGTGGATAAACAGTCAGGATTACCTGTTATTTCAATGTAAGGAACTTCTCTGTCTATTATTCCGTTACAAACATCTTTGTAGTCTTGAAAAGTAGGTTCAAGAACATTCTTTATTGCCGAAATAAAATTGAAATCATTAGGATCTTTGCCTGGTAATTTAATATTATTAGCTAAATATTCAGCACATTTATATACATCCATATTTTTAATAGCATCGCTACCACTTAAGCTCTTTGTCCATTCAACTAATTTAGCACGTAAATCCTTCTTAACAGCTACGGGAGCATCATCAAATCCAAGTACAACACTTAATTCATCTATAGTTTCATCAGATATATCCATTTCGCCAAAATACTCGCTAGGATTATTTACAAATCTAAATAATGCTGTACTTCTTTGTAGACCATCAATTAGTAATAATGGTTTACCTTGAACTTCATAACTAAACATTACAAGTGATCCAAAAGGATATCCATTTTTGATAGAATCAATTAAGTCCTTTTGCATATTATCGCTCCAAACTACACCTCTTTGATATGTTGGGACAGCTATTTCATTTTTTTTCATTTTATATTCTAATTCTCTTACTGTAATTGTTTTGGGTTTCCAATTGTTTTTCACTACTAACACCTCTAATATAATTAGATCACAAATCGATCAATTGATCAATAATTAAGTTTTATTTTTATAATCTTATTACGAAAACCCATTGTTCGTGCCTATTTTTTTTAGTTTCTTCAAGACATAAGAAAAAGCCTGACTATTATCAGACTTTTCACCATTTAATGTTGTCTTCAACAATATTACTGTTTAATTTAGTATTTTTTATTTTAGTAAAACCAACTTCATTCCATACCATTTTTATGCTTATTACTGGATCATAATTAGATAAATCAACATCAGGATTTTCTACAGTTATTATGAATGAATCGATTTCATCTTTTTTATTGTGTTTGTTCTTAAAATACTTATCTAACTCTGAACGAAGTAAATCTAATCTTATATTAACAAATGAAATTGTCTCATTAGTTTTTACATTTAAAATCATGTTATTGTTATTTTTAATCAACTCATGTTCCTCTTTATAATTGATGATATCCTTTATTCTGTTTATAGATTTATAATCAAATAGTTTTTCTATTTCTGCAATTGCATATCCTTCATTCATTATTTGTTTGTGATAATTAATGAGTCTTAAAGCCTTTCTAACATATTCTATAAATGAATCTCTTATATAGTAAATTTCATCTAGTTTCTTTATAATTTTTGGTGCACTTAATATGAATTGTTTATCATCTAAATTATATTCTTCTATAGAATAATATTTCTGAATGATAGCCTGAATACATAATACTAATATATCTTCTTTTTCTTCTTCATAATTTATTTGTCCAGTTATTAACTTGTTTAACAATGCATTAGATAAATCATATTTTGAAGAAGATACATCTTTGTATTCAAACAAGTAATCTTTTTTTGGCTCATCAGATAATTGTATTTCACTTTCACTTCTATAATCTGTATACTTGTCAAAGAATAAAAATATTGAGCCTATGTAAGACTTATAATCATAATAATCTATTTCCTCAAGATAGTTATCTGTTAATATTCCATTAACTATTTTTTTGATAATTCTTTTTCCACGTCTTCTATTAAATATTTCTAATTCTTCATCACTAACATCTAGATTAGTATTGTTACTAGAATTATTTGTTGATGTTCTAATACCATTATGATTATTTTTATTATCTTCTTCATCAAATCGAATTATATCTTTTAAAGTATTAAAATATGAACTACCTATCTTGTTAAATGCTTTATTAATAGATGAATCTTCTTCATATTTTTTTTGATATTCTAATAATACCTCTTCGTTGATTATATATTCTTCATCATTTTCAGATTCTTCTGTTTCAGATTTTTGTTCTAAATATAATTTTTTGTTATCTTTTATCCTTTTTGCATCTGCTGCATTATTAGGCATTTTATACATTAAATCAATAACATCATTAATAAAAATATCATTTTTAAATAGAATCTTTTTTGCTATATTCTTATCATTATCTTCTGAATTCCTATAATTAGATATAGCATCGTAGTCATTAAAGAAACAATTAATTGTATTTTCAAAATCATCATCAGTGCCTATTATTATAATTTTAAATACATTACCAATTTCTTTTACTGTTTCTGGTGGAATTGTAACTAATAATAAATTATCTACATATTCCCAAGAAAAATTATAATCATTATTTCTATTAATAAATATTTTAATATTATCCATTCTGTGTTTATATTTAATAGATACTTTTATTGAATCATCTTTTTCCATGTGATCTAGTTTAAAATTATCTGCTTCACCACTATTATCATCTCTTATTGGATAGCTTGTAAATTCACTGTCATCTTTCTCAAATTGTAAAAACAACTCATCAAATTCACCAATTTTTCCTTTTTCTAAAATATCACATTCAACATTTCCGCCATCATTATAAGAATTCATAAATGCTGCATTAGTGCAGTTTGCACTTCCGTACAGAATATATGAGGCATTATCCGTTATAAATCTAAAAATCTTTCCGTGATAGAAATTTCCACATTCATTACAACTTATCTTTTTGAATTTATATATCTTATTCTCATATTCATCATACAGTTTTTGTGGAAAAGTACTTTTTTCATTTTGAATATATAGTTTTATATCTGCAGCTGGATGTAATTCTTCTATTTTAGATAATGCACTTGCTTCATTATCGTAAAAAGGTACTGCAATATCTATTTTTTTTATTATTCCTTTCACATACTTCGTTGCTTGATCATATATTGATTCTTCTAAATTGCTTATAAATTTTATTTCACCTTCAGAAACACTTCTATTTATATATGGGATGTGCTTAATTTTATTAAATATTTCTTCATCATGCTCATCAGATAATTCATTTAATTTTAAAAAGAATTTGTAGGCTTCTATAATTAGATTTAAATTATCTTGATTATCTTTGTCATATACAAAAGAATTATATATCTCTTGATTATGGGAATATCCTTTTTCTGTTAAATTTAAGCTTCCAACAACTAGTTTTGCTTTAGAATCATCTAATAAAAGAATTACTTTTGGATGAAATGATTTTGTCATCTTAAATGGAATAACACTATATCTGATTCCTAAATTAGTTTTTTGTTTTTTTAGCGATTCT
>CACZOQ010000183.1 GCA_902782835.1 uncultured Erysipelotrichaceae bacterium | reverse complement strand
TTTCTCCATCTACAATCCCTACTTTTAAAACTAATGCTGGGTGATCCTTAGCAAAGTCAGATAAAATCTTAATTGGTGCAATTTGATCATCACTGAATGCAAATGCACTAGGACCAGTTAATCCTTCATTAAGATCAATTCCTAAATCATTAAAAGCTCTAGCCATTAAAGTATTCTTATATACTTTATAATCTGCATTGTTTTCTCTTAATTGAATACGTAACTCTTTAGCTTCACTATCTGTAATACCTCGATAATCGAATAAAACAATAGATTTAGCATTATTAGCACGATCTTTAATCTCATCAATAACAGTTTGCTTTTGCTCTAAGATTGCCTTACTTGCCATAACACACCTCCTTCATTATTAGGGATGCCATAAAAAAGTTCTTTTACTAGACAGCAAAAGAACTCATAACTACTTATTATTAAGTCCTCGGTAGGATTTACTTTTACACCTACTGTCTATGGCACCAACAAATTTGTCTTTATTATAACTTAAAAAATATTATTTGTCAAAACTATTCTCAACTTTGATTCCAGGTCCCATTGTTGAAGAGATAGAAAGATTCTTTATATAATCTCCTTTAACAGTAGCTGGTTTAATACGAATAATTTGAGCAATAAATGCTTCTAAGTTTGCTAGTAAATCTTCTTCTGAGAAAGAAGCTTTACCAATGACTCCATGAATATTTCCAAAACTATCAGTTCTATATTCAACACGACCAGCTTTTACTTCTTCAACAGCTTTCGCAATATCTAAAGTAACTGTTCCAGTTTTAGGATTTGGCATTAATCCTTTTGGTCCTAAGACTCTTCCTAATTTACCAAGTAATGGCATCATATCAGGAGTAGCAATCATCGTATCAAATTCAAACCAATTTTCCTTTTCAATCTTCTCTAAAATATCAGTATCACCAACATAATCAGCACCTGCATTACGAGCTTCTTCAGCTTTTGGTCCTTTAGCAACTACTAAAACTCTTTGTGTCTTACCAGTTCCCTTAGGAAGTACAATAGCACCTCTTAATTGTTGATCTGCTTTTTTCGTATCAAGATTCAATCTCATAGCAATTTCAATAGAACCATCAAATTTGCTAGTAGAAGTATCTTTAACTAATTTAACAGCTTCTTCTTTTGAATATACTTTACCTTTTTCAACTTTAGTCAAAGCTTCTGTATATTTTTTACTTCTCTTTTTCATTTTCTTTCCTCCTTATGTGGTAAAAGCGGATGATTAATTTAATCTATACTGGTGTATTAAATACCAGCTATATTTTCCTTCCACTAGGTAAAACCTATAGGATAACGATATTACTCTTGACCTTCAATAGCAATACCCATATTTTTTGCAGTTCCAGCAACAATCTTCATAGCGTCTTCAACAGTATACGCATTTAAATCAGGTAATTTGATTTCTGCAATTTCTCTTAAAGTAGCTTCTGATATAGTAGCAACTGTTTCTGAAGATCCACGCGTAGAACCTTTCTTCACCTTAGCATACTTCATTAATAAAAATGCTGTAGGTGGAGTCTTAATAACAAAATCGAAACTTCTGTCTTCATAAATAGAAATCTCTACTGGTAATACATCTCCCATTTTATCTCTAGTTGCTTCATTGTATTTAGTACAAAAATCTTGTAGATTAATACCAGCAGGTCCTAGAACTGTACCAACTGGTGGAGCTGGTGTAGCTTTTCCTGCTTCGATTTGTAATTTTATTTTCTTTACTGCTTCTTTTGCCACGAAAAACACCTCCTATAATTTTCGTTTTCGCGAGTGGTACAAATAGCTTGATTCCCGCTTTTATAAATGCAAACCATGCTTCCCACTAAATCTATATTATAAAAATAAATATAGCTCCTAAATAATAACATAATTATAATTTAAATGCAAGTATTATCCTTTATTTTCCAACGAAAAAACCAATTTTTTAAATAAAATAGATTTTTTAGAACAATAAAAGGTAATCATTCAGCTAAAATTGAAACACATCCATCATCAGTATAACATCCCTCAATAAGAAAAATACAAAAAAAGAATTCTCGAAGTTATTCTACTGAATTTAAGTTATAACGATAGTAATTATAAAAAATATCAAAGAAAAATCTTTGATATTATGCTTTTTCAATTTGACTCAATTCAACCTCAACAGAAGTTTCTTGACCAAATAAATCTACAAGTAACATAACTTTACTATTAGGTAAGTCAACAGAATCAACTACTCCAAACATACCTTGGAATGGACCAGCAATAATCTTAACTTTTGCTCCTTCAGAAAGATCCGTATCAACATCCATTCTACTAATACCCATATTTCCAAGAATATTATCCACTTCATATGGTTGTAATGGTGTAGGTTTTGCACCTTTTCCACTTGATCCAATAAATCCAGTAACTCCTGGAGTATTACGAACAACATACCATGCTTCATCCGTCATAACCATTTCTACTAGAATATAACCAGGAAACATTTTTTTAACTTTTTCCTTTGTTTGGCCATCTTTAACTTCAACAACTTTTTCTTCAGGAATAACAACTCTATAAATATAATCTTGCATATCCATAGATTCTGCTCTCATTTCCAATTTTTCCTTAACTTTATTCTCATGGCCAGAATAAGTATTAACTACATACCATTGTTTATCCATAATTCAAACTCCTTTACATTAAAATAATGACCGAACAAATGCAAAAATAACATCTATTAAATAAAAGAAAGCTGCACAAAAGATAATAAAGAAAACAGTGGCAATAGAGTATTTAATCATATTTTCTTTAGTAGGCCAGTGAACTTTTTGAAATTCACTCTTTACACCGTGAAGGAAAATACGAAACCTTGTAAACAAACTTTTCTTTTCAACAGGTTTAACTTCTTTTTTCTTTTCAACCTTTGCAGGCTCTTTTTTTACTTTCTTTTTAGAATCACTTTTCTTAATTCTAGAAGTATTATATTTATCTTCTACTACTTTTTTTCTTACTTCCGCCATAATTTCACCTATTCCCTATTTTTTCAAAATAAAAACACTTCTAAGTGCTTACACCAATAAAATAGCATAAACACATTGAAATGTCAACATATTAAGTAAATATTAAACTAATAACCCATGAAAATAAACCACATAAGAATAATAACATTAATAAAACACTCGGTATTACCAATGCATAAATAAATGCCGCATCTTTCTTACCACTAAGTTGCTTATAAATAATACTATTAATTCTTTCATTCGTAATATCTTCTTTAAGAGGAGTAATGCCCCCACCAGATTTATCAGAAGAAGTCTCCCCAACTTCTTTAGCCAAGTTTTCTAAATCTCGATTTCTTTTTTCAAGAGAATATTCACAAAAATAAACAGATGCCCCTCTCTGAACAACACCCCGATAATAAGGTACATCTCCTTCAGGTAAAAACTGAGTAAAAGAGTCAAAATTTTCTTTTAAAAAAGTTGGCGTTAAATATTTCAAACTATTAGAATACATACCAATTTGAACTAAAGAAGAATTAAAAATATCCTCTTGAATATATTTTTTTCTATCAACAAAATCACTAGGTAACTCCATTAATTGATTAAATTGTATATAATCATCTTCATTATTTAGTACTTCTATTTCACTAGGATAAAAAACTTCAATACAATAACCATGGTCATGAATATATTTTAAAGCACGATCCATATTTAAAAATATAGAACGCATTTCATCTGCATTAGAATGTTCAAAAACCCATTCATCTAGAGAAATTTCCTCATCAGAAGAAACGATTTGATTGGAAGATGGAAACTGATATATTTTTGCCATATGCATCACCCTATCTTAATATAATTATACATCAAAAGAAAAAAAAGACAAAACGAAAGTGTCTATTTTCCATAATAATGTAAATATGCATCACGCAAGAGTTTTCTTCCACGACGACTTTTAAATTCAACAGAACTAGTCGGAATATCTAATAAAGTACTAATTTCTCGATAAGTAAAACCATTCTTTTTTAATTCTAAAATAGAACTTTCTTCAAAAGGCAGTTTTAAAAGTACTTTACGAAAAATATCCTGAAATTCAATATCATCAAAAATAATATTCATGTCACTTTTAACATCAATAACATTTTCTTCTTTCATTTCCCAAAATGATTCACCCAAAATAGATTTATAATTATGAGTAATCTTTCTACAAAAAGAAATTAAACCTCTTCTAATACAAAGAACAGCAAACGTATAAAACAAACTATCACGATTCTCATTATAACTCAATAATGCCTTTTGAAAAGCATAATTTGCTTCCTGAAAAAAATCATCATAATCATATCCATAATTCTTATACTTTTGATAAAATGTATTAGCAATATTTTGAATAATGGGATAATACTTTTGACTTAGAAGATTTCTAGAGTCTTCATCATTTTCTCGAACCATATAAATGAGTTCATAATCATTATATTTTTTATAATTCATGATACCTACTTTCTATTTCGGATTATCTCATAAATCATAATACCAGCAGCAACACTAGCATTTAGACTATTTGTTGTTCCATACATTGGAATTTTTGCAATAAAATCACACTTTTTAGCAGTTAATTGAGATATACCAGAACCTTCATTCCCAATAACAAGGGCAATTTTACCACTATAATCAATCGTTCTATAATCAACACTATTTTCCAATGCCGTTCCCACAACCCAAAAACCATGAGTTTTTAATTTTTCAATCGTATTAACTAAATTACTAACAGAAACAATTCTCATATGATCAAGAGTCCCCACACTAGTCTTCATAACAGTTGCATTGATTTGAACTTGTCTATCCTTAGGAATAATAATTGTCTTAACCCCAGCTGCTTCACAAGTACGAATAATAGCACCTAAATTATGAGGATCTTCCAAATGATCTAAAAGAACAATAAAATCTTCTTCATCATTTAACACTTCTTGAATATCAGCATAATGATAATCCGGAATGTCTAGAATTATACCTTGATGGACCCCAGAACTCAAACGATCCATTTCTCGTTTTGAACAAGTTTCTAATCGAATATGATTTTTTTCTATAAGAGAAAAAAGCTCTTTATCATCAAATCCTTCTTGAATTATTATTTTTTTAATTTTTTTGTTTTTTTGTAATAAATCTCTCGCAACATTGCGACCATATACTAACATAGTTTATTGTAAGATGAAATTCATAATTTCATCAATCCTTTCTCTACAGTTTTGTAAGTCTAAAAAACCGATTAATGCTTCCAATCCTGTAGCATATTTATAAGTAATAATATCACAACTCTTCGGATGAGAAGTAGTCTTATAATTTCTCGCCCTCTTAATAATATCAATTTCTGCTTCTGTTAAAAAATTTTGATTTATCATTTTTTGTAAAAAATCGGCTTGGCTCTTAGCACTAACATAATGAACTGCCTCTTTCTGTAAATCATTTACATGACCAATTCCCTTTTGAATCAAAAATCGTCTCACATAATTTTCATAAATAGTATCTCCTAGATACGCAAGGACTAACACATTGATTTCTCTTACATCCATAGTAATCACCAAACACATTATAACATAAGGAAAAGAATTCGCATATGCGAATTCTATAATAATTCATAAGTAGTCCCTTCACGAGTATCCACCAATTTAACTCCCTTAGCAAGTAAATTATCTCTAATTTTATCTGCTAAAGCAAAATCTTTATTTTTCTTAGCTTCTAATCTTTCTTTAATTTTTTCTGCAATTTCTTTTTCTAACTCATCATCAATTTGTTTCTCTTCTTCCTTCAATAAATCTAAAGAAAACACTTGATCAAAATCAGCAATTAAATCTCTCTTTGTTTTATCATTAACCTCATTATCTTTTAATAAATCATACATTACAGTTAAAGCATTAGAAGTATTTAAATCATTACTAATTTCATCAATGAATCGATTTTTATAAAAATCAAATTTATTTTTATCTTCTACCCCATCAGTCCCCAATGAAGCTATTTTTTTCTTAAGTTTTTGTAAAGTGGAAATAGCTTGTTCTAAAGCTTCATAAGAAAATACCAATTGTTTTCTATAATGAGAATTTAAACACATAAACCTAAAGCCTAAAGGATCATAACCATTTTTTTCAAGTAAGGATACCGTAAGAATTGCACCATTAGATTTACTCATCTTCCCTGTTTCATCTAATAAATGTTCATTATGAAACCAATAATGGCACCACGGATGACCCAAGTATGACTCACTTTGCGCAATTTCATTCGTGTGATGTGGAAATATATTATCAACTCCACCACCATGAACATCTAAATACTCTCCCAAGTATTTAATAGAAATACCAGTACATTCAATATGCCATCCAGGATAACCAACACCCCAAGGCGAGTCCCATGTTAATTCATGATTTTCAAATTTACTAGTAGTAAACCATAAAGCAAAATCCGCTTGATTCCTTTTATTATTATCTTCTTCAACACTTTCTCTAGCACCAACAACTAAATCATCTTCTTGATTATTTGTTAGAACATAATAATTTTCTAATTTACTAATATCAAAATAAACATTTCCTCCAGACTCGTATGCATAACCATCTTCTAATAATTTTGTAATGATTTTAATATATTCATCAATGTTATCAGTTGCAGGTGAAACAATCTCTGGCATCTTACAATTTACTTTAGCAAAATCTTCAAAAAATGCATCTGTATAAAACTTTGCAATTTCCATAGAAGATTTCCCTTCTCTTTTTCTGGCAACTTCCATCTTATCTTCACCAGAATCACTATCACTAGTTAAATGCCCAACATCCGTAATATTCATAGCTCTTGTAACATCATAGCCTAAATACCGTAAAGTTTTATCAAAAACATCATGTCCTATATAATTTCTTATATTACCAATATGAGCATAATGATAAACAGTAGGACCACAAGTATATAATTTAACCTTATTTTCTTCTCTAGGAATAAAATCTTCTATTTTTCTTGTTAATGTATTATATATTTTCATACAAATCACCTAAACAATATTATAACAAAAGAAATAAAAAAAGAATAGATAGTATAAAAAATATAATAAGGTTCCATTTATTGAATATAAAAGTCAATATTATATAACGTTTTAATGAATCAAAAACACACTAAATAGAATTTTAAATATCTAATAATACAAAAAAAGTTAAAAGATTTCTTTTAACTTTTTATAATTAATTGTACAAATAACGATGTTGAGATTCGCAGCAAACGTGTCCAGCTCCTGGAACACAGCTACTACATGCACTTACATTATCTCCCCAGGATCCCCAATTAGACCACGATCTCCATCCGCCTTGACAGGTATTAGCACGATAAGCACAACTGCTATAGTATGAACAATCATAAATACAATTAGAAGCATGAGTACCATGTCCTGGAGAACAGGTTCCTTTTGGCCAACATGCACCACCAGAATCACAGTTTCCCCAATAAGTAAATCCATAACAAGATGCTTTCACAGTACCACCTTGACAAGCATTACGGCTTCCTGTTAAACATGTATCATAATTCCTCGTTCTTTGCCTATGTTGACTTCTACGGTTAACACGAACAGTTTTAGTAGTAGAATTACCTGCTTTATCGTGAACCGTGTAAGTATAATCGTGGTAATTCTCTCCACCTGTTTTCTTTCCTGTTTTCGTGTCTGGACAGTCCACTACTTTTGTTAC
>CACZOQ010000182.1 GCA_902782835.1 uncultured Erysipelotrichaceae bacterium | reverse complement strand
TGTTTTCTTATTTAACAAAGGAGATGACATTATGGAAAACATTGTTGATAAATTAGTCTATGACAGTTCTGTATGGGATATGCATATTCATACGTGTTTATCACCAAAAAGTTCAAAAGAATTTCAAAAAATGAGTGTAAAGGACTATGTAGATTACCTTACTTTAACTTTTAGCAAATATAAATTGCTAAAGATGATTTCTTTTACCGATCATAATAGAATAAATTTTGAAGTATATGATGAGTTTAATAATAGAAATACTGGTATTACACTAATGCCTGGAATTGAACTTGATACATATCTTAATGATAATCCTACAAATATAAAACATGTTATTTTTTATTTTAATATTACGGATAATATTAAATTGAAGAAATTTGCTGATGAGGTAAACAAATTCATTAAAGAAAAGAAGGAAAGTGTAAAAATAGATGATTTTTTAGATTTTTTACTTAGTACTAAAGTTGAATTTGTATTAAGCCCACATGCCTTTAAGCAAGGACCAAGAGGACTTGATTCTGACTGGACCTCAGAAAAAATAACTTTAAGTGAAGTAAAAAAATATATGGATCAATTCTTTTGCTTTTGGGAAGCGTCAGGTAAATCAGCTATAGCAAAAGCAAAACAGTTTTTGAATGATTTTGAAATAGATGAGAAAATATCAATTATTTCATTTTCTGATTCTTCTGATAAGAAAACATTAGAAAACTATTTAAAAAATCCACCTCAATATTTTAACTGTTTACCTAATTTTAAAGGAATTCAGTTGGCTGGAACAGATTATAGAAGAATTGTAAAAAATCCTTTTATAATTGATGAATCTAATATAGGTGATTTTATTTATAAAATAGTCATCGAAGATCAACCGATCGAGTTATTACCAAAATTAAACGCTATTATTGGAGGAAGAGGAAGTGGTAAATCACTATTGCTTGATAATATTGCATTAAACTTAAATAGTAAAATTGAAGATTCGGATTTCTTAACTAAGGAAAGAAAAGATTTTCTTAAAGAAATGGATATAAACATATACAATTATGCTGGTAAAAAATTATCGTTAGATGAAATCAAATTCGATTATTATAATCAATCCTATATATCAAAAATATTCAACAGTAGTGAGTCTAACATTGCAATAAAAAATTATTTTTTAGATGAATTCGAAAAAATCAAAGATATTCCAACAGAAGAAATAAAGCTTGAGATCAATAGTAAATTTTCAAATTCTTTAAAGAATTTTACTACTATCGAAAAGTCAAACATATCTGGATTAGTAGAAAAATTTATAATTACTAAAAATGATAAATTTCCTTTTAAATATAATAAAAAAGATATAGTTAAAACGACTAAATTATCTTTTATTAAAAAAGATGATTATGATAAAAGCATATTAAATAATACAAAAATAGTGCCAAAAGAACTAAAAGAAAATGAAAAGTTATTGAAAAAAATAAATGAATTGTATGAAATAATAAATAATGAAATATATGTGTTTAATGAGAAAAAAATAAAAGAAAATACCAAAAGTTATTTTATCGAATCATTTATAGAATATATTACCGAAAAATCTGCTCTTGAGAAAGATAAAAAAAATATTGAAGATAATTTTAACAATAACGTAGAAATAGTTCAAAACAAATATGTAAAGAGAACTTCAATAATTAATAGTTATATCGAATTAGCCAAAGAGTTTAAACATGAATATAAGGAATATAATATAATAAATGGTTTTGATAATAATAAATTTATGTTTGAAAAAAAATTAATAATTGAAAAACCTTTAACATATCTTGAAAGAATAATTAGAAAATACTTTGATGGCACAAAAATAAAAAATACTAGTTTAAATGAATTAATATATTTATTTTGTTTTAAAATAGAAGATTATCTTAAAGATTCTAAAACATATGATAATTTCATTGAAGAATTGATAAACATCAATTTAGAATGTGCTGAGTCAAATAAAATATATTACTCATTTAATGAAGACACTTTTGAAGATTTATTTAAACTATCACCCGGTACTCAGACCAATATATTGATGGAATATATTGTTTCAAAGGAGACTACTATTCCACTTTTAATAGACCAACCTGAAGACAATATTGATAATGAGACTATATATGATAAATTGACAGAATGGTTTAATACATTAAAAAATAAACGACAGATAATAGTTGTAACTCATGATGCAAATATTGTTGTTAATTCAGACGCTGAGAATGTTATAATTGCCAGAAAAATAAATAATACTTCTTTTGAATATAGATTTGGTGCACTAGAATATAATAAAAACTTAGAAGAAGCATCAATAATATTGGATGGTGGAAAAGAAGCAGTAGAAAGGAGATTAAAAAAATATGGAGAATAATATAAAAGTTAATTTTACTAAAGAATTATCAATTACTTTATCATCAGATAATCCTAATATTGAGGAAATGATGAAAGTTGCTATTGAAAATAAGAGTAATATTGATTTAGAAAAAATAACAGTTGAATGTTCAATTGATTCGTTTGATTCAGAAGGATTTAAAAGTATATTAAAAAAGTCTTTGGAAACATTTTATAAAGA
>CACZOQ010000181.1 GCA_902782835.1 uncultured Erysipelotrichaceae bacterium | reverse complement strand
TAGCTTCCATCTCAGGAAAAGACATAACACCCGTTACAACATCACTATGAATCATGAAAGGAGGAATTGCATAAGTAAATCCTGCATCAATCATATAATCTCTAGCATAAGCAATCATTGCTTCATGAAGTCTAGCAATATCTCCTAATAAATAATAAAATCCTTGTCCAGAAGTTCTACCAGCAGCATCTTTATCCATTCCACCAAGTCTATCAATAATATCAGCATGATAAGGAATCTCATATGCAGGAACAACAGGATCCCCAAATTTTTGCACTTCCACATTTTCCGTATCATCATGACCAATTGGTACAGACTCATCCATTATTTGAGGAATAACCATCATTTTTTCTTTAATATCTTTTGCCAAAGCCTCTTGTTCTGCCTCTAAATCGGTAATTTCTTGAGAAGTTTTAGCAATTTCATCTTTGATCTTCTGTGCTTCATCTTTCTTTCCATCCTTCATCAATTTACCAATTTCACCACTAAGCTTATTCTTATCAGCCTTTAAAGTATCCGCTTTTACTTGTACTTCACGAACTCTTTTATCCAATTCGTATACTTCATCTACAAGTGGTAATTTTTCATCTTGAAACTTTTTCTTAATATTTTCCTTTACTAATTCTCTATTCTCTCTAATTAATTTAATATCTATCATATTATCACTTCCTATTTTCTATATATTTCAAATCTATTTTTTTGTTTAACATGTGGATATTTTTCATGATCAACTCCTGACATAAACATATCCAAAGGACGTGCTGCATAATCAACACCTTTTACACAATCAGCTGGATATAAAGGTTTATAAATCATCCGTTCTTCCTCATCTTCAGTATGCCTTGCAATACCAATGATTTCATACAAATACCTCCCTATATTTAACACTTTGAATAGAAACCAATCTATACCGAGACTTTAATCTCCAATATTTTCATAAAAATCATCTCCTAAAACAAAAAAGAATGATACCCAAGGAGTGCATGATGCACGGTACCATCCTTTATTTCACTTACTTTGATAACGGTATTACCCGGAATTACTTCATCTATAGAGTAGATAAATAAGCATTTTACATCGTTCACACCAACCACGAATTCTCTTTGCTAAAAAAACTTATTATTAGTTCTAATTATCGACTTGTATCCATTATAATAAATAAATTATTTTTTAGCAAGTAGTTTAACACTTTTTCTAAAAATTAGGAAAACACTACGACTGCTTAACTGTACAAAGAATCATAGAATCGTCTTCTTCCTCATACTGCTTATAATTTTGAACAATCCCAAATTGAATTTGTTCAACATTCGTTTCTGGAAAACCAAAAGTCCCATCAGACAAACTAACTTAATATTGAGCTTTTCCATCCACAATGACCAACTTAACATAGCCACCAATAATATCACGTATCGTATAAAAAGGTAAATAAATAGAATCCCTAAAATCAGAATAGTAGAAATAATAAACACCATTTTGTGAATTATACATTCCATAGTCACAATCTATTTCTGCTTTTGGAATAAGAGTTAAAAGGCCAAGCATTTGATTTCGATCTGCCAAAACCATTTCACGATAAACAAGAACTAAACCAGACCACCATGGTTTATTACATTTCATGAATACTAATTCTATTCCATATACATACAAAAACATAAGAGAAAACAAAATAGCAAAATAAGGAAAAGAAGACATAAGAAATGAATTTAAACTTAATTTTGTCAAAGGAACCGTTAATAAAAAACTAAGCAAAAGAAGAAATACATATAATCCAAAAGTAAGACCAAAACTTAATTTCTTATTACCTGTATTATTTCCAACACTAATACGATATTCATTTTCCTTCTTTTGAACAGCAAATTCACCAGATCCAACTTCATATGGTTTAGAATCTTGTTGGATGTATGGTCGCATATTTTCATTAGCATCATGATTATAATTCAAATTACCACATTTCATGCAATAACGAGATTTACTATTAACTTCAGCACCACATCTAGAACAATAAATAATTTCCCCTTTATCTTCATTCATATTATCTCCTCGATTCTATAAATCTATTGTATCACGCAAAAAAAAGGAGCAAACTTTTTACTTCTCCAATTGTCAATATAATACACCAAATTTTTTACTAACAGTATAAATAAGATTATCAATAAGAATAAAATCAAAAAAGGAACTTTTCCAAGTTCCTTTTTAGTGTTTTTTTTGTTATTTACTAAGAACAAATTCTATATTTTAGCTATTATATAATATAATTTGTTTCTTTATTATTCGTTAAATATAGGGTTATTTACTAGATTCCCCCAAACAAACTGTGCTACTCTAAACCAATTAGATACACATCCTCCAGTACAACTTCCAGTACCAGTACCATAAAAGTGCATATCTTGTCCATTTACATCCTTTGATTCTCTCATAAGATACCAATTATTAATATCATTAGACCAATTTAAATAATTTCCTTCCAATATAGTACCATTACCTTCACTCCAATCATCAGAAGGATGTATTACACTTGCTTGGACATTAGCATTTCCAAATGTATGTTGACACAAAGTCCATTTTCCAACTCTTAATGTAGTATTTTTCGATATGATATAAGAAGTATCTTATGTTTTCTAAATTTTCATTATAATTATGGTGTAATTGGATCATACGTCTGCGTATTACAATATGGATCATCCTCACAAGAATAAGTTAAATTATGCCAATTTACTTGACTACATACCGGAGGATTCGTTTTAAAGGTTGCGACTTTATTGCGAGAAATATTAAACATTCTATTCTTTAAAGCCGTAGTATTTTTATCTAATCCAGAAACATTATCACAGAGTGTACTAATAACATACAAATACAAATCTCCACTTCTATTACCTGCTTTATCTAATGCATAGTATACAGTTACAGAATACATAAAACAACCATTATCAGAACCTGTTGTATCACTAGGATGATTTGGATTATAATAGCAATTATAATTTTTTGTATTTGGTGTTGCACGATACAATTTAACCTTATCTACACCAGATGTAGTGTCGCTTGAAACTGGGTGGTAAATTCCACAAGCCATTCTCTTTTCTACCACACAATTTGTCCTAGTATTATTTATAACTTTACAATCTTTTATAAAGCAAGCCTGATTGTGTGATGCATAAACTGAAGAATTAGCCCAACAACCTGGATTATTATTACAATCACCATAGGTGTTTACATCTACATTTACATGATTAATTACCATATTATTAGCCAGCGTAATAGATGGAACTGTGGGAGGGGTTTTATCCATTTTAAATTCTGTAGTACAAGTTCCGACGTTTCCAGCTGCATCTTTGACATATCCTGTATATGTCACGCTGCTTGTATCTGTCGTATGCTTCTTCGAATTTTTATTATCATATACTGCAGAACTACTAGAAATTCCATAGCTTTCAACCTCATCATTATCAGACTTACTAGCAAATGAGACTGTAACATCGGTATTATACCATCCATTCTTCTTCGAACCAGATAACTTTAAAGAACATGTTGGTAATTCCGTGTCTGTACAATGCGCATAATATGTAGCATCATCAGATGGCATTGTTGTATCTTTAGTTATTTTAGTTCCACCTGTTTTTGCTGTATACCAACCGCTTTGAGTATATCCACTTTTGCTTATAGAAGGAAGAGTTCCTAATTTTTCTCCATATTTTTTCTCAATTTCAGTTGTACTTGGAGTACCACAACCATTTCCTTTAAATGTTGCAGTATAAGAAACCGCAGACCATCTTGCATATACATTCAATGTTCCAGATGCAATTGCATTCTTAACATTAGCTTTATCATTATAAACTTTACTACCATTACAAGAATCAGTTGCCCAACCTCCGAAACTATGACCAGTATTCGAATATGCTTGGGCAGACAAATTACAATCTTTATCATATGTACATGTAGTATTATCCATAGTACCAGATCCACCACAATTATTATAAACTACAGTAAATGTATTAGGTGTACAAGATGCCGTAAAAGTTCTAGAAGTAGCACCACCAGTAGCAGCTGGAGTATAATCCTCACCACTATTCCACTTTAAATCACCCGTAGAAGTCCAAATACAAGTATAGCCAGTCTTACTAATAGCCGGTAATTTAATAGTTGGAGGTGCCCATTTTGCCGCAAAATTAACTGTCCCAACAGCATTCCGCAAATCTCGGTAGGAAGTTTCTTTTCTCTTAGTTGATGAAACCTCAGTAGCAGTAGTAGTACCATAATAATGCAAAGAATTTGTCATATTAGTAATATCCCATCCAGTAAATTTATAAGGTTTACTTTCTCCAGATTTCGAAACGCCAGCACCCGAATAGTCAACACTAATACCATTAGCAACTTCAAAATCTAATTTTACTTGTTTGGAAGGATTATTAAGAGTAAAATCTAACCCCATCATAGAAGTATTCGGATGATTCGTTCCATGTGTTCCACCATCTAATGAATATGACAAATCATACTGTAAAGCAACATTATAACTAAATGATTTTACTTCATAGTTTAAAGCTGCATCCACAACTGTTACATAAACTGTATGAGAGCTTCCATCATAACTATTACTAATCTTATCTAATACTTTATCTTTATCATATTT
>CACZOQ010000180.1 GCA_902782835.1 uncultured Erysipelotrichaceae bacterium | reverse complement strand
ATAACATATTTATTTTTATAAAAAAATACTTTTTCAAAAAAAAGAACAAAATTTGTTCTTTTATTATTAATCACCAACTAGTGGTGGCCCAGATGAATCAACATATCTAACGACATGAGTCTTTGAAGTAGCATTAAGAGTACCTGTTGCAGAAGATTCAGTAGCTTCATATCCAGAAATAATTGGATTAACGTAATTGTAAGTCGCTCCTATTGGTAATTCTACTACAAAAGGTTCATGTATCACCGCACCTAATTCATTTATATATTGTATTGTTAATGTACCCATAGGAACCTCTACTATATATGGATCATCCATACTACCAGTCCCACTAGCATATTCTGTTCCTGGCTTAAGTGAAATTGCTGGACGCACGCCAGCTGATTCAAAGACAAAGGTGAAGCCAGCGACACCTGAAGCGTTCATACGACGCACATATTCAAAATGCTCGTCGTAGTAGTAAGGCGATCCCAACCAATAACTGTTTCCTGCTTTTCGGATATTTAAATTATTTAATAAATATATCTCTGGATATGTTAATAATCCTACTGGATATGTTAATTGAGCTTTTGTATTTGACAAACTAAATTTATCTGTCGTATTTGTACAACTTAAATCAGTGTTTGAACTATTAAAATATAAATATGTCGTGACACTTCCTCCATTTGGATTCCAGCCGTTTGTAGAAGCATTTCTTTGACTTCTATCATTACAGAATATTGTATCTTCTAGTTTATTTGTATATCCTGTCATATATCTTTTATACCAAGCATCTATTCCTGTCTTTATTGTTGAATTGGTTGTATTTACATTGTCATCATACAACATTTCATTTACTGCATTTTCTATACTTTTTCCATTAGTAATATCTATATAGAACGGCTCTCCTGTGCTGTAATAAATGTATGATATTGTTGTACACTCCCCTGTTTCATTCCAACAAGTATAATGGGCATTATTGATACTTGTTATATTAGCGCTATCTCTGGCATTCCAGAAATTTGTAGATGTATCATTATCTAATACATACTTACTTCCATCCCAAGTAAATCCTTTAGAATATTTATAATTGTTTGCTACCTTAATATATCTTATTAATGTATTTGTAGTTTCAGTTGTATACCATAAGTCACTACATGTAGCATTTGATGCATTCTTACATACATATTTATCTGCTCCTATACTACTATAGCTTGTATACCAATCACTTCTATTTACTGTTGTCGGATTATTGATTGTATATGTACCATTTCCATTATCCGTGAAACTATCGCCATATGTATATGTATGATTAAAATCAGACAATGTATGATTTCCAGAATTACTCAGTTGAATATAAAACATTGTCGTGTTGTTTACTGCTGCAATATAATACACACTTGTATCCGTATAAGTTTGTGTTTCGTTTTTAAATGTATATTCTCCTACTAAGTTAGGATAATCCGTTGTAGAACTTACTTGATATGGACTATCCAGGTTATATCTACTAGCTGTTGGACTTCCCCATACTGCATTGTGAGCATACCAATACGTTACTGCAAGTGAAGAAGTTGATAACACAGTCTCACTTGAAATCATTTGTTTAGAATGATGTAAATAAGATGTGTTATACATATATCCTACATATGAAGGAGATTCATAGTTTTGATTAAATTGCAACGCTCCAAATTGAGAATAATTAGAATTACCATTTAGTGGTAAAACGTAATATGTTGTGCCCCTACTCAATGTGTCTACTAGGTATAAGGTTGCACAAGTTCCTGTACTTGTTGTTTGTCTGCAGGTATATTGTCCAGTTTGAATTGTTCCCGTTGTGATCGTTCCATCTAGTGAGAACACATTATTAGTTTTGTCATAGATATAACTTGTTCCATAATAATATGTGGTAGACATTGATTGATAAGTTCTATTACTATATCCCACATGATTACCTCTTGTATTTAAACACTGATTGTTTTCTGGTTCTCCATTATAGACCATCTTTACTCCACCAGTATCTGTTGTTCTTACCATTTGCCAACAATGACCTGCAAAAATGACATTATTTTTATCAAGTATTTCGTTTGCTAAATTGTTCCCAGCAGTTGTTTCTGGAGCATACCAATGATATATCTTTTTAGATGGTTCGCTGGTAAATGAATCATGATGTTCTCCTGTATATTCTTTTGCGTACCCTTGGCTTACAGCTTTTTCTAATACTCCATAAAGAGTTTGATCATATTTTTTTACATTTAGTGTTCCACCTATTGATAAATCTGTAGTGAATGCTGCATAACCTATTCCTAAGAACACTACT
>CACZOQ010000179.1 GCA_902782835.1 uncultured Erysipelotrichaceae bacterium | reverse complement strand
TTATAACAAAAGTTTTAGTTTTCACTTTATCAAACCTCCTTTCCTGCTGGATTAGAGGTAGACACTCAACAACTAAATGTTCCTAATCGCAATATAACATTATCCCTAGTAAAAATCAATCAAACATACATAGTTTTGTCATGTTTTTCAACTCTTTTTATTATGTATGAAATATATCTTTTCTTTTATTTGGATGTATGTTATATTTTATTTAGCAATTGAGAAAATCAATTCGTAGATTTGGCTGATTTTTCGTAAACATGTTAAATTGAAGCTCTAGTTAAAAAAAGAAAAGGAATTTGAAAAAAGTTCCTTTTTATGTTATTACTTTGTTGAAAGAAATCTTGCATAAAATAAAAAAGGGAACATTCCGTTTTTCTGCGTTGAATGCCTACCTTTAATTCAAAAATGAATAACGAAGTTTTAAAAGTAGATATTCTCATCAGCCAAAAAAGAACTAGTTTTAAAGTCTAGTTCTTTTTGCTATCCTAATTATTCCTTACTATCGTGACTATTACCACCAATTACATACATTGGAGCATCTTTAAATCGGTCAATTGTTGGATCATATCTTAAAGTCTTTTCTCCTATTTGATATGATTTATTTTTAAATATTAAATCTAATTTTTCTTTTATTTGTTCTTTACTGAATGGTTTTGCAATATAGTCAACGAAACCTTCGCTCATATACTTTTCTTTAGCACCTGCCAAAGCATCAGCTGTTAAAGCAATCGTAGGAATATGGAAATTTGGATTTTCTCTTAGCATTTCCATAGCTGTTTCTCCACTCATATTTGGCATCATAATATCCATTAATATTAAATCATATTCATTTCCATTTACTACTTTATTTAAGCATTCTTGACCGTCATAACATTCATCTAACTCCATATTAAAATCTTGTAAAGCTCTTCGTGCTACTTTGATGTTTAACTTATTATCATCAACAATTAATACTTTTTTATTAGTCAAATTATTAAACGAATTATCGATTGGTTTAATTGTTTTTTCAGTAATGGCATTATTTGGATTTGATAATCTACTAATTTTTTGTGGGATTTGAACGATAAATAATGATCCTTGACCAAATTGAGATTGGACATTTATCTTACCACCCATCATTTCCACTAATGCTTTTGTAATGGCAAGCCCTAAACCAGTTCCTTCTGTTGTAGTATTTTTCTCTACATCTAATCGTTCAAACTTCGTAAATAGTTTGTTGATACTTTCTGATTTTATTCCTCTACCAGTATCTTGACAGGATATCATTAAAGTAGAAATATTTTTAGAAGTATCATTAATACATTTAATATTTAGATCAATTGTTCCTTTTTCTGTATATTTAATTGCATTCGTCAAAAGATTATTAATCACTTCTTTTACTTTTCCTTTATCTCCTAACAATTCGTAGGGAATATCACTAGCGATGTTTAAATGGAATATTACATTTTTTTCACCAATTCTAGTTTGAGTTACTTTACACATACTCGTAACTTCTTCCACAAAGTTATAGGGTGCTTCGATAATTTCCATCTTATTTGCTTCTATCTTATTAATATCTAAAATATTTCCAACAATCTCTAATAACGTTTGAGAAGCACTCATAATATCTGTTGAATTTTCAACAACTTGTGAAGGTAATTGATCTTTATAAGATAAATTATCTTCTGATAATCCAACAATTGCATTTAATGGAGTTCTTATTTCATGAGACATAGAAGATAAGAAATCACTCTTGGCATGATTAGCACGTTCTGCTTGTTCTTTGGCAAGCTCCATTTGTCTTAACAGTTTGATATCTGGATTTTCTATTGTAAAATACATTATTAAAATAGTGATAGCATGAGCTGGGATTAGTAGTAATAATTCATGATAAGTAAACTGAGCAAGCAAAGATAGAATAGCTGCTATCATTCCCCATAGGATAGTTGTTCCTTTTTGTTCTTTCAAATTATTAAAATGAGTAACGCACATAATGAGAATATAGATAATTCCAAAACCGCCTGCAATGTATGAAAAATTTGTCGCCAAACCAATTGGATATAAATAATCAGATGTATCTGCAAAATTGAAAGGCAATGTAATTGCAATGATAGAAACAATAATATAAATAGTAGATAATACTTTTACAAATCTATTATAGTGTTCATTTTTTTCTTTTACTTGATTGCAAGTAGTATAAACATATAAAATAAAATAATACATAAAAATCGAATAATATAAAAAGATTAATTTACCAAATACTACTAAAAAAAATGACTGTATTTCTATCCCAAGAAGGACAGCTAAATAGTTTATGAATTCTATTGTAAGACCTGACATACATGTAATAGATAAATGTTTGAAACTATTATTATCTAATGTATCAATTTTTTCTTTTGAATTAAAATCAAGGATCAATACTAAAAGGACAAGAAAAAAACAAAAACTTGCAGTAACATTAATTAGCATAGATCTCATCTCCTATTTTACTTTTAGTATATCATAGTATTCTTTTTTAATAAATAAAAGAAACTAATTTTCTTTTATTAGTTTCTTTGGTTTTGTATTTATAGATGATTGGTCAACAAGAAATGCTTCTACTGTACCATCTTCTGAATAATTTTTCATTATAAAGTGTTCTTCATCAATAGGGCTATAATATCCTTCATAATCATGTAATAAAAGCTGATAATCTCTTTTTCCTGTTACTTCACTATTTTCAAATTCTGGATAAAACTTAACTCCATCTAGATCATATTTTTGGCATATCGAAGATACTAGTGAAGATTCTTTACCGACATATTCTCTTTTCAATACAACTTGGGCAACTACATCCGTTTTATTTGAACCCGCTTTAAATGCACTTATTTCCCATTCAGATATTGGATCTTCTGGTGATAAGGAGTATTCTATGTCAAATAAGTAATGGATTACTCCATTCTCATCTTCATATGAATCTGATGCTCGACCTAACATACTATAAGAACCATCTGGATTTTGAACAGCAATATCTCCAAGAATTCCCCAGCGTATTCCTTTTTCATCTGTATAGAAATAATCTGCAGTTGCCTCTGGATTGTCCAAATATCTATCAGCAGCTGCAGCACTGCTTATGTGAATAATACCTCTTTCTCCTTTTTTGACCTCTTGGCCAGTTTTAGGATCAACAATTTTTACATAAACTCCGGGGATTGGAAATCCTGTTTCATTGGTTTTGGTTTCTGGGTTTAATTCATAACTTGTTATAGCACTAGAACCAACTTCTCCTGCTCCTCCACCGATAGCCATTCTTGTCTTGCTACCTCCCCTGTGTAGCCAATCATCTACCATAAGCACATTAGCTTTGGTTACCGGTTCTCCACCAGTACATGCTCTTGTAAAATTAATTAAATCTTCTGGCTTAACATCATCATTTGTAGCAGATTCTACATAAAAGCTACCTGCAGCTAAGGAATGGTTGATTCTAAGCGTTTTTAAATCCGAAGCAAAGGTTTTTTTATTATAAATTGACTGCAGTACTAAAGTTTTGCCTTTGGCCATTTGTAAGTCTACAGCATAAAACATTCCGGTAGCATGAGATGCTGGTATTACAACTAAAGAACGATCCCCAACATATTCTTGTAAATCTAATCCATTATGCATTTCAATGATAGCATTTGGTGCTTTCTCTTTAAATACTATACATTTAGGAGCAGCAGTCGTTCCACTGGTATATGAGTAAATGGAATCTTTATTAATGTCTACCTCTGGAAATACTATTTTTCTATTTGGATCATTTCCTTCTTTTAATATTTCACGCATATGTATAAAATTAATATGTCTTAATTTAGCCATTTCTCCCATAGCTTTTGCCATTTTTATTGGGTCTTGTAAATACTCCCTGACCTTTTTAGGCATTAAGTTTAAATCTGCATACATATTTTTCTTATCTTCTGGCAAATAGTCATCTAAAGATGTTAGAATAATATTTTTAATTTTAGAATCTTTTAATTGATCTGCAATAAGTGGCAAATATACGTCTAAAATGATTAATGTGTCAGAACATTTTTCTAAAGTATATCTTGCTAGATTATTTCTCAAAAACAAAAAATTAACATTATTACTAATGACTCCTAAGTTTGCAAATGCAAATAAAGATAAATAATATTCACATGAAACCGGCAAACTTAATGTTATGATAGAATCTTTTCTAGCACCTAATTTATCAAAACCTTTTGCATATTTTTCTACTTCACCTGGTAATTGTCCATATGTTATTTGAGTACCATTATACTCAAATGCTGGTACATCTAAATTATGTTGGTTCCAAGACATAATATTCTGAAAAACATTCATATTATATATGTCGATGCCATTAATAGTTTCAACTACTCGAACACCCGGAGGTAATTCTCTTACCATTTTATATGTAGGTATTCGTTCCATAATCATTCCCCCAATATCAAAGCCTTCCCTTTTCGATAGCTGGTATTATATCATATAATTGTTAAAAAGTCAAAGGGTTCCAAGTCTCTATCTATTTCATTATACTAAAAAAAACAGAAAGAGTATATTTTTTCTGTTTTTTTATTTTATTTCACTTCCACCCCATTCTACTACCGTGAATCCTTTTCTTTCTACTGTAGATAATGTTTGTTCTTTTACTTCAATTTTTTCTTTTAATGGTTTATAATTCATTGTAATTCTTATGATTGTATCTGGTTTTGGGGTGATAGATACATTCATATATTGATTCATTTCTTCTAATGTTTCAAAGTAATAATAATTATAATGATTCTTTTCTAATACAGGTAACCAATAGATGATAAATTCATTTGCTTCTTTTTCGGTTAATCCTAAGATTTCTAGTTTTTCTTCTAAGAAAGGTACTGTTTCATCTCCCTTTACTACAAACCCTTCTTCTTTTATGCCTTTCTTATGATTCTTTCCTTCCCAGTATAGGCCATAGTATTTTCTACCGTTTTCATCTATTAATGTTCCATCAGGATAAGCTGTAACCTTCCAATTATCATGATACTTAGGATATGATGTTGTTAGTAGATTAGAATTGGATAACGTTACTTCTACTTTTGTTTCTTCTATTGGATATAAATAAATAATTGGTTTTTTAATACTTGTATCATTATCACATTTTTCTTTTTTTATAGCGTGGAAAGACACTTTCGTCTTCATATCTTTTGTATCTTTATTCACTTCAATCAAATAATAATTCCATATTTCTGCACAATAACCACATGATTCTTTGTAATCCATTTTTATTTTAAGTATATTTCCTCTTATCTTATAACTATTTACGGTTACATCGTATTTTCCACAGGAATTATAGTGTATAGGG
>CACZOQ010000178.1 GCA_902782835.1 uncultured Erysipelotrichaceae bacterium | reverse complement strand
AAATGTAGTCCGAAGGATCCTAAATCTTTTTTGGTATATTTCATATCATTCACCTCTAATCTTTAGTATTCCTTTTTATTCTTTTTTATAAAACTGCTTCTAAAGCTAATGTAATCATATCATTTAATGACTTTTCACGATCTTCACTGGATAGACTTCTTTCATCATAGACAGAATCTACACAAGTCATTAAGCAAGCTGCTTGTTTTCCTAGTTTTTTAGCAATGTAAAATAAACCAAATGCTTCCATTTCTACGGATAGAAATGTCATATCAGGGAATGAGCTTCTAAAGTCTTTTTTATCATCACAATATAAATCAAATACATCACTGGTAATGGTTTTACCATATTTGATATCAATTCCTTTTTCTTGCGCTTTGGTAATAATTTGATTATTTAGTTCTTCTGAAGATTGAATAAAATCAATATCTACTCCATCTAATAGTTCATCAAAATAACTTTTACAGTAAGCACCACTTGATAAGATAACATCTAATAATTTTACATCTTGATGAAAAGAACCACAGGTACCAATACGGATAATTTTTTCAACATTATAATATTTATATAATTCATAAGAATAAATTCCAATACTTGGAATTCCCATTCCGGATGCAAATACGGTTACTTTTTTTCCTTTATAAGTTCCCGTATAACCATACATATTACGTACTTGATTCACTAGTTCTGGATTTTCTAGAAAATGTTCAGCAATATATTTGGCACGTAGTGGATCTCCAGGCATTAATACAATAGGAGCAATTTGATCTAATTCACTTTCTATATGCGGTGTTGGCATTTTTCTACCTTCTTTCTAATACTATTATAGCAAGGTATTTATTATCTTTCAATGAAAAAGAGCCATTTCTAGCTCTTCATTTTTTATTCTTCATCCTCTTTCGAAGAATCACTAAATTGAACGAGTACTTCTCTTGGTTTGGAGTTTCCAGTAGCTGGACCTATAATACCATTTTCTTCTAATTCATCAATCATTGTAGCAGCTTTGTTATAACCAATTTTGAACTTTCGTTGTAATAATGATGCCGAAGCTTTTTGAGTTTTTACTACAAAATCTACGATTTGATCATATAATTCATCATCACTGCCACCTTTACTTCCAGGAGTCATATCTACTTCTTCTGTCTCTTCTTTTTCCACTTCTAATTTCATGAAATCATCACTATAAGAAGCTTCTTGTTGATCTTTGGTGAAACGAATTATTCTATCGATTTCATCATCTGTTATGAAAGATCCTTGAATTCGAATTGGAGAATTCATACCAATTGGTAAGAAGAACATATCTCCTTTTCCTAATAATTTCTCAGCTCCTATTTGATCTAGGATTGTACGAGAATCAATTCCGGAGCCTACGGCAAAAGCAATACGAGATGGAATGTTGGCTTTTATTAATCCAGTAATGACTTCTGTAGATGGTCTTTGCGTTGCAACAATCAAATGAATTCCAGCAGCTCGAGCTTTTTGTGTAATTCGTAATATAGAATCTTCAACTTCTTTGGCTGCTACCATCATTAAGTCAGATAACTCATCAATAATTATGACGATAAATGGCATTTTTTCTAATTGTTCATCGGGATGTGATTTATTCCACTTATCTACATATTCATTATAGCCTTCTATCTTCTTAGTTCCTGTATTTGCAAACATGTGATAACGTTTTTCCATCTCATTGACCATTTTTTGTAATAAAATTGCTGCTTGTTTTGGATCACTTACAACGGGACACATTAAATGTGGAACTCCATTGTAGCAAGATAATTCAACTACTTTTGGATCGACCATTGCTAGTTTTACTTCATCTGGTTTTGCTCTCATTAAGATTGAACAAATAATACCATTTACACAAACTGATTTACCAGAGCCAGTTGTTCCAGCGATTAGTAAGTGTGGCATTTTATTAATTTCACAAACACCAATTTCTCCCATGATACTTTTTCCTAATGGTACCATTAGTTTTTTATCTTGAGATTGTAACATAATTTTACTAGCCATTATTTCATAGAAACTAACACTTGCTGGTGAATCATTGGCAAATTCAATTCCTACTGTATTCTTTCCAGGAATTGGTGCTTCTATTCTGACATCTTTTTTTGATAAAGCTAAAGCTATTTCACGACTCAATGTCGTAATTTTATTGACTCTTGTTCCACTCGCTATTTCTAATTCATATTGAGCAACTGTTGGTCCAATATGTACTTCCACTACTTTGGCGATTACTCCAAAACTTTTTAAAACCGTTTCTAATTTTTCGATATTGGCTTCTACTGCTGCATTATCCATTGTATTATTTTTACTTTTTGGTTTATTTAAAATATCTAAAGGTGGTAATTTATAACTTGGATTCAATAGAGGTTGCTGTGGTGCTTCTGGAGATGGTTGATTTTTAACCTCATTTTCTTCAGCTGGTGCATTTTGTAATTTCTTTAATTCTTCAATATTCTTTACTACTTGCTTGTCTGGTTCTTCTATTTCGTTGCCATTACTAATTTTTACTTTCTTTTTATCTTCTAACTCCTCGTTTTCGTCATCATCTTCTTCATCTTGTGTTTCTTTTACATATGTAAATCTCTCTTTTATAAAGTCTACAATAGAAAAACCGGTAAACATACTGATTCCTACTACGATTAAAGTAATTGTTATAATTTGCATCCCTAAGTAAGAGAAAGCTTGGGAAAATAAGATGGCAAAAATTCCTCCTATAAATCCTCCCCCTACCAAGCTAGATTCTCCTAATGATCCTACATTATTAATATTATTAAACCCTAACGCAAGTTGGTTCATCGTTTCTTTAAATATTAAACTTCCATTACTATTTAATTGAGATACCATATCCCAATGCAAGAATGTTAAAACGCCTATTACAAAAAGATAAAAACCAAATAGTTTCGTTGAAAAAAACTCTGGCCACTCTTGTTTTAAAAAAGCGTATAACCCTATGATTAATAATATAAGTAAAGAAATTATATAAACAGATCCCGTTAAAAGCATGCTTAGTGATGCTATAAATCTTCCGACTGGTCCTAATTTACCAATTCCAAAAATGGCTGCGATTATCAAGAAGATAGCATATAATTCAATCGATATCTCAATACTCGCTGACTTTGTTTTTTTTCTTTTTCTTTTCGCCATATGAATACTCCTATCATTATAACTTTATTATACACTATTTTTATTGAATTTAAAACTAATTAAACATTACTTTACAAAAAGAAAAAGAGCATTAAGCTCTTGATACATACTTTCCATCTTCTGTTGAAACAATGATTGTTTCTCCTTCTTCAATAAATAATGGAACTCTTACCATTAATCCAGTTTCACATTCAGCATCTTTTAAAGCATTCGTTGTCGTATTTCCTTTTACAGCTGGTTCTGTATGAGTTATCACTAATTCTACTTTATCAGGAAGATCAATTCCTAAAATTTCTCCTTCATAACTCGTAATATAAACTTCTAGGTTTTCTTTTAATAATTTTGCTTGATCACCAATTTTAGAAGCAGGAATTTCTAATTGTTCATAGCTTTCCATATTCATAAAATAGAAAACATCACTCATATTATATAAATATTGCATTAATTGCTTTTCAATATGAGCAGTCGCTACTTTAACACCAGCATTAAAAGTTTGTTCAAAGATTGCTCCTGTACGTAAATTTTTTAATTTTGCCTTTACGATTGCCGCACCTTTTCCAGGTTTTACATGTTGTGTATCCATTACAACATAAATATTTCCTTCATATTCAATTGTAATGCCATTT
>CACZOQ010000177.1 GCA_902782835.1 uncultured Erysipelotrichaceae bacterium | reverse complement strand
TTAAGGCCTTATCCAAAGAATTGCAAGAATCTTAAAAAAGCATATAGAATTAATATATGCTTTTTCTTGTGTTTGCAAAAATAAAAAATCGTGTACGAACAATAGATCTTCGTAATAAGATTATATAAAATAAAAGAACCGCCTTCCCTCCGCACTCCTTGCGGTTCTTTTATTACTGGTAGTTGCAGGAACTAAAGAAAAGCACTTTTGTGTATTGTTTCTTATATAAATATATTTTTACAAATATATGATATAATGACATTAAGGAAGTGGTTTTATTATGTTATTTGTTCATGAACAGAATGTTAAAACAAAAATCGAAAGTAATTATCATGGAATAGGCGAGTTATTAAAAGAGTTTTATAATGTAGAATATTTACCAGTAAAGAAGCAACTATTAGATATTGATTTTTCAAAAGGTATTGAATCTTTCAAAAAAGGATCAATAATAATAAATGATTATTTAAAAAAATTATCTGAATTTAGTAGTAAAAATGATGTTGATGCACATTCAAAATTTAGATCGAGCTTTTTAGAAGAGATAAGTGCATATTTATTTAAGGATAATGAATATTTAAAAAGTGAAGTTCTTGGTATATATAATAAAGGAATATATGCAGGTATGAAGATAGATTCAAGTATGAACGTTCGAGTATTAAAAAAAGATGTTGATTTTTGTATAGGAAAAAAATGTGAAGTGAAAATAAATGATAGATCAGTTGGTGAAATAATAATTCCAATTGTTGCCGTTGAAGTTAAGACATATCTTGACGGAACTATGTTTGGAGAAGTACAACATTCTAGTAAGCAAATCAAGAATGCTACACCAAATGCTAAAACATATGTTTTGATGGAAACTAATGATGTTGGAGTAGATAAGATTATTGCGGCAAGATATGATAATAATATTAATGAAATGTTTGTTTTAAGATTTCAAAAAAAATATCCTATTGTGGCAGAAGTATTATATGATTATTATGGAGAAATTTCTGAAGCAATAAATAACCTTTACAATGAAGATGAGGTTAAAGTACCAGGCAGATTAATAAATATAGAAAAAAATAGCTAAATATTTTAAAAATATTTAGCTATATTTTTTGCAATTGCTTTGGCTAGTAAAGGAGGTACAGCATTTCCAATTTGCTGATATTGAGATAAATTCTTTTCCCATGACATTGTTGTTCTTTTTCCACGGAAAATATAGTAATCAGGAAATGATTGTAATCGTGCTCCCTCTCTGGCTGTATAATTTCTATTTATATATGGATGTATAAAATTACTTTGAAAACTAGCAGGTATAGTAGGAGATGGTTTGTTTGGAAAAGGTCTCATATTATTTTGAGAAAAAGTTTTTCCACTTATTTTAGATGCATCTCCACGTTTTCTTTGCTTATGTTCTTCAGAAACATTAGCCACTGATTCACCAAACTTTATTTGTTCAAAACGTTCTATTAATCTTTTGGTATGTCGCATAGCTATATGATTATAGACTTTTTTGCTTTTTTTTCTAGCCCATTTTTGGTAGTTGTTTAATGGATCACAGTTGTAGTCCATTTCTTCTTCTCCTTGGCCTGCTTCGATTTGAGGTAAGTCCATTATAGCCTGTTCAATTGTAATTTGTTTATTTCCAAGATGAGTTGCTTTGGGTTCAATATCTTTTTCTATAAATTCAATATCTTTTCTTATTCCAATAAATAATACACGAATTCTTGATTGAGGTACTCCATATTCTGCAGCATTTAATTTGCATATTTTTACATTATACCCAGCATTATCATACTCTTTAAGTATTAAGTCTTTAACATTTTCATTATTTTTAGTTTTCATTGATAATATTCCAGTAACATTTTCCATAACAAAAAATTTTGGCTTATAAAACTTAACAAACCTAACAAATTCCATGAAAAGGCTGTTTCTTGGATCGTTTTTGTCTCTATTTCCACTTAAAGAAAATCCTTGACATGGTGGGCCTCCTATAATTCCGTCAATAATCATATCCTTTGGTAATAATTCAGCAAGATTAATAATCTGTGTTATATCGTCCGTAATTACTTTTGTATCCTTGTGATTTGCTTTATATGTTTCAGCTGCCCACTCATCTTTTTCAATCGCTAAAGGAATATTAAATCCTTCCATTTCAAAACCTAAACTTAATCCCCCGCAACCGGCGAACAAATCTATTACATTCATAAATATCATCCTTTCGTCGTATGATAATATTATATCATTGTTTTTAATAAAAGTCTAAGGTTTTTTATTGATTATTTTGTAATAATAACTTTTGTAGAATTTCATGGTCGTATCCGCTAGTCCCCTCTCTACCATGTTCCTAAAAAAGTAATCTCTAGCATCATCAAAAGATAGATTACTTTGAGCAGGAGTTTTGTCA
>CACZOQ010000176.1 GCA_902782835.1 uncultured Erysipelotrichaceae bacterium | reverse complement strand
CCATCGCAAATATCATAAACATTGATGCTAAAAATATTTTCTTAATTTTAACTCCATATTTCATAATATCTCTCCTCACGAATTTAGATTTAATCCAAATCCATTTTAATTCTATCAGCTGATATGTGACAAACATGTGACATATTATGAATATATTTAATTTTTATAAAAGAAAAAGCATAGGCACATTAACCTACATTTCTGAAGGCCAATAACCTACACTTTAAAAAAATAATATGTACTTATTTTATAAATCTTAAAACAAAATCCACAATACCAATTATTGTAAAACCATTTGAATCCCTTGTTTCATCAATTGGTCTATTAATTACTACTATTTTTTGAATTTGATCTCTTAAAGATATATATGGTTTTAATTCTCTATTTTTAGTTTCTTCACTAGATAAATCGGTAGACACTTGAATATAATACTCTCTATTTCCTTTTTTTGCTAAAAAGTCAATTTCATACATTTTCTTAACGCTAACATTTTCTCTATTCTTTTCGACTTTATCATATACACCAACATTTACTGTATATCCATTATAGATTAGTTCATTATAAACAAGATTTTCCAACATTTGTCCTTCATCAATTGAAGAAAAATTTAATTTTGCATTTCTAAGCCCATTATCTATAAAATAATACTTTCTTAATGCCCCAATTCTATTTTTACCTTTTACATCATATCTTTCTACTGGAGCCAATATAAAAGCATCTACAAAGAAATTTATATAACGCGTTACTGTTTCTTTATCAATATTTTCTCTCTTTTTAGTTTTATATGTATTTGCAATTTTTTCTGAATTTATTAAATGACCACATTCATTACTCAATATACAACATAATTCATCTAATGATTCCGTTTTATTAAGATGATTATGTTCTAAAATATCTTTATAATATGTTGTTTCAAAAAGATTAATTAAATATTCCTTTTTGTCTTGTTCATTATTTTTAAGCACTGCTAGAGGCATTCCACCATATTTTAAAAATTCTTCAAAAGTTTCTGTTTTATATCCGCCCTTGTAATTATAAAATTCTTCAAATGACAAAGGATACATGTGGATATTAGTTGCTTTATCTCTAAATTCAGTAACAATATCTGATGATAACATTTTTGAGTTTGAACCGGTCACATATAAATCGATATTCTTCTTTCTAGATAGGCCTAAAACAACTTCAACAAAACCAACAACATCTTTATCTTCTTTTCCAGCGATAATATGTTTACCGTTCGTATAAATAGGATTAATTATAGTATCAACCAGTTGTATTTCATCAATAAAAACATAATGCATCGAATCATCTTTACACTTATTTAAAACATAATCATTTAATTCAAAAGGATCATGATATTTTGTATTTTCAATACTATCAAGTTCAATTATAATTATATTCTTTTTCGAAACACCTATTGATAATAAATACTCATAATATATATCTTTAAGTAATGATGATTTTCCACATCTTCTTATACCAGTTATAACTTTAGGAAATCCATTCTCTTTATTCTCGATTAATTGTTTCAAGTATTTAGGTCTATCTATCATAACAAAATCTCCTTTTTGGTAGAATTCTACCTTTTTCTCGATTTTATTATATCGAATTAATCATCAAATTGCAATTTATATTTCCTCTTTTTTGGTAGAATTCTACCTTTTTCTCGATTTTATTATATCGAATCTTTTCTACAATTGTATTACTTCTTTTTCTTCTGATGCAACAGTTTCAATTATTTCTTTCCATTCATTCTTATAAATACTATACCAATTCATTCATCAAACCTCCTTCATAAATATTTTTATATACAATAGCTGGAAACAAAGAAATATATTCCTTAACTATGATAAAATTAACTCCAACTTTATTAACGTATTCTCTTAATTTATTTCTATATTCTAAACCACTTAACTCGGAATACTTATCAATTATTGACATTAAACTTAAGAACTCTAATTCTCTAATATTGTCTTTTGTTATTAATGATAGTGGTTTATAAATAATAAGATTATTGCCGTCAATATCTAATTTTCTTTGTTTAGTTGAGGCTTCATTTGAACAAATCTCATAGACACTAGGATTTTGTGAAGTGAATCCATACTTATTAACTAATGATAAACCAGTTAAATAGCCACCAACGGATAAATACTTCTTTTCGATAAACTGATCAATTGATACCTTACCTTCAGTACCCAATATTGTCTTATATGGAATATAATAAACTCCATTATATAATCTTTCTAATTTTTTCTCATCAGTTAATCTTTTCATTTCTTGTCTAATAACTTCTCTAGATGAGCCTGGTATCTCATTTAAAAAAATAGGTTCACCATTTTTAAAGTTTTTCATTATATATTCATAAATCATATCATCGCCTCACAAAAGTGAAATTTTTAATTTCAATATTATTATAAACTTGTTTAACAAAAATTTCAATCGTTGTCGGGGTGATTTGCGGTATTTTTGTTTCTATAAAATTATAAAAGCACCCATTTCTGGATGCCTTTACACCAAATATGTAGTCACAAGGTTCTAATCTAGCGTCATGTTTTATTTAAAAGATTAACTATTATGTTGATAATAATTTCTTTTATTAATATACATATTAGAATCTGCTTCCTTTAATATTCTTTCAATTTCCTGTGGAT
>CACZOQ010000175.1 GCA_902782835.1 uncultured Erysipelotrichaceae bacterium | reverse complement strand
TCTATTCCACAGAGCATTGAAAATATTATTCGAAAAGCAACAGCTAAGAATCCAAAAAATCGTTATGAAAGTGCTCGCAGTATGCATGAGGATTTATTAACGGCTTTAAATGATGAAAGAATGAATGAAGAAGTATATCAATATAAATATCCTGAAAATGAAAATGAAAGTAAAAAATCAAAGAAAGCTCTTGCTGAAGAAGAAGATAAAGAAGAAGATGCTATGTTAGAAGCAATTGGGGAAACGCAAGAGGGAGAAGTTATAGAAAATCCAGAAGAGGTGGAAGAAAAGAAAAATATAAAATTAATTATTATTTTAGGTATTATATTTGGTGCAATTGTTCTTGCTTTTGGAGTTGTTGTCTTTATTGTTCCTAGAATATCAAATGGAAAGGCAGCTACTATTCCAGATTGTGAAAATTTGAAAGTAACTGCTTGTGAGAAGAAATTGCAAAATGCTGGTTTTGAAGTTAATACTAAAATCAAAACTGTTGTTTCTGGAAAAATTGATAAAAATCGTGTTGTTAAAACAGAGCCTTCTAAAGGTCGTAGTGTGAAAAAAGGAACAAAGGTAACTATTTATAAGTCTTTAGGAGAAGAAAAAATCTTATTAGAGGATTATACAGGAAAGAATGCATATGAAGTTAAAACTTTATTAGAAACAAAGTATGAGTTAAAAGTTACCATTGAGAAAAAAGAACCAGAAGATTCTAATAAAGAATATGATGATGATGAAATTATTGGTCAATCTTTGGCGGCTGGTAGTGAAGTCAAAAAAGGAGACCAGTTCATATTATATACTCCTAATATTATGGATACTTTCCCTGATATTGCTGCAGAAGGATGGAGTTTAAGTGATGTAGAAGCATTCTGTAATAAATATGGTTTGATTCTAGAAAAAGTGGAGCAAGAAACAAGTGCTTATTCAGAGGGAACTATTATTAGTCAATCTAGAACGGCTGGTAGTACCATTATTAAGGGAACTACACTAAAGGTATATGTCGCTGTTAAACCAAAAGCGGTACCTACTCCTCCAAAAGAAGAAAACGAAGATACAGAATCTGAAAAAACAGAACCGGAAAAAGAAATTTCAAAACCAGATAGTTATAACACGGAAAAGGAAACCCAATAATTAATAAGGAGAGGTTATGAAAGGACAAATTGTTAAAATCAGTAGTGATTTATATTTTATTAGTAGTGATAATGAAATTTTTCCTTGTAAATGTCGTGGTTTATTTAGAAAAGAACATATTACTCCAGTTGTGGGGGACTATGTTCTTTTCAGTAAAGAAAAGAAATTAGTAGAAGAGATCTTACCTCGGAAAAATCATTTTGAAAGACCAAAAGTCAGTAATATTGATCAAGCTTTTTTGGTTACGAGTATGAAATTACCTGATTTTTCTCTTAATTTATTAGATAAATTTATTATATTAATGGAAATTAATCATGTCGAACCAATTATTTGTATTACGAAAACAGATTTGTTAGATTCTTCTGTATTAGATTCTTATCAAAGTATTTTTGATTATTATCGAAATATAGGATATACGGTTGTCTTTAATGCAGATATTGAACAAATTAAAAGTCTTTTAATGAATAAAACAAGTGTTTTTACAGGACAAACAGGTGCTGGGAAAAGTACGTTATTAAATCAATTAAATCCAGAATGGAATTTAGAAGTTGGTGATGTTTCTTTGGCTCTGGGTCGTGGAAAACATACTACTAGGACTGTAGAACTCTTTCCTTTTATGGGTGGTAAGGTTATGGATACTCCTGGTTTTTCTGCTCTGGAATTATCAAATTATTCAAAAGAAGAAATTCGTAATGCTTTTATTGAGTTTTCTAAGGTACATTGTCCTTTTAGGGATTGTAGTCATACCAATGAGAAGGAATGTTGTGTGAAACAAGAAGTTTTAGCGAATCATATATTAGAGAGTCGTTATTTAAATTATCTTTCTTTTATAGGAGTGGATGAAGATGAAAAAAATTAGTGTGTCTTTTTTAAGTAGTAAGAATATTCCTAAAGATTTAATGAAGTTAAATCAGACAGATGCTGATTATATTCATGTAGATATTATGGATGGTAAGTTTGTTAAGAGAAAAACAATGCCATTTTCTGAGATGAAACATATTTCAGACTTTACTCAAAAACGGTTAGATGTACATTTGATGGTAGAAAAACCGTCTGATTATATTCCGTTGTATGCTGAACTTAATACAGAATATATTACGCTTCATGTAGAATTAGAGGAAGATATTATTGCTGATTTGGAGCAAATAAAACAATATTCTATTAAATGTGGTTTAGCTATTAATCCAGATACAAAAGTGTCTTCTTTAATCCCTTATCTCCCTTATTTGGATGAAGTTATTGTGATGGGTGTTGTTCCTGGAGAAGGTGGTCAGGCATTTATTCCGAAAGTTGGAGATAAAATTAAAGAATTGAAGGCTTTATTATCTTCTTATCCTTTTTCTATTATGATTAATGTAGATGGGGGTATTACAGATGATACAAAGAAGTACTGTGAAGATGCTGATATTTTGACTGTTGGTAGTTATATAACGAATGCAGAAGACTTTCAGGAAAAAATATCTAGTTTACGATAACTAGATGTGTTATAATTAATTTAGAATAGGAGTTGATTTGTGTGAATAATAACGATGTAAATCCTAATAATACTTCTAATCCAGTTGTTAGTTCTAGTACGGCTAATATACCTGTGGTTGATCCTAATACGACAAGTGTGCCGGTTGTAGATCCTAATATGAATACAGCTACAATACCAACTGTTGATCCTAATACGGCTAGTTTACCTGTTGTTAACCCTTTGGAGGTAAAAGTTACAAATGAGGTGGAAGAAAATCCTACTCCTGTTGTATCTACACCAGAGCCTACTGCTGTGAGTACTCCTCCTGTAATCCCTACGGATTCTAATAGTAGTACTACACAACCAGTAGCTGAGCCTCTTAAAAAAGTTGAAGTGGAGTATACTCCTCCTAGTAAGGCTAAACTTGTTCTTTTAGTAGTTTTCTTTATTGGACTTGTTGCTTTTGTTCTTTTCTTACCAGAGATTAATTCTATGGTATTACGTTATAAAGCTGGAAATCTAAATGATAAACCTGAAGAAATTACGACAGGACGTTTAATATGTAGTCTACATACTTCAACTAAGAATTTAGATAAAAACTATGATCTTGTTTTTCATTTTACGGATAATAAATTAGAAAAGACGGAGTTTAAAATTACTACCAAAGGAGATCCTTCTGAAGATGCGGAGGTTTTAGATGGCTTAAATGAAGCTTGCCAACAGTTGAAGAATAATGTATCGGATTTGAGTGGTGTGACGATTGGTTGTGATTATTCAGAGGGAAAACTTATTGAGAGACAATCTTATGATCTTGCTAATGTTGATCAAGAAGCTTTAGATTCTGCTTTTAGTGAAGCTGGAGGAAATAATCCAGAATATAAAAATGGTCAAGATATGAGCTATATTGAAAAGAATATGAATGCTTCTAACTATAGTTGTGAGAGACAAAAATAATTGAATTATTATGTGGATAGTGTTAGAATAATCGCATAAGGAGTTTTTTATGAAGTATTTTTATATCTTGTTAAATTCTTTATTGATTGTATTAATCATTGTATCTGCTTTTTTTAAGCCAAATGAGAAGAGTATTTCTACGGATGTTTTAGCGAAAAGTGTTACGACGAGTGTTTTTTCTGCTTGGGTTTCAACTCCAGAGCCTGAACCTGTTCCTGAACAAGTAGAGGAAGTTGTAGAAGAGGCACAACCTAGTGTAGTTGAGGAGGCTGTTCAAGAGTTTGAACAAGCAGTTTCTAATCGAATTGTTAGTGCTAGTGTAGCAACAGATGTTTTAGAAACACAAGTAGGTTCTTTGTCTGCTTACGGTCCTGATTGTGCAGGGTGTAGTGGTCATTTAGCTGGAGGCTATGATGCAACTGGAGGAAATACAACTTATTATGATGCAACTTATGGTGAGGTTCATGTAGTAGCTGCGGATCGTTCTTATCCATTTGGTACGATTGTTAGAATAAAAGGAACAAATTATGGTGATGTCAATGCGATTGTTTTAGATCGTGGTGGAGGCATTGGTTTTGGGAAGCGTTTTTTATTTGATTTCTTATGTTCTAGTGAAGCCAGTGCATCGGAATTTGGTAGTCATCATGGAATAACGTTTGAAATATTACGATATGGATATTAGAAGGGTTTCCTTCTTTTTTATTTTCTAAAAAAAGTCAAGTCTTTCTATTATAATTGAATTTTGCTATGATAAGAATGAGGTGTTTAAGATGGATAATAAAATTATTAATACTATAGCAAGTGATTTAGGTATTTTAGAAAAACAAGTTCAAACCGTATTAAGTTTGTTGGAAGAAGGTAACACGATTCCTTTTATTGCTCGTTATCGAAAAGAAGCAACGGGAGCTTTAGATGAAGAAACAATCAAAAAAATAGGAGATGTTTATGATTATCAAGTAAGTTTATTAAAACGAAAAGAAGATGTTATACGTTTAATTGATGAAAAAGACTTACTTACGGATGAATTGAGGGAAGCAATTTTAAATTGTTCTAAATTAGTAGAAGTTGAGGATTTATATCGTCCGTATAAAGAAAAGAAAAAAACAAAAGCAACAGAAGCCATTAAAGCCGGTTTGGAACCATTAGCTAAAATGATTATGAGTTTTCCAATGAATGGTGACTTTTCATTTTTGTGCTCTAAATTTTTAAATGATACGGTTAAAACAGAAGAAGAGGCGATTGCTGGTGCTAAATACATTATTGCTGAGTGGATTAGTGATAATGCTAGTTATCGTAAATGGATTAGAGGATATTTTTATAAGAATGGTATTATTGGTTCTAAAAAGAAAAAAGATGCTGTAGATGAAGCTTTAACTTATGAGATGTATTATGATTATTCAGAAACAATTAAAATGATTAAACCACATCGTATTTTAGCCTTAAATCGGGGAGAACATGAAAAAATCCTTACTGTAACTATTGATGTTAATAAGGATGAGATTTTGTCATATTTGGAAAGAAAAATTATCAAGAATGATAAAAGTTTTGTTAAAGATACGGTAGTTGAAGCAATAGAAGATTCTTATAAAAGATTAATTGCACCTTCTGTTGAGAGAGAAATTCGCAGTGAACTTACGGAAAGAGGAGAAGAAGCTGCTATTGAGAATTTTGGTAAAAATCTAGAAGCTTTATTATTGACTCCTCCTATGAAAGAAAGAGTTGTACTTGCTTTTGATCCTGGCTATGTAAATGGTTGTAAATTGGCTGTTGTTGATAAAAATGGCAAGTATTTGGATAGCACAGTCGTAAAACCTTTTATTAAGGGTCATGAAGAGCAGAATATCAAGGATACTAAAAGAGTTATAGTGGATCTTATTCAAAAGTATCATGTGGATTTGATTGCGATAGGAAATGGTACAGCTTCTAGAGAATCTGAAAAACTATGTGCTGAAATGATTCATGAATTTCATCTTTCTTGTCAATATGTAATTGTGAGTGAAGCTGGAGCATCTATTTATTCAGCTAGTGATGTTGCTATACAGGAATTCCCAGATTTAGCAGTTGAGAAGAGAAGTGCTGTTAGTATTGGCAGAAGGTTACAAGATCCTTTATCAGAGCTTGTCAAAATTCCACCTGATGGAATTGGTGTTGGTCTATATCAACATGATGTCAGTCAAAGCAAATTGTCCAATTCATTAGATTTTGTAGTCGAAAAATGTGTTAATAGTGTAGGAGTTAATGTAAATACTGCATCTTCTTCACTCCTTCACTATGTTTCAGGAATGAGCAAAACTGCTATTCAAAAAATATTAGATTATCGTAATAAAAATGGAAAAATTAAGACACGTGAAGAAATTAAAAAGAAAAAATTATTAACAGATAAAGTTTATGAACAAGCGATTGGTTTTCTTCGTATTAGTGAAGGGGATAATATTTTGGATTCTACTTCTATCCATCCAGAGAGTTATGAAGTTGCTTTAAATTTATTGAAGAAAATTGAATGTGATATTCAAGATATTGGTAGTAAAAAGATTATTGAGAAACTTGAACAAGTATCTATTCCAGAATTAGCAAACGAATTAGATACGGATACTTATACATTGGAAGATGTTATTTTATCTCTTAAAAAACCAAATTTAGATCCTCGTGATGAATATCCACAACCTATATTAAAAAGTGATATTTTGGATATTAAAGATTTACAAATTGGTATGAAATTACAAGGTACTGTAAGAAATGTTGTTGATTTTGGCTTATTTATTGATATTGGTTTACATGATGATGGACTTGCTCATATTTCTAAGTTATCGACTAGTTACGTAAAACATCCTAGTGATTTATTTAGTGTAGGAGATATTGTAGACTGTTATGTTGATGATATTTCTATAGAAAAAAATAAAGTTAGTTTAAGTTTGCTCCCTAGGGCGTAAATCTGTGTTATAATGATTATCATGATGGTGATAATATGAAAAAAAGAATAATATTTTTAGTTTTAATTTTTATTTCTTGCCTTTCTGTGCAGGCAAAAGAACCAGAACTTACTTTTATTAAAGATAAAGAGCATATTTATTATGAAAGTTTTCGGGTAAAAGAAGAGGATTTTTCATCTACGATTGAGTTTGCGAAAGAGAGTTCTTTATCTACTACATTTTCATTGGTAAATAATTGTGGCGAAAATCTTTCTTTATATCTATTGTTAGATAGTAAAGCTCAAGATGGATCTTATAATGACTTATTGGATTATATGTCTTTAAAGGTTACTTTAAACAATAAAGTTGTTTATGAAGATAGTGCCAAGATATTAAATCAATCTTCTAAGGAATTGGATTTACATGATTATATTCCAATTGGTGAATTAACAGATTCTGAACCTCAGAAGTTATTGATTGAGATGACAGTATTAGATGATTATAAAGCTGTTTCTAAAAATCAATTTGCATATATTAATTATTCTTTTCATTATTTAGATAAAACTCAAGAGTATATTGAAATAGAACCTTTTACTAGTGATATGTATTATAATCTAAGTGTTTTTGTTTTTTTAGGAATTTTTTTTGGAATTATTCTTTTCATATTATTATTGTATTTTATTCATAAGAGAAAAGAATATAGGAGAATTCATGGAAGCAAAAAAAGAGAAGAGTAATCTTCTTTTTTTTAATATAGTAAAGTAATTTTTCGACCATTTGTTTTGATAAATCCCTCTTCTTTTAAATATGCTATTTCTCTTGTCATGGCACTTCGGTCGACCGATAAGTAATTTGCAAGTTCTGTAAAAGTGATTGGAATGGTAAAAGTTTTATTACTTTTTACTTGAGCTTGTATTTTGAAATATTCTAGTAATTTGTCTCTGGTGGTTTTTTTCGTTAATAATTCAATTCGATTGTTTTTAGATATTACTTGTTCACTTAATAATTTAATTAAATTTTTAATAAAAATGATATAAGAATCTGTTTTTATAATTTCATCATTGGTTATTTCATTGTATTCAATGAAAGTTATTTGTGTTTCCTCTTTTGCGATACAAGATATTTCTTCATTATTGAGTGGTGTTGTTAAAGATCCAAAGATTTCTCCTTGACCTAAATTCTCCATAATTGTTTTATTTCCTTCATAATCACTAGCTTCTAATAGAATACTTCCGCTGTCTATAATTGCTATAAAATCATCTTGATTGACATTTGACAGTATATTTACATTTTTACGATATTTAATGGTGTTAGCCCGTAGAATTCGTTTTAGTTTCTCGATATTTCGTTCATTTATATTTTCGAATAAATTAGTCATTTTTATCCCTCCTAAAAATTATTTTATCAAATTTTGTAAAATGTTGCAAATGCAACATTCTTTTTTTTATTCTAGGGGTATAATGAAAGTGTAATTTTTAAAAAAAATAGGTCAAAGGGAGAGAAAAAAATGAAAGTGATTAAGAGAGATGGGCATATGGTTGATTGGTGCCCAGAAAAGATAGAAGAAGCAATCGAAAAAGCTAACATCGAGGTAGAAGAAGAAGATAAAGCTTCTCCTATACAAATTAAAAATATTATCAAGTATATAGAGAGACTTGGTAAGAAAAGAATTTTAGTTGAAGATATCCAAGATATTATCGAAATGAAATTGATGTCTATTGGTAAATATGAACTTGCCAAAAGATATATTACATATCGTTATACTCGTGAATTAGTAAGAAGAAGCAATACGACTGATCAATCTATTAAGGAATTAATTGATGGAGAAAATGAATATTGGAATACTGAAAACTCTAATAAAGATGCGAAGGTTGTTACAACGCAAAGAGACTATTTAGCAGGAATTACTAGTACTGATATTACAAGACGTTTTTTACTTCCTGAGGATATTGTTCAAGCACATGATGATGGAATTATCCATTTCCATGATGCAGATTATTTTGCCCAAAATGCTTTACATAACTGTGATTTAATTAACTTGGAAGATATGCTACAAAATGGAACGAATATTAATGGTGTAATGATTGAAAAACCACATCGTTTCTTAACGGCTATGACCATTGCTACTCAATTAATTACAGCTGTATCTTCTTCTCAGTATGGTGGAGCGACGATTAGCCTTACTCATTTAGCTCCATTTGTTAGAAGTAGTCGTGAATTTTATGAAAAACGTTATAAAGCGCGTAAACTTACGAAAGCTCAAATTGAAAAATTTGTAGAAGAAGATTTACATAAGGAAATCGTAGATGGAGTTCAAACTTTCCAATATCAGATTAATTCTATGACTACTACTAATGGACAAGCTCCTTTCTTAAGTGTTTGTATGTATTTAGGAGAAACTGATGAGTATAAAGATGAGCTTGCTATGATTATTGAAGAAGTATTGAATCAAAGAATTGAGGGAATGAAAAATGAAAATGGTGTTTGGATTACACCTGCTTTCCCTAAGCTTTTATATGTATTAGAAGAAGATAATATTAATCCAAAAGGAAAATATTATTATCTAACAAAATTAGCTGCTAAATGTACAGCTAAAAGAATGGTTCCCGATTATATTTCTGAAAAGGTTATGTTGGAGCTTAAGAAAAATGAAAATGGTGAAGGACAATGCTATCCTTGTATGGGATGTCGTTCATTCTTAACTCCTGACCGTTCTATTTCTTTAGGAAATATTGCAAAAGCAAAGAATTATGTTCCTGGTAAAGGAAAGTATTATGGTCGTTTTAATCAAGGTGTTGTTACTCTTAACTTGGTTGATGTTGCTTTAAGCAGTGATAAAGATATGGATGCTTTCTGGAAAATCATGGATGAAAGATTGGAACTTTGTCACAGAGCTTTAAAGATTCGTCATAAAAGACTTTCTAAAGTAACGAGTGATGTTGCTCCAATATTATGGCAACATGGTGCTCTTGCTCGATTAGAAAAAGGAGAATCTATTCATGAGTTATTACATCATGGATATTCTACGATTTCTCTTGGTTATGCTGGATTATATGAATGTGTTAAATATATGACTGGTCATTCTCATACAGATGGTGGAAAAGGTCATGATTTTGGAATTGCTGTATTAGAGCGTTTGAATGATGCTTGTAAAAAATGGAAAGGTGAAGAAGATATTGACTATTCTGTATATGGAACACCAATTGAATCTACTACTTATAAATTTGCAAAAGGTTTAAGAGAACGATTTGGTGTTATTAAAGGTATTACAGATCGTGATTATATTACGAATAGTTATCATGTTCCTGTATTTGAAGAAATTGATGCATTTACAAAATTAAAATTAGAAAGTGAATTCCAAAGACTTTCTCCAGGTGGAGCTATTTCTTATATTGAAACAGCTGATTTAAATGGTAACTTGGATTCTGTTATGGAAGTTATTAAGTTTATTTATGATAATATTATGTATGCAGAATTAAATACTAAATCTGATTATTGTCAAGAATGTGG
>CACZOQ010000174.1 GCA_902782835.1 uncultured Erysipelotrichaceae bacterium | reverse complement strand
TTCTGAAGATTGGATTCCATCTCTCCCTTAAGATCATCCAGACGACCTATAACATCTGTTCGTATCTCATTATACTGTACACTTAATGCCATTTTTTATTTACCTCCACTAAAAAATCTTCTTAACAATAACATATAGTTTATAAAAATACAATAATTCCATCATCAAGAAAGCATTTTCCACATTTCACATATTTTATTGTGCGTTTTGTATAGTCATTCTATTATCAATCATCCACTCTTAACCTGTCATTAATAACAATACTCCAGCATATCTTGCGCCATTTCTTCATACTTTTTATATGTATTCGGCAAATATTCCTGCATACATTTTAACGATTTTTCAACCCCTGTCATTTTATCACTATAAAATTCAGCCCAAGTTTCGTTTTCTATATTACCTGTTCGTGAACGGCCAAAGGTCCCTTCATTTTTTTCTTCAAACCAATAACCTTCACCATCATCCCATATGCCATCTTTATCCTTATCCTCATACAAATCATGATGGTAATTACCTTCCACCACTCTATCAGTCAATCCTCCATATATATCAGACGGACAATGATAGTTTTCGGCGGTAGGCTTCGAATCATCCAAGGTTTTCTTTGGCGTAAAATCAGATTTTATTTTTTTTACAACCGCTTTAAATATCATCTCTTCATTTGCGGTTGATAATTTACTTTCATCACCATCATAATCAAATATACACTTAGTAATATTTTTAATACAACTATCTCGTTCTTCCTTACCCAAAAAACTAAAGATTGGCGAATTATCAATATAATCAGCAATCTCTAACTGTATTCTATCGTGAACATCGCCATAAATAACATCATAATTACCATGCATATCATAGAAATCTGAATACGATTCGGATCCTACGGCTGCATTATAATCAATCGCATGACCGCACTCATGAAAAAATGTGGTATATGGACCTAATGGATCACCAAACATTGAATACTTCGTATCAAATTCTATTCTATTATCTTCTGGAATGAATCTGCTTATTTTAACCGTTTTATCGTATTTACCTAACTTATATGTCCCAAGCGAATTAAAAAATAAACTTCTGTATGGCTCCTCCGCAGTATACGCCAAATACATGATATTATATCTATCAAACGCGCTAATAGTAGTACCTTTACAAGAATCAAATAATTCATCAAACTTCTTAGCCGAGTCTGGATTAATTAATCTATATAAATCAACTACTATTTCTTCTCGTGATTTTTTTACAGTTGCACCAGGCACCCCGCCAAAATCAGCAACATCCCTAGTCAGATCATCCACTTCTCTTTCCAGATACTTCTCAACTTTTTCTATATCACCATCACGATAAGCATCATACATTTCAGCACATTTCTTCGCATTGGCAAACTGAAACTCTTTTTTAAAATTTTTTAAATATTCGTCCTTTGGTAAAGCCCACGGTTCAGTAACCTTTCCACCAAACCCATTTTTACCTAATACAATTTTAGTTTTCAGATTGTTCATATATTTATATAATGCTTCTGTTAGTCCATTAATAATATCTATATTGGTAAGTGTGTCCTCATCCTTCTCGTGAACAGCTTCAAATATCTGCTTTATTTTTTTTGCAGTCATATTCTCTACATAAATTAATTTTTTATGATATCTATCTATATCATCGATATAATCATTAATATCCAAGTCATCATATTGAGAAAGTTCAAAAAACAAATCCCCGTTACACGACGAATAAAAATCATTATTATCTTTTACATAACCTAAAAGTCTACCCTTCTCTTCATTAGTAAAATCTCTATACATACTTTTAATCTCTTCCTTTTATCCGAACAACTTAATAGCTCTTTATACTCTTCATCCTTTTCATAAAACGCTATTATCTTCTACTCCTTAACACATTAAAACAGCCCTTCATAACGAAAGGCTGTACATCTAATGCCAATTTTACACTACCACCAAAAAATGCCTTATTCCTCTATAATCGTATGCTCAGTCTTGATAATCGCCCTCTGTATCGAATCCTTCGAGTTACCCCAATCCGCTTCTTTATTCCTGTAGTCATGCTTATCGATAAACCAGGACACATCCTCATTAACACGCTGGATATTATCAAAGTAAACATCGTTAAGAACGGAAATGAATTCTTCCAGCTCAGCCTGCCCCAGATTGATGGCAGCCTTTTCGTAAAGCACACCATAGTGGTAAGTACAAAAGCCCTTACAGTTTTTAAGTTTCTCTTTAAACTCCGCATCCCTCTTCCACATATGGAAGATAGTATGAATATACCTGTCAAATACTGGAGTGATTCTCTGGCATACAAAACAGCTAGCTTCTAAATTCTCGATATATTTTACTACTGGTGACTTATCGCTACCTTTTGAGAATAATCCTCCAGTCTTTCTAGCCAGCATCCCCTCTGCCTGAGGTTTATCCTTTTCAGCCAGCGCTCTCATTTCCCTCATAGTCTTATTCATATGGGTATTAAGCATCAGTGCAACACCCAGTTTATTCTTATCCGCATACATCATTCTAATATGCTTTGCGCAAAATCCCAGCTTATCCGTCATGGCACGGTTGTCATCTTCCATGTAACTTGGACCCATAGTGAATTCAATCGCATTCTTCTCCAAGTCCCTAGCCATAAGACATAGTGGACATTCGCAGTCCGTGTCAAATGCGTCATTTACCGGTATTGTATATAATTGTTCAGCCATTGCCACCTCCAGATTATGCAAACCATTTTTCGATTATGTTTTTTATTTCAAAACTCTCATAATTTTTACACTAGAAGAATATTAACACAGCCGACCGAAAATATCTATTATTAAACTTAATTTCCCCTCTATGTTTGATTGCCAATCCAGTCATGTTTGACACTTATGTCATATGAGCATAAAGCCTTTTATTATGCCTGCATATCATTTAAAATTATAGTATATGGGCCACGAGTCCATTATTCTCTCGGTAATAAGGTAATAACATGGATAGTCGTTTATTGGATACCCTTAGGTTTTATAGAGAGGAGAAAACTATGTTTTGTGAAAAATGCGGAAATAAAATTCAAGATAAT
>CACZOQ010000173.1 GCA_902782835.1 uncultured Erysipelotrichaceae bacterium | reverse complement strand
TTAAATTTATTTGTACATTTAATGCTGAGTTACAAGACATTGATCCGGCGCTTACAAGAAAAGGAAGATGTTTTGCAAATTATGTATTTAAAGAATTAGAAGAAGATAAAGTACGTATATTGAATGAAAAATATAATTTAAATCTTCCAGAGATAAAAGCAATGACTCTTGCTGATATTTATCATGCAAAACAACGTACTATGGATAAGATTAATAAACCAAAGAAAATAGGATTTTAATGTTAAACAAAGACGTTTTATTCGGGAAAGATGCAAAACAGAAGATTCTTAAAGGAATGTCAATTATAGGAGAAGCTGTAGGTTCTACACTCGGTCCTAAAGGAATGTCAGTTGTAATTGAACGTGACGGTAAACCACAAGTTACAAAGGATGGAATTACTGTCGCTAGATCAATACAATTAGCAGATCATGGAATGAATGTAGGAGCACAAATGCTTCGTGAAGCAACTCTTGTATCCTGAGAGAAAAGTGGTGATGGTACAACTTCTTCTACTGTTATGGCTTTAGGTATGATCGAAGCATATATTCAATCACAAAGATTGAATCCAGAAAATCCTGTGATTATAAAGAAACAAGTTGAAGAAGCTAAAAAGATTGTATTAGATTCCTTAAAAGAAAGTACAATTCCCTTTACAATTGATTCTGTAGAAAAAATTGCTACAATATCGGGAAATAACGATCCTGAAATTGGAAAACTTCTTGATGAAGCATTTAGAAAAATTACAAAAGATGGTGTTATAACAGTAGAAGAATCTCCAAGTGTAAATACATTTATAGATATCATAGATGGGATGCAATTCGATAGAGGATATGTTTCGCATCATTTCGCTACAGATGTTACGAAAGGAGAATGTATTCTTGAAAAGCCCTATATTCTTATTACTGATCAAAAAATTCAGTTAATGAGAGATATTATACCTGTATTGGAAATAGCTGTAAATAATCATAAACCGATTTTATTAATAGCTCAAGATTATGACGACGAAGTTATTCAAAATCTTAAAATTAATAAATTACAGGGAATCTTACAGGTTTGTGCAATAAAAGCACCATCTTTTGGAGATTATCGAAAGGAAGTTCTTGAGGATATTGCAATATTAACTAATGGTAAAGTAGCTACCTATGAATCAGGAATACTTTTATCTAAAGTAGATGAATCAATGTTAGGAACATGTTCCAAAGTAATAGTAAATCGTGATAATACTACTATTATTGGTGGAGATGCTAATGAAGAAATTTTACAAGGAAGAGTTCAACAAATTAGAGAAGAACTAAAGAATCTTCCAGAAGCAATCAATACAGATTTTCTTAGTAAATTTTATGAAGAAAGAATTGCAAAATTAACTTCTGGTATTTCTATTATACATGTTGGTGGTGCAACAGAAATGGAAATGAAGGAGCGAAAAGATCGTGTTGATGATGCAGTATGTGCTACAAAAGCTGCTTCAGAAGAAGGTATTGTTCCTGGTGGTGGATTGGTATTTTTAAAAGCTGCTGAAAAAATCAAAGATAAGAAGTTACCTGGCTATCAAATTGTTTATCAAGCTCTTCAAAGTGTAACGAAAAAGATTATTGAAAATGCTGGATATGATTATAATGAATTAAAAAATGATTTCAATTTGAAGGAATGGATTGGTTTTGATGCGGATAAAGAACAATTTGTATCGTTCATTAAACGTGGTATATTCGATCCAGCCAAATGTGATAGACTTGTATTTGAGAATGCTATTGCCGTTTTTGAATTATATATATCTACAAATTGTTTAATTACTAATATAGATCCAAAATTTTAATATGAAAATAATTGCTTTTTCCGATCCTCATGGAATATTACCAAAAATAGAAGAAAGTTTCGATTTAATGCTTGTAGGAGGAGACATCGTTGGTTTAAGAGAACAATCATCAATGCTTTATTCTAAAGGATGATTTCAGGAAGTATTTGTTCCTTGAGTAAACTCTTTACCATTTAAAGAAGTATATAGTAAAGTTA
>CACZOQ010000172.1 GCA_902782835.1 uncultured Erysipelotrichaceae bacterium | reverse complement strand
TATTCTGCACTTTCTACAAATTTATTGATGCAAGGACAAATTATTGTTTCAGAAAATAGTATTCCCATATTAAAATCTACTTCTTTAGATGATCAAACTGCATTTAGAAGTACAACGTATAGAGATAAAATTAAAATTATCAATTTAGATGATGAGTTAAATCCACCTAATAATGTAGTAGCTTCATGGGATGTTGGTGTTAGTCAAAATGGAAATGTAATGGCATTTCTTACAACAAATGCAGACGATAATACGATGTATGATTTAACAATTCAAGGTGATGGACATTTATATGCAAATGAAGATAGCAGCTATTTATTTGCCAATTTAAGGAAGGCAGATCAAATAAATGGAATAAATAAATTAGATATATCAAGAGTAACAAATATGAGTTTTATGTTTTATTATACAGGCTATAATAGCTCTGAATTTACTCTTGATTTGAGTAATAATTTTGATACAAGTAATGTTATAGATATGAATAATATGTTTTATTATACAGGTTATTATAGTACAGTATTTACTTTAGATTTAGGCGACAACTTTGATACAAGTAATGTTATAGATATGAATAAGATGTTTTATTATACAGGTTATAATAATACAGTATTTACTTTAGATTTAGGCGACCACTTCGATACAAGTAATGTAACAAATATGAGAACTATGTTTTGTTATACAGGTTATAATAGTACAAATTTTACTTTAGATTTAGGCGACCACTTCGATACAAGTAATGTAACAAATATGAGTGGTATGTTTCATTATACAGGTTATAATAGTCCGGTATTTACTTTAGATTTAGGAGATAAGTTTGATACAAGTAGTGTAACAGATATGGGTTATATGTTTGATTATATAGGACTTAGAAGCACAGTATTTACTTTAGATTTAGGAGATCAATTTGATACAAGCAATGTAACAAATATGCATAGTATGTTTTATGCAACTGGCTATAGTAGTACATTATTTACTTTAGATTTAGGAAATAAGTTTGATACGAGTAGTGTAACAGATATGGGTTATATGTTTGATAAAACAGGACGTAATAATCCGGTATTTACTTTGGATTTAGGTGACAATTTTGATACGAGTAATGTAACGGATGCTAGTTTTATGTTTACTGAGACAGGCTATAGTAGTCCAGTGTTTACTTTAGATTTAGGAGATAAATTTGATACCAGTAATGTAACAACAATATATCGAATGTTTGAAAAAACTGGTCATGATAGTACAGTGTTTACTTTAAACTTGGGTGATAAATTTGATACTAGTAAAGCAAATAATATGCGTAGTATGTTTTCTGAGGCAGGCTATAGTAGTCCGGTATTTACTTTAGATTTAGGAGATAAATTCGATACAAGCAACGTAACAAGTATGGAGTCTATGTTTTTTTGTACGGGAAGGAATAGTACAGTATTTACTTTAGATTTAGGAGATAAATTTGATACCAGTAATGTAATAAATATGAATAGTATGTTTTATCTTTCAGGAGAAAAAAGTCCAGTGTTTACTTTAGATTTAGGAGATAAATTTGATACGAGTAGTGTTACTGATATGAGAAGCATGTTTAGTTCAACTGGCTATTCCAATACGTCGTTTACATTAAATTTAGGTAATAAATTTGATACAAGCAAAGTTACAAAAATGGATTCTATGTTTTTGTATACAGGAAATAAAAGTACAGTATTTACTTTAAATTTAGGCGATAAGTTTGACACAAGTAAAGTAACAAGTATGAGTTGGATGTTTGCTGGAGCAGGCCTTATGAGTCCAGTATTCACTTTAAATTTAGGAGATAAGTTTGACACAAGTAGAGTAACCGATATGTATAAGATGTTTACTAGTACTGCTTATAATAATAGTTCTTTTCAATTAGATTTATCTACATTTAGTTTTGATAATGTAACAGGTTCTACCGATTTGTTTTCCCAATGGAAAACAACGCAAAAAATTTATGTAAAAAATGCTGCTGATCGAAACTGGGTCATTACGAATGGAGGAAGTAGTAATCTAACAACATCAAACGTAATCATAAAGACTTAGGGATAAGTCTTTTTTTTCTTTGGAAAATATGATATACTTTACAAGAAAGAAGTGAGGGTAATGCAGAAAACTTTGATATTTGGTCATCGTAAGCCAGATACTGATTCTGTTATGGCGGCTATTGGTCTTTCTTATTTAAAAAATAAGTTAGGTGAAAATACAGAGGCTAGAGTTTTAGGTACCATTAATAAAGAATCTCAATACGCATTGGATTTTTTTGGATTAAAAGCACCAAAGTATTTAAACGATGTTAAATTACAATTAAAAGATGTAATATATCATAAAGGATTTTTCCTAAAAGATACAGCTAGTATTTATGAAGGGTATCAGGCTATGTTACGGGAAGAATTAACTGGACTTCCTATTATTCGTGAAAATGGAAGTTTAAGTGGATTAATTACATTAAAAGATTTAAGTCATATTTTGATTTATGAAAATGGGGAAGAACTACATACATCGTATGATAATATTCTTCATGTTTTAAATGGAGAAGCAGTTTATCGTTGTGATGATGAGATTGCGGGTAATATTTTGATGGCAACTTATCGTAGTACTACTTTTATGTCACAAGTTGAATTAAAACATGATGATATTTTAATTGTAGGAGATCGTCATAGTGTGATTGAATATGCAGTAAATGCGGGAGTTAAATTAATTATTTTAACGGGGGATTCTTTTATTAAAGAAGAACATATTCAATTAGCTAAGAAAAATCATGTTAATATTATTCGTACTCCGTTTTTTGCTTATCATATTGCGAGATTAATATCTCTTACGAATTATGTTAAAACGATGGTTCGTGTTCATGAACCTATTACGTTTATGGAAACTGATTTTGTGTCTGATATTATTGATGTAAATCATAAATTAAAACATACAAATTATCCAGTTGTAGATAAAAATAATAAATGTTTAGGTTTATTAAAAATAACAGATTTAAGTGAAAAGACTCCTAAGAAAGTTATTTTAGTTGATCATAATGAAAAAGTACAAAGTGTAGAAGGATTAGAGGAAGCTGAAATTGTTGAAATTTTAGACCATCATAATTTAGGAAGTATTACAACGAATTATCCTATTAATTTTAGAAATATGTCAGTTGGTTCTACTTCAACGATTGTATATAATTTATATGTTGAGAGAAGAATGGAAATTCCAAGAGAGATTGCAGGGGCATTGTTATCTGGTATTTTGTCAGATACTCTAATATTAAAAAGTCCTACTGCTACTTATCGTGATCGTGAAGCTGTTGCTAATTTATCTATGATTGCGGATGTTTCTTATGAGAAATATGGAATGGATTTATTAAAGTCTGGGACTTCTTTAGAAGGCATGAGTTATGAAGATGTATTATTTAATGATTATAAGTTGTTTACTGTTAATGATGTTAAGTTCTCTGTTGGTCAATTCTTTACCATGAATTTTGATGATATTCAAAAAGATTTAGAGGCTTATGTTGATGTATTAGATCGTGAAGCTGAAGCCAATCATTATGTATTAGTAGCTTTATATGTTACGGATATTATTCGTAATGGTAGTTATGTTATTTTTAACCGTAGAGGTTCTGGAATTATGGATTTGGTTTATCAAAAATCTGTACAAGAAGGGGATTTTATAGAAGGTTGTGTTTCTCGTAAAAAGCATGTTGTTCCACTGATTATGGAAGTATTAGAAAACTAGGAGGAATTATGGTAGAGAAAATTGTTGAATTATTTGTTGGGTTATTTGGAGGTTTTCAATCTCTTCCTTTTGGAAAAGAAATCATTGTTTTTATTATTTCCTTAATGCCTATTTTAGAGTTACGTGGAGGGTTAATTGCTGCTTCTATTTTAGAATTAGATCCGATTCGTAGTTATATTATTTCTGTTATTGGTAATATTATTCCTGTTCCGTTTATTCTTTGGTTTATTAATTCGATATTAGAATTAATGAGAAAAGGAAAAAGAAGTAGAAAAGTTGCCTTATGGTTAGATGGAAAAGTTGAGAAACATAAAAGTCAAATTGAAAAATATGGTTTTTGGGGATTAGTTTTCTTTGTTGGAATTCCACTTCCTGGAACAGGAGCATGGACTGGTTGTTTGATTGCTGCTGTATTAGAAATGGATCGTAAAAAAGCTTTTTTAGCTGCAATGATTGGTATTTTTATTGCTAGTATTATTATGATGATTATATCTTTTGGACTTTTAAAGTTTATCTTTTAGGTGAGGTATATGTTCTATTCTTTCTTTCATTTATTCTTATTATTTTTTATCTATTCTATTATTGGTTATATGATAGAAGTTATTACAATATTTTTGAATTTTCATAAATTTAATTTTCATCGTGGTTTTTTACTGGGACCATATTTACCAGTATTTGGTATTGGTGGAATCTTCATGAATTTTGTTGTACAAAAATATTTGGATGATTATTTTGCTTTGTTTTGTATTTGTTTATTTATCTGTTCTGTTGTTGAATATTTTTCTTCTTTGATATTAGAAAAAATATTTAAATTACGTTGGTGGGATTATAATGATAAAAAGTTTAATATTAATGGAAGAATATGTTTAGAGAATTCTTTTGGATTTGGTATTGGTGGAATTCTTTTTTATCGAACTATTAATCCAATTATTCTTCATTTTTTAGATTTTTTATCTAGTAGATCATTGATTTTAGTTGGTTCTATATGTTTTATTATTTTCTTTTGTGATTTGGTATTTACTCTTAATAGTTTATTAAAAATTAAAATTGACTTGAATGCATATATTCATAAAGATGCTACGGAAGAAGTCAAGAAACAAATGAAAGAAGATTTACGGAAATGTTTATTTGGTACAACACATATTTTTAAGTCTTTTCCTAAAACAAGTTATAAAAATAATAAATCTTTTAAGCATTATAAGGAACAATTATTTGAAGTGGCGGATGAAGAGGATAGAAAAAAGTAATTAAGAGACAGTGATGTCTCTTTTTATATGATTTACTTTATTGGAAATAAATGATACTATATCATTAGGAGGAATTATATGAATTATAATTATAAAAAAGATATTAATACAAATATTTTTAGAGGTTATGATATTCGTGGAATTGTACCAACAGAGATTGATGAAGATTCTGCTTATACAATTGGTTTAGGTTTTGGATCTCATATTAAAAGAATGGGTAAGACAAATTGTGTGATTGGCCATGATAATCGATTAAGTTCTGAGTCTTTAACGAATGCTTTAAAAGCTGGAATTTTGTCGACTGGAATTGATATTATTGATCTTGGTTTATGTACAACTCCAATGTATTATTATGCTTGTATTAAATTAAAGGTTTATAGTGGAGTTATGGTAACAGCTTCTCATAATCCTAAAGATGATAATGGATTTAAATTTGCTTTTGATGAAGCTGGGAATTGTAAAGGTCAAGAAATTCAAGACTTTTTAGCCGAGATACAAGAAGGCAATTTTGAGCAAGGAGAAGGGCATGAGTCTTCTTATGATATTCGTGAGGATTATTTAGAACTTTATCGTTCAAATTTACATTTTGGTCCTAGAAGAGTAAAAGTTGTGATTGATCCAGGAAATGGAACGACTTCTATTATTGCCGAAGAGTTATATAAAATGTTCCCAATTGATGTTATTACGATTAATGGAGAAAGTGATGGACATTTTCCAAATCATCATCCAGATCCTTGTATTGAAGCTAATTTAGAACAATTAAAAGCAAAAGTATTAGAAGTAGGTGCTGATGTTGGATTAGGTTTTGATGGAGATGGAGATCGTTTAGGAGTTGTATCAAATACGGCTAAGTTTATTCCTACGGATAAATATATGGTCATTATCGTTCGAGATATTATTAATAAGGTTGCTAAAAAAGAGTTCTTATATGATGTTAAGTGTTCTAAGACTTTAAGTGATGAGATTGAACTTCTTGGTGGCAAAGGACTATGTTATCGTACTGGTAACTCTTATACCAAAGCAAAAGTTAGAGAAGAAGATTTACCATTTGGTGGAGAGTTATCTGGACATGTTTATTTTAGAGATCGTTGGCCTGGTTTTGATAGTGGTTTATATGCTGGATTAAGATTACTTGAAATACTATCTCATACAGATAAAACATGTGATGCGTTATTATCTGGAATTCATGAGTATTATTCGACAGAGGAAATTAAGTTTCAAGCAGCTGACGATGTGAAATTTGGTATTGTTGACAAAGTATTAGAGTACGCCAAAAATCAAAATTATAAGTATATTGATATTGATGGAGTTAGAGTAGAATTTGAAGATGGTTGGGCACTTGTTCGAGCAAGTAATACCGGTCCAAATATTACAGCGCGATTTGAAGCTACTACTAAGGAAAGGTTACAAGTACTTCAAGATGAGTTTGTAGGGAAGATCCATGAGTTCAATGCATAAAAAAGCCTATGTTTATGAAATGGCACTTGTTCGAGCAAATGTTTTTGCCATGGTAATTTTTGTTTTTGCTGCTATTATTACTTATAAGATTTTTGGGTATACTTCTTTCTTTGATACTCCTTTTATTCTTACTATTATGATTTTTTACTTTTTCTTACATGAAGCGTTTCATGGAGTCGGTTATTATCTTGGAGGAACGAAACTTGAAAATATTGCTTATGGTATATTATTAGAAAAAGGGATATTTTACTGTATGGGTTATCAAGAGATTACTAAAAAGAACATTTTAATTTCTCTTCAAATGCCATTTACTGTTCTTAGTGTTTTTCCATATGTTATCGGTGTTGTTTTTCATTTACCCATTCTTTGTTGGTTAGCGGTTGTAAACTTTATGGGGGCTTCTATGGATATGGCAATGTTTTTCTATATTAGTAGAATTAAAAATGTTCATTATAGTGAATCAGGAAAACCAAATGAATTTGTTTTGATAACTTCTGAGAATTTATCAAAAAAGAAAAATCTATTTCTTCGCTTAAAAGAAGTGAAGGATTATAAAAAAGAAGATTATGAATTTCAAAATATCAAGAGATTTCAATGTACAAAACTTTCTTTCTATATTCTTTTGGGATGTATATTTTTAGATATTATCAATTTAATAGGATAGGTATACTATCCTTTTTTAATTGACGTTAAGTAAGGCTTTATTTTTTTTCGTTTATCTTCTTTTATGATATGATTAAAATGGTGATTGTATGGCAATTAGTGAGAATGAACTTCAAAAAGAAAAGAAAATATTACATAAGGTAAATAAACTTCTTCATTCGACTTTAGATGACCTAGGAAAAGATGTTTCTTCTGCTGAAGTAGAATTAGTTGAATTTAAAAAAATGATGTGGTCTGATTCGCATAGTTTTGATGTAGGTGAAGTACAACAAGTAATGGCTGCGACTAGTTTAGAAGCGGATAAGTTTTTTCAAAAACAAAAATATTATAATAGTCTTCGTAAAATTAAAGATAAGCCTTATTTTGCTAGTATTGTTTTTAAAGATGATGAAGGAACTATTTTTAATATTTATATGTCTTTAACTTATTTAAAAGATGATAATGATAATAATATTTTGTATGATTGGCGAAGTCCTATTTGTAGTTTGTTTTATGATTATGAAACAGGTCCTTGTCAATATACGGCCCCAGGGGGAGTTTATAGTGGGGTTTTAAAAAGAAAAAGACAATATAAAATAGAAAATGGTAAATTATTAGGAGTATTTGATAATAATTTAAATATTAATGATGAAGTATTACAGGAAGTTTTAGCAGAAGAGTCTAGTGATCGTATGAAGAATGTTGTCAATACGATTCAGCAAGAACAAAATAAAGTCATTCGGAATTTAGAAGATAATCATTTAATCGTTCAAGGAATTGCGGGAAGTGGTAAGACAACTGTTGCTTTGCATCGAATTGCTTTTTTACTTTATCGCCTAAAAGATTTAAATAGTAATAATGTATTAATATTTTCTCCTAACAATATTTTTACAGAATATATTTCTGAAGTATTACCTTCTTTAGGAGAAGCTAATACTTTACAAACTACTTTTGCTGATTATTTGGAGAGTTTTATTACGGAATATAAAGGAGTTGAAAGTTTTACAGATTTTGTTTCTCGATATTATTCTTATCAAGAAGATTTTCCAGAACTTGTTGAATATAAACAGAGTGATAAAATAATTGATGATTTAGATGCTTTCTTAGATCATTATATAGAAACAAGAGAATTTACTTCTTCTTTCTATGAAGGAGAAAAAAATAAAAATATAGTAGAAAAAAATGATCTTAATGAAATGCTTCATTATAAGTATGATAGACTTCCTTTCTTTGAAAGAGTAGAGGAGATAGCGGATAAGATATGTTCTCAGTTTTATAAAGGAAAAATGGCTAAAAAGAAGACTTTTTTAAAGTTATTATATGAACATAGTAATTTTAAGAAAGATTATCCAGCTATTTTAAAGAATTTTTTCCTTAGTGAATATTGTCGTTTCCCTCTAGAAAAAAATTATGTTCAATCTTTTTTAAAAAGAGATATTTTACATTATGAAGATGCTTTATTATTTGCTTATGTTAAAGGTCGTTTAGAAGGATTTTTATATGAAGGAATGATTAAACAAGTTATTATTGATGAAGCACAGGATTATAATCGATTACAATATATTATTATTAATCAAATCTTTCGGAAAGCAGATTTTACTATATTAGGAGATATTCATCAAAATATTAATCCATATTATCATTATGATTCCTTAGAAACTTTACAAGATTTATTTCCTGGAGGAGCTAAGTATTTAGAATTATTAAAGACATATCGTTCTTCACCTGAGATTATTGATTATACGAATAAGATTTTAAATTTAAAACATGTAAATGCTATTCGCCACAAAAGTAATAAACCTGTTGTTATAAGAAAAGGGGTAGGAGATTTAAAGAAACGATTGGTGGGTGATATTCGTCTTTTACAAGAACAATATAAAAGTACAGCTGTTATTACGAAAGATTATAGGGAAGCAGAAATGCTTTATGATTTGATTCATGATGAGATTGATATTTCTTTAGTAGATGCTAATACGAAGGGATTCCATAAAAATTTAATTATTATTCCTGCTTATGTATCAAAAGGATTAGAGTTTGATAGTGTTATCATTTATAATGATCGAAATAATTCTTATAAAAAGAACGAAAGAAATTTATTATATGTAGCTTGTACTCGTTGTCAACATGAATTATATATTTATAATTAAAAAAAGGAAGTTTAATCTTCCTTTTTTGGTATTCTAAAGTAGAAAGTTGTGCCTTTCTTTTTCTTTGATTCTACTCCGTATGAGTAATGATGCTGTTCTAAAATTTTTTTAACGATACTTAGGCCTAAACCGGTTCCTATTAGATTTCTTTTATGTTCTTTTTTGTTTTTATAATATTTATCCCAAATATAAGGAATTTCTTCTTCTTTTATTCCTTTTCCTGTATCTTTTATTTCTACTAGAATATCTTCTTTAACTGTTACTTGAATGGTAACTGTATTATCTTCTCCTGTATAATTAATAGCATTATTCATGAGATTATAAATGACTTG
>CACZOQ010000171.1 GCA_902782835.1 uncultured Erysipelotrichaceae bacterium | reverse complement strand
TATATAGTGATGAAGCTGTTACTAAAATGATTAATGGAGTATTAGATAAGATTTATCATGATGAAGAGAAATAACTTTTATTTCTCCGTTTTTGGATGGAGGTGTTTTCTTGCAAGATAAATATATAACAGTTAGTCAATTAACACGATATATTAAATATAAAATTGATAATGACGTTCATTTAAATGAAGTGTTTTTAAAAGGTGAGATTTCTAATTTTAAAGCACATAGTAGAGGACATTTCTATTTTACTTTAAAAGATGAAAATAGTCGGATTAATGCTGTTATGTTTTCTTCTCAAACAAAAAGTATTAAATTCATTCCACAAGATGGAATGAAAGTTTTGGTAACTGGAAAGATTTCTGTATTTGAAGCAAATGGTGGCTATCAAATTTATGTCAGTGAAATGTTAGAAGATGGTGTTGGAAATCTATATATTGCTTATGAACAGCTTAAAAAGAAACTAGGAGAAGAAGGGTTATTTAATGAGTCTCATAAAGTAGCAATTCCTAAAATACCTAACAGTATTGGTGTTATTACTGCTCCTACAGGTGCTGCTATTCGAGATATTTTATCAACGATTCAAAGAAGATGGCCTTTAACTAAAATTTATTTATTTCCTGCTTTGGTTCAAGGAGAGTCTGCAAAAGAAGATATTGTTCGACAAATTCAGAAAGCTGATTCTTTTGGATTGGATACTATTATTGTAGGACGTGGTGGTGGATCGATTGAGGATTTATGGGCTTTTAATGAAGAAATTGTTGCACGAGCTATTTATGATTGCGAGACACCGATTATTAGTGCGGTAGGGCATGAAATCGATTTTACGATTGCTGATTTTGTTGCGGATTTGCGGGCTCCAACTCCAACAGGAGCTGCAGAAATGGCAGTTCCTCAAATACAGGATGTCATGAATTATTTAACACAATTAAATATACGTTTAAATAAAGTCATAACGAATCGTGTTATTCATTATCGAGAAAGACTTGATAGTATACTGAATCGAAATATTATGAAGAATCCTATGGTTATGTATCAAACTAAGGAAATGTTATTTGATTCAATTTTAGAACGTTTGAAATATCAAATCAGTTCTTTAATTCATCTTAAAGAAAAAGAATTGATTCAGATACAAAGTTCTTATATTTTTCAAAATCCTTATCAAATGATAGAAAAAAAGAGTCAGTATTATTTACAATTATTATCGAAATTGGAAACATTAAGTCCATTACTTACCTTAAAAAGAGGTTATACAATTTCTAAAAAAGAGGATAAGGTAGTAGACAGTGTTCATAAAGTAAAAAAAGGTGATTTACTGGATATTGAATTTCAGGATGGTACGATTCATACGGAGGTTTTATAATGAAAAAAGTATGATCTAGAATTATGAATCATATTTCAATTTTTATCCAATCTTTTCTTATTTCGGATATAAAATATGGAAATAAGATTCGCCTTGATGGAAAAATATTAAGAGAGTATGCTTCTACTGGCTATACAATCGATTGTGGGAGGTAATTTATATGTCAAAAAAAGAAGAAAAAGAATTAAGTTTTGAAGAGAGTTTACAGGAGTTAGAAACAATTGTTAAAAAGTTGGAAGTAGGGGATGTTCCATTGGATGATGCTATTTCTGAATTTAATAAGGCAATGAATCTTTCTAAGGTTTGTGATGAAAAATTAAAAAATGCTGAAAAAACAATTGCTAGTTTAGTTAAAGATAATGGTGAAATAGTTGATTTTCAAGTTGAAGAATCATAAAAGTAGGATTTATTCTTACTTTTTTTATCTTGAAAAAAATGGTTGTTTTTGTTATTCTATTATTGTAAAGAATAGGGTATGAGGTGGTACAATGTATATTGATTTAATCGTTTTTATAATATTACTTATTTTAGTTTTAATGTTCTTTAAGAGATTCTCATCTTTTGTATTTTTTATGGCGATTGTTGAGATTACCTTAAGAATATTAGCTTTTATTAAAAATAATATTGGTTTAAAAGATGTTGCTCATTTAATTGGTAAGTATTTACCAGAAAATGTATTTGAAATTATTAATAAGTATACTGGTAATTGGTCTTTACTGAATATCATATTAAAATGGTGTTTTGTTGGTATTATGACTATTTTCTTATCTTATATTATTAAGATCTTCTTAAAAAAGAAAAAAATATAATAGATTCTATTATATTTTTTTTATAAATTAGCTAATTCAGAATTTATATCATCTAGACCTGAATTAATATTATTTAGTGATTGTTGATGTGTTTCTTCATTTTTAAGTGTTTT
>CACZOQ010000170.1 GCA_902782835.1 uncultured Erysipelotrichaceae bacterium | reverse complement strand
TAGAAGCAGATAAAGCTTCCCTTTGAAATCTACGAACAAACTTCTCATCATTGGACAAGTCTCCTCGAAGCACTTTTATAGCTACATTTCGATCTAATATTGTATCATAGCCAAGATATACGTTAGCCATACCACCTTCGCCTATTGATCGAATAACTTCATAACGATCATTAATTTTTTGCCCCTTTGTAATCACTTATCTTCACCTTCTTCATCGCGAACTAAATAAGCAACCGAAATATTATCTGTTCCACCCCTATTATTAGCTTTTTGTATCAGCTTCGTAACTTTTTCTTCTACAGTTCCTTCTCCAAGAAGAACTTTTTCAATACTCTCACGATCTAACATACCTGTAAGCCCATCACTGGATAAAAGAATTTCCGTAACATCCATATCACAATCAAAAATATCAACATCAATCTCTAAAGACGCTCCCAATGCTTTCATTAGAACATTCTTTTTTGGATGAACACTTGCTTCTTCCTTCGTTAATTCTCCAGCACTTACTAATAAATTAACTAATGTATGATCATATGTAACTTTATGAAGTTTCTGGTCTTTCATTACAAAACCACTAGAATCTCCAACATTACCAAATAATAAAAATTCGCTAGTTAGAATTGCCATAACTAAAGTTGTACCCATCCCCTTACTTTCAGGATGAGATTTTTCATGTTGAAAGATCAAAGTATTGATTTCATCTACTGAATCACGAACCCAATTAACTGCATCTAATTTATTCATATTACGGAAAGACTCTTTAAAATGTTTTCCTAAGTAACGAATAGCAATCGAAGAAGCTATTTCTCCAGCGGAATGTCCCCCCATACCATCTGCAATGGCCATTAAATAACTATTTTCATCATTTTTCACAATAATAACACTGTCTTCGTTATGATTACGAATCATACCAGCATCCGTTAAATAAAACGATTTCATAGTTCCTCCTTCTTACTTCTAAGTTGTCCACAAGCAGCACTTATATTACTACCAAATTCTCTCCGGATTGTTACATTAATATTATTCTTTTTCAGTATATCATAAAATCGCATAATTTGAACAGTATTTGTTCGTTTAAAATCTAAATTATTTGTTTCATTATAAGGGATTAAATTAACATAACAATTTATATTTCTTAATAACTGAGCTAATTCTTCTGCACAGGAAATAGAATCATTGATTCCATTTAATAAAATATATTCAAATGTAACCCTACGATTTGTTTTTACAAGATACTCCTTAATAGCAGAAATCAAAGTCTCCAAAGGATAGGCTTGATTAATCGGCATAATTTGATTTCTGATAGAATTATTAGGAGCATGTAGACTAATTGCTAAATTAATTTGTAAAGGGAAATCTCCAAACTCTAATATTTTTGGAACAATTCCACAAGTACTAACAGTAATATGTCTCGCTCCAATAGCAAATCCTTTTGGATGATTAATAATCTTAAAAAAAGAAAGCAAATGATCATAATTATCAAAAGGTTCACCGATTCCCATTACTACAACATGACTAATCCTCTCTCCTAAGACTTTCTCAATCATCAATAGCTGTAATACCATTTCATATGTTTCTAAATTTCGTACTTTTTTTCTTCTACCAGACTCACAAAACTTACATCCCATATTACAACCAACTTGTGAAGAAATACAAACACTATTACCATAATCATGTTTCATTAAAACCGCTTCAATATGTTCCCCGTCAAATAACTCAAATAAATACTTACATACATCAACATCTTCTTGAATATCCACAATAGAAAACCTTTGAATAGAATAATCCTTTTCTAAAACTTCTAATAATTCTTTTTTTATGTTCGTAACAGCATCAAAGGATTCCACTCTTTTTTCATATAACCACGAAAACAATTGTTGAGCATGAAACTTCTTCGAACCAAAATTCAAAAATACTTGTTCCATTTCTTCTAATGTCAATCCATAAATATTTTTCATAGGAATCCCTCTTTTCCAAGAACATTTTATCAAATAACCACTCAAAAGTACAATGAAAAAGGGTAGATTCCTCTATCCTATGATTAAGCAATTGGATTTTCAATTTCTTTAATAGAACCAAAATCATCATAATGAATCGTAATTTTTAACGTCTTTTGACAATACTGATTCAATGTACAATAACTATCTAATATAAACTTAATTTCATTTACATTTTTATTTTCATCTGTACTAATAATAATTTGATTTGGCTCTTCCATAAAATCACTATTTACTTGATGAATCATTGCATTAATTGTATTAGTAGATAATAACATATTATAAGTCATTTTTCCACTTTCATAACTGGTTTTAGATACATATGTAGAAGCCTGAATAAGAGATGAAAACTTCTCAATATCTAAAAATGAAGGATAAAGATATGGATTATCGCTTTTTATCCATGTCTCTTCTTTTACAAAATAATGATCTTCATTGCAATAATATTCTTTTCCTTGGAAAGAAAAAGATGATTCTTTATCTTTTCTTTTTCCTTGATAAGAGTAAACCTGATCATCCACATAAATCTGATAATCAAATGAATAATTATTCTGTAAAACAGCCCCTATATGAAAAGTAAGAGGATTGCCTTTTTCATAATCAGTTACTTTTGTAGAATTTCTTCCTCCTAATCGAGCAACACAAATAATTACCAAAAAAAATATCAAATAAAAGCCAAAAAACAAAATAGATTTTCCATGAGGTTTTTCTTTTATTTCCTTTATATTCTTAATAAAATTTTTCATTATTTAAACACCTTACCAATGAGTTTTTCTCTCCCAATACCATTTACATAACTAGTAGCATCCATTCTTTTCTTTCCAAAAGGCTTAATATCCGTTAAGATGATTTCCCCATCACTCGTTTTAACAGAAATACCTTTTTTCGTAATATCACATATCTCTCCATTTTCTTTGTTAGAAAAAACTCTATCACCAATCATAGAATCATATACTTTCATTTCAAGATCATCCAATATCACATTAGCACTAGGCCATGGATTTAAACCTCGTATTCGATTAAATATCTCGCGACTCGTTTTATTAAAATCAATATGTTCTTCTTCACGTTTTATATTTAGGCCAAAAGTAACCAAGCTTTCATCCTGTTTTATTCTTTTATTCGTTCCATTCATGATACTAGGTAAAGTTTCTAATAATAAATCTCTACCCATGAAACTCATTTTATCCCATAAAATTCCAACCGTATCAGAATCTTGAATCTTAATACTTTTTTGACTAATAATATCCCCACTATCCATAGAAACATCCATATACATAATCGTAATACCAGTTTCTTTATATCCATCGATAATAGCATGATGGATAGGTGCTCCTCCTCGAAGTTTAGGAAGTAAAGAGCCATGGACATTAATACACCCTAATTTAGGATAATCTAATATAACTTTGGGTATAATCTGACCATATGCACAAGTAACAATTAGATCTGGTTTTAAATCTAATATTTCTTGATAATCCTCCCGAATCTTAATTGGTTGAAAAACAGGAATATGATACTTTTCTGCCAATTCTTTAATAGGAGTAGCTTTTAATTCTTGTTTTCTACCAACTCTTTTATCAGGTTGACTCACAACTCCTACTACTTCATAAGAATCAATTAATCCTTGCAAAATTGGAACAGCAAAATCTGGAGTCCCCATAAATACAATTCTCATAATATTACCCCCTTAAAACAGAAATAATCGTAATAATAACTCCTAAACTAATAAAAAGTGAACCTAAAAGTAAAAATATAGAAACATCCCCATATTTATTTAAAAAATCATTACCAACTTCTTTATAATACTCTTCTTCTTTTTCTTTTTGTTTAGAAATAATATCATCATACAAACTTAATACAAGTAACTGAATCTCTTCTTTTGGAATAACTTGTTCACAAGGAATATTAGAATACTTAGAACTTAGCATTCGATCAATTACCTCATAAATAGAATGTTCATCCTTTAAATAGTCTTCTAAAGAAACATCTTGCTTACATAGCTCTTTTCTAGGAACGAATAATAAAGCAACTTCTTTTTTCTTTTGATGAAGAAAATCCCACTCATCTTTAATCAATTCCATAATATATTTTCGATCACTTTCACTAAACAAATGATCACTCATATATTTTTTTATTGGATGAGTTAAAGTATGATAATCATTAATTAAAAAATCTTCTTTATGATTTTTTTGACCAAATTCTTTCGACAATAAGAAATCATAATAAAAGAACGGAGCATATACAGAGTAATAACATCCCATGACTACATCATCCGTAAAAGAAGCTTTCTTCTCTAAAAAATCTTTTTGGATAGTAGAAGAAACATGATACTTTTCTAAAATATCAGATAATTTTGAAAAACGATCATAAAAGAACGTATGTACTCCCGGTATATAATCTTCTTCTAAAACAGAACCATAATATTGATTAGACACTCCTCGAACAAAGTATCCATTTTCAATATATTTTTTATACACTCTTTCAATAATATCTCTACGAGATTCTAAACTTTCCACATCTTTCATAGAATATTTAATACCAATCATTTTTACAATCAATTGATGAATCCCTTTTCGAATATCACTAAAATTATCAAGCTTACGATATAGTTTTTCTAACTGTTCAATATATTCTGGAAATAAATAATCATCTTCCATAATAATACGATATTTAATTAATGCATCATAAAAGATAAAAAGTGCAGCTTCTTTGGCAAAAGGAAAAGAAAAATCAAATGATGAATCAACTTCCTTTAAAAAATAACGTTCATTCGTTTGAACTTCTCGAATAAATTGACATACATCATCTCGTTTCAAAAGACTATCAAGCACTCATATCACCTCCTATGATTATATCTGAATCATTAATGACTATTCATATAAGCCAAAACGTAATAAATAACTCCACCAACAATAACAACCGCTAAAAGAAATAAAATAAGTTTAACAAAAGGATTATTGCGATCCCAATAACCATCCAAATTAGTAGAAGATTTAGCCATTAAATCTTCTGTTTCTTCACGATGTTTTTTATTAAACTCTAATTCATTATCATTAACATCTTTAGGAGCATTTTCATCAATTAATTTACTCATCTAAAACACCTCTACTCTAATAAATAGAATATCATATTTTCAATCATATGACTAGAATTTGTTCATAAAACTTGAATTGGTTGAAAATCAATATCAATCTTAACTTTAATATTCGTTTGATAATGCTCTAATATTTTCGTAAGAATATCATATAAATTTTCTTCTTGCTTATACTTTAAAATAATATGGTATCGATAAATATTATTCATTTTAAATACACTAGCACTACTAGGACCTAATAAAATAATATGATGTAAATTTCTTTCCAAACTTCTTTTAATTTTTAAAGACTCTCCCAATAAATAAGAAGCATCTTTTCCGCTAATCTTCAATACACATAAATAATAATAAGGAGGATATTTTAATTGTCTACGAATCTTCATTTCTTGTTGATAAAAAGATAAATAGTCATGATTTTTCGTCAAAGCAATCGCATAATGATCCGGGTTAAAAGTCTGTAAAATAACTTCCCCTTCTTTATCACTTCTTCCACTTCTTCCAGCCACTTGACTAAGTAAAGAAAAAGTATTTTCACTACTTCGAAAATCAGGAATATTCAAAGAAGTATCTGCATTAATAACTCCAACTAAAGTAACATTGGCAAAATCAAGACCCTTGGCTACCATTTGTGTTCCCAATAAAATATCATACTCTCCATTTTTAAAAGAAGTAATCATCTCTTCATGCTTTCCCTTACGACTAGTCGTATCATAATCCATTCTTAAAATACGAGAATCAGGAAATTCTCTCTGTAATTCCTCCTCAACTTTTTGAGTACCAACACCTAAATTACTTAAAGATTTTTCTCTACATTTTGGACATTCTGAGTACTCTTTTTCCCCATAACCACAATAATGGCATCGTAATGTATTACTGCTCTTATGATATGTTAAAGAAATATCACAATTAGGGCACTTAAATGTAAATCCACAATTTTTACATGTTACAAATGAAGAATAACCACGACGATTTAATAATAAAATGACCTGTTCTTTTTTTTCTAGTCGTAAAGAAATCGCTTCTAATAATGGTTTAGAAAAATGACCCCTAACTTTCTTACTTGCTTCATTCATATCAATAATCTGAACGTTTGGTAATTGTTTTCCATTAATACGATGAGGTAATTCTAACAATTGAAAGACACCTTTTTGAGCTCTAGCCATAGCTTCAAGAGAAGGAGTTGCACTACCAAATAAAACAGAACAATGATGGTTTTTTCCTCTCATTAAAGCCACTTCTTTCGCATTATATCGAGGAGCCGTATCACTTTGTTTATAAGACTCACTGTGTTCTTCATCTACAATAATAATACCAATATTCTTAAGAGGAGCAAAAATAGCACTTCTCGCACCAATCACAATAAGAGCCTCCCCTCGAATAATTCTACGATACTCATCATATTTTTCACCATCACTAAGACCCGAATGAATGGCTGCAATCTTTTCACCAAATCTCTCTTCAAACCGTTGAATCATTTGAGGAGTCAAACTAATCTCAGGTACTAAAACTATACTTCCTTTATTTTGCTTTAAATAATAATCAATCATTTCCATATAAACTTCTGTTTTACCAGAACCAGTTACTCCATATAATAAATAAGAATTAGGAGAAGAATGAATAACTTTAGAAACTACATTTTCCTGTTCTTCTGTTAACGTTTTCTTTTTC
>CACZOQ010000169.1 GCA_902782835.1 uncultured Erysipelotrichaceae bacterium | reverse complement strand
TCTTTACTGGTGAAAACCATTGCTTCTTCCACTTTTTTACTATCTTTTAAAAATACTGTTTGATATTCCGTTAATTCTCCATTTTTGTCTATTATGTGATAAATACAAAATCCAATTATCAGAGTAATGATTATTATAATTCCTATTATTCTTTTTTGTTTCATATAGATTTTCTCCTATTTTTTGATTGTTTATTCTACGGTTACACTTTTGGCTAGATTTTTTGGTTTATCTATGTCACAGTCTCTTTTATAAGCTACATAGTAAGCAATCATTTGAAGAGCTGGTACTACTAATAATGGTTGTAATTTCTTATGAACTCTTGGTACTATTATTTTATTTTCATATGGACAATCTTCTACTCCTACATAGATTGGATTTGCTCCTCTAGAGATTACTTCTTCTAAATTAGAAATTGTTTTATCTCTTATTTCATCATCTGTTACAATTCCAAATACAATGGTTCCATTTCGAACAAGAGAGATTGTTCCATGTTTTAATTCTCCTGCTTGATAAGCATCACTATGAATATAAGAAACTTCTTTTAATTTTAGACTTCCTTCTAAACTAATTGCATAATCTACTTTTCTTCCAATAAAGAAAACATCTTCTTGGGTATAAATTGCATCAGCTAATTTTTTATAATATCCACTTTTATCTAATAATACTTTTAATTGTTGTGGGATATGTTTTAAGTCTTCTAAATACTCTTTTTCTTTATTAACTTTATAAGATAATAAGCTTAGTATTAGTACTTGTAATATGAATGCTTTTGTTGTAGCTACTGCTACTTCTCTACCTGCTTCTATTAATACTTTATAGGTACATTCTCTAGCGATTGTTGAACCATCTACATTTACGATTGCTAGTGTATCTACTTTATTTTCTATTGCCTTTCTCATAGCGGCAATGGTATCAGCTGTTTCTCCTGATTGGGATATTAATATAACTAATGTATCTTTATCATATGTTATATTTCGATAGCGATATTCACTTGCTACATCAATATCTACTTTTAAACCATCATCTTCTAAAAAGTTTTTACCAATCATTCCAGCATAATATGCTGAACCACACCCAACAATATGAATATGTTTATATTTTTTTAGATCCGGTAATAAATCAAAATTATTAGAGTACTTTTCAATTAAGTTTTCTACTAATACTGGTTCTTCCATGATCTCTTTTAACATATAATGTTCATATCCGTGTAAATCTGCATCTTCACTGGTAAGAGAACTGGTCTCTACATTTCTTTTAATTTCTTTACCATTTTTAGTAATGGTATAATCATTCGAAGTTAAATGAACGATTTCATTTTTTCCTAATAATACATAATTTCTAGTCTGTTTTAATATTGCTCCTATATCACTTGTTACAAAATATTCTTTCTCACCAATTCCTAATATTAATGGTGATTCACATCGAATTGCATACAAACTATCTGGTTCATCATCTGAAAGAATAGCAAGAGCATAACTTCCTTTTAGTTCTTTGATTGCTTTTTGAAGAGCTTGTTCCATACTCTTCTTATAATGATAATTGATTAGGGCCGCAATGACTTCTGTATCTGTTGTTGTTTGAAATTCTACTCCTTCTTTTTGTAATTTTTCTTTTAATTCCGCTGCATTTTCAATAATTCCATTATGAACAAGAGTAATTTTTCCAACTTTATGAGGATGTGCATTTTTCTCATTTGGTTCCCCATGTGTTGCCCATCTTGTATGGGCAATTCCTATATGACTATCTATTAATTTCGTATGATTTAGTTTTTCTTCAAGTATCGATATTTTACCAACACTCTTAATAATTTGAATATCATTTTCATTTTTTAGAGCTATCCCTGCTGAATCATATCCTCGATATTCTAGATTTTTTAATCCATCTAATAATATTTCTTTTGGGTTTCTTTGGCCTATATACCCAATTATTCCACACATAGTATCTCCTTCTAGTGTTAATATATCCTTTGTTATAATTTTGATTTTACTTTTTTAGATATATCTTACGAACCACTCATCCGTAGTAGCATCCGCCGAATTTTCGATCGCTACTAACCTCGTCAACCTTTCGGGTTCTGGCGCTAAAATGATGTTACAACCTTTCTGCCATCATCTTTGTTACCATTATACACAAAAAAAAGAGAAGCTGCAAATTCTCCTATCGGATAATTTCTTCTCTACTAAAAATATAATTTAATTTTTCTTCTGTATTTTTCTTTTGATCAATCAATTGATCTTCGACTTTTGATTTATTATATACTTCTTGATATTCTGATTCAATTTTTTTCAAGGAATTATATAGAGTAGATTCTTCAGGTGTTAAGGATGAATTTGCTTTTTTCAAGGATAAGCTTTCTAATTTCGTTGTATTATTTTTATATAATAAATCTTTTTTTTCAGTTTCATAATAACTGAATATCGTTTTATTATCTTTTGTGGATTTTATATATATTTTATATTCTTTACTACTTTTCTTAACTACTCTACAAGTAGCTTCTGATGGAGTACCAAGTTCATAATATTGTTGTGTTTTTTGGAAAGCAACCTTTATAAGAGAATTACAGTTTGCTTTATTTTCACTGTTTTCTTCCCAATACTTCATATTATGATGTTTATTTACATTAATAGTTACAACCCCGAAGAATACTAATACTAGAAAGATTGCATAAATAATCAATGCAAATACTACGTTTACTCCACCTTTTTCTGCACAAATATTACATAATGTGAAGCGATCGGATCCATCCATCTCATCCATTATTTTTTCTACTCTTCTTTTGGCAATAAAAATATAATACCAATTAAAGACTAATCCTAAGGCAATCATTATGATTAGTAATACAATCCAAGCATTGTTCTTTAAAGAAACAATTAGTAACCAAGTTATGATTAATCCAATTCCGCCTGTAATATATAATTTACGATATAAGAAATACATCCAGTTTAAAAGGAAGGCCCAAATATTAAATGGCCACTTTTTAATAATCTTGTAATCTTCACCAATATAGGCTTCTAGTAAATCTTCATTTTCATAGTAAAATTCTTCTGCTTCTGTTTTTTCTGGTTTTGGTTTTGCTTTTTTTTCTTTTGGATCATCTGACTCTATCTCTACTAAATCATCAATACTTTTCGGTTCTTCAATAACATCCTCGTCTTCTTTTTCTGGAAAATCTTCTGCTAATAAGTTTACTTCTTCCTCTTCCCATTCATCGTTTGATTCTTTTTCACCATTGTAATAACCACAAATCGTGCAGAATTTTTCATTACTTTTTAATTTTTTTCCACATTTTTGGCATTTCATTTTATCACCCACTTTTTAATCTTCGCCTAATCTTTCATAATTTCCTTTCGTTTCTTCATTATACTCTGCAATTTGATCTGCAAACATTTCATCAAATTGAGGCATCGATTTTTTAACTACATCTGGATAAATATTTTTACTCGTAACAATCGCTTTTTTAAAATCAATTACATTTACTTCTCTCCGGTTATCGAATAAAGCATTTGAAAAAGCTTGTTGAACAATAGTTAAAGAAACATCTGGGTATCTTGAACCAATTTCATATACTCTTTTATATTCACTTGTTATATCGGTAATAAACTCCATCATTCTTTTTTGGATAAATGGAGTATATTTCATCTTAGCTCCTGTTCTTTTTTCAATCTTTGGCAATGTTCCAATTAAGATCTGAATATTTTCTTCTCTTGTTGGTTCAAATATTTCTACTTTTTGGAAACGTCTAACAAAGGCTTTATCTCTTAAAATATATCGTTCATACTCTTCTGTTGTAGTTGCTCCTATAACTTTAATATCACCACGGTCTAGTGCCGGTTTAAACATATTAGCAAAGTCTAATGCTTCTCCTTTGGTTCCCATTAGAGTATGAATTTCATCTATAAATAAAATTAGTTTTGTTTTATCTTTTAGTTCATCAATTAGGGTTTGAACTTTGGATTCACCTGTTACTGGGTCTACTCCTAAAAGAGCAGCTGTGTTCAACTTTATTACTTGATATCCCTTTAATATATCAGGTACTGCATTTTTTTGAATTCTATAAGCTAATCCTTCTACAGTTGCCGTTTTACCAACACCAGGTTTACCAATTAAAACCGCTGATTTATCTGGTGTTAAAAGAATTAATATCAATTGTTTAATTTGCTCATCTCTACCAATGGCAGGGTTTGTAATATAGTCTTTTTCTTGGAAATTTTCACCATAGTTTTCCAACATACTAATTCTTTTTGATTTTATATCAAAGGCTTTTTCTGTTTTTTGGTCAAAATATTCATTTAAATCCATTTTTTCCACATCCTAATCTCTTTTATTATATCATATTTTTTATTCCTTATATAATCATTTATTCAGGGTTTACATGAATCACTGTTAAATATATTTCTGGTATTTCTTTTTCAATTTCTCTTTCTAAGTTATTTGCTATTTCATGACTTTCAAAAGTTGTTAGATTTCCATCTACAAAAATAGTAAAAGAAATTTGATATCGATACCCTACTGGAGTAGCATTGAAGTGATTGACTTTTTTTACTTCATCATGGCGTTTAATAATACTATATACTTTGTCTTTTGTCTCTTTTCCCATTGCTTTATCCATTAAAACATCATAACTATTTTTAAAAATTTTTATGGCAGTAAAAGCAATCCAAATCGAAATAATAATTCCTCCTATTATATCCACTATTCGATATCCATATATTCCCATAATAGAAGAAATCAATGTTAGAGTTGTTATGAAACAGTCATTTCGATGATCTTTACTATTTGCTTCTAATAAAATATTATGTTGCCTTTTATATAATGATTTTGTATAAAGATATAAACTAAGCTTTGTAATAATTGTTATGACACATACTATAATTAATGTAATTGAAAAATCAATCTTATCTTTATGTATATAAGTATTAATAGCTCCTTTTATAATTAAAAAAGAAGTAATTAACATAATAATACTAATTAGAAATGAAAAAATATACTCTGCTTTTCCATGACCTAAGTTATGATCTTCATCTGCTTCTTTAGAACTGATACGGTTACCAATAAATGTCATTAAAGAAGAAAATACATCTCCAAAACTATTGAAAAAATCAGCAATCATTGATTGACTGTTACTGATAAATCCTATTATTCCTTTTAATGTTAGTAAAAACAAATTACCAACAAGTCCTAATATACTGGCTTTATTTGTTTCTTTATATCGATCCATTTTATCCCTCTTTTTTCCATTTATCTATTTTTTCTATCCATGTATTTAAATGATAATAATCATTCTGTATCGTTTTCATTTCATTTTGATTTGTTGCCATCTCTTCAAAAGAAATGATATTATTCTCTTCTTGTTTTTTTAGACAATTATTGTAGCAAGTATTGAAACAAGTTCTTAAAATCATTATGTTTCCTTTTAATAGAGAAAGATCTTTTAAGTATTGAAAATCATTACTATCTATTATCATCATTTTTCCTTTATTCTGATAATAATCAATCATTGCTTTATATAGAGTATCAAATGAACTCAATCTATCGGATATGTTTATATTTTCTTTTTTTAGATACTCTCTTATTTCTAAAATATTCTTATCTTTTGTATTACTATTATATAATTCATCTGTATCTATGACAATGCAATTATCATCTTCTCTATAATTTTTACATAAAAAAGACTTGCCACTTCCTACAATTCCCGCAATATTTACAACAGGTTCATCTGTTATTTGTTTTATATAAGGGTCTTTATCAATATCTTCCATAATCCATAATCCTTGTTTATGAAAAAGATCTTTCAGAAAATCTTTTTTTGTACATGTATATTCTTTTTCATTTTGTCTTTTAAACCCTATTTTTTCTAACCATAAACAACTATTAATATCTTTTGGAATATTGGTACTTACTTTTTCTTTATTGATTGTTAAAAACAAATATTTTAATAATTCTGAGATTGCCTCATAAGCATACCCTTTTTTTTGATAATCTGATGATATGATACATTGAATATTTTGAATCATTTTATCTTCTTCTGAATATTTTATTTGACCAATTTCTTCTGAAGTGTTTTTTATTTCAATCTTCCAAAATACAAAATGGTCTTTCTTGCAAGGTATTATTATTAGTCTCTTAGTTTCTAATATTTGGTCTAAATCATTCATATTAAAAACCCTCTAAATACTTTTGATAGTCTATATTTAATAATTTATTAGTGTGATTTTTAATCTCTTTTAATAGTTTATTTTTTTCTTTTAATACAAGTTGATAGTCTTCCTCTGTGATACTTTGATTTGCTAGAGCTTCTTCTAATTCTTCTTTGTCAATTACATGTGTTTCGCCATCTGGTAGATAGGTAATGTCTAAATATAAATCATCAAAATATGGAGTCTTGGTAGTAGGATCGACTCCTGTTCTTTTAATGATATCAAAGTAATATTCTACTGGTTCTTTTTTATCATTTAAAAATAATCTCATTGCAATATGACCTTCTTTTGGAATTACTTCCATCACATAATATCCATCATCCATTGCAACAATTTTATGACGAATAATAAATTTCTCTGTAATATGAATTAATTTTTTGACTGAAACATAATAATCTTCTTCATCCATAAAGAGTCTTAATTGATATTTTTCTGCTTCATTTAAATATGTTTGACTAATCCATTTTCTTTTCATAGTGATCCTCCTATTATTTATTTCTAATTCTTAAATAATTCACAAAACCTCTTAATAACTCTTTTTTATCATTAGGAATCCAAACTATATTATCTAATTCTTGTATTCCTTCATCATATAGCCGATTCATAGTATCCTCAGCATATTTTTTAGAACCACTTTTGGTCAATAATTCTTTTACTTTTTCGATTTCTTTTTCTGTTAAATCCTCTTTTCCATAGTATTTTAAGAATGCATCTTTTTCTTCTGTTTGTATGATATGAGAGTATAAAATTGTTTGTTTAAACTCTTTAATATCAGAAATATTTGATCCTTTTCCTTTCCCCATATCTTCAGAAAAAATTCCTAGAAGGTCGTCTTGAATTTGAAAAGCAATTCCAACTTTTTCACCAAATGGAGTAATTTCTTCTATTTGTTTTTCTGTGGCTCCTGCTAGAAGAAGGCCTACTGATAACGGCCCAATAATTGTATAATGTGCCGTTTTTAAACGATATATATTATGAATACTCTTTTCTAATTCATCGTATTGAATTGTTTGTCTTTTCCCATAATACGGTAATATTATATCTAATAGTTCTCCCTTAATTGTATTTAAAGCCGTGCTATTAAAACAACTTAATACTTTCCCTAAGAGAGGATTTTCTTGATAGGAATCCGCAATGATTTTATTGGAACAAAATAATCCATAATTTCCTACGAAAATAGCAACGGAATTACTAAAATGAGGATCTTCTTCCTGAAATTGTTCTCTACTTTTTCTATTATGAATTGCATGAATCGTATCTTTGCCTCGTCTTTTATCATCTTTATCAATTATATCATCGTGAATTAGGATTGAGGTTTGAAATACTTCATATGCTAATGCTAGAGGGGTTGCATATTCTACATCTTCTTTTTGTAAATAATAACCTAAATTTACTAATGTTCCTCTAATATTTTTTCCATCAGAATTTAATTCTTTAAAGTATTCTAAATTTTCTTTTAGATATGGATTGTCTTCTTGAATGATTTCTTCATTAAACTTTTTTAATGCATCATCAATACTATTTTTTGTTTTTTGATAATAATCTTTAAACTTTTCTATTTCTATCATTCTGTAGATTCCTTTCTTTTTTCTATTATGATATCGATACTAAAAAGTAATACTCCTATTACAATCGCAGCATCTGCAAGATTAAAAATGGGAAAATTATATTGGATTATTGTAAATGATAAGTAATCAATTACTCCATGATGAATGACTCGATCGATTAAATTTCCAAATATTCCCCCTAGTATCAATCCTAATGACACAATACTTAATTTGGTAAATGATTCTTCTTTTTTTATATAATGATTTAATAATAAAATAAAAATTACACTCATAATACTGATTAGAATTGTATTATTCTCAAGGATAGAAAAAGCTGCTCCGGTATTTTTGACAAAGTCTATTGCAAAAAAATGAGGAATAATTATTATTTGCTGATTTAGGTGTAGACTTTTTTGTATCCATAGTTTTATCATTTGATCGAGTATTAATACAATACTGGTTATTTTATAAATTGATTCTTTATTCTTCATTTTTCTCACCCTGTAATTCTTTTATTTTTTCGACTATAATTTGTAGTTCATTATATCTTTTTTCTATCTTTCCTCGTATTTTTAATAGTGACCCTTTTTTGATATCGGGATAGTGTATGAATACTTTTGGAAAGATTGTAAACTCTTGACTAGCTGTTTCATCACTTCCTGTTATAAAGGCCATTTTATCTCCTTTTTTCGTGGTAATTTCTTTAATTTTTTCTACTAAAATGAGTACATCAACCATTTTGTCATAGTATTGTTCTATCTTATTTAATGGAATACAGTGAGGATTGTCTTTTTGATACATCGTTGTTGGATGAGATGATAAATAAAAGCCAAATACTTCTTTTTCTTTTTCTAATAAATAACTATTATTATATTCTGTTTGGATTTCTATTTCTGGCCTCATAACTAGAGAAGGATCAATATCTTTTGTTAATTCAGCATAGTTCCATAAACTATCTAAGTTATAAATTAAGGTTGCTCGATTATATCCAAATTCTTTTAATGTATCTGCCATGATTAAATCTTCTAGTGTTTTTTTACCGATACCCGCTATATATAATCTACTGAAACAGTCATATAAATCCGTGAATGGTCCATCTTTTTTTGCTTGAATGATTTGTTCTGAAACAACTGTTCCAATCCCTTTAATATTGGAAATTGGATAAATAATTTTATTATCTTTTACCATATAACGAACTTCACTATTATTGATTGTCGGCTTTTCTACCTCAACTCCTACTGATTTCGCTTCCATAATATATTCATTCGTTTTTGTTTCACTACCAATTACATTGGATAATAAGTTGGAAAAGAAAATTGTTTTATAATGACATTTTAAATAGGCCATTTTATAGGCAATCATAGAATATACAACAGAATGGGATTTATTAAATCCATATCCCGCAAAGTTTAGAACCAGTTCAAATAAATGTTTTGCTTGCTCTAACGTATGATGATTCTCTATACTTTTTTGGATAAATTTTTCTTCTTCTGATTTTAATAATTCTATTTTTTTCTTACTCATGGCCCTTCTCAATATATCTGCTTCTCCTAATGTATAGCCAGCGTAAATATTTGCTAGTTGCATGATTTGTTCTTGATAGATTAAAAATCCATATGTACTTTTGGTAATTGATTCTAAAGATGGATCTAAATAAGTAATCTTTTCCTCTCCATGTTTTCTACGAATATAGGAATCTATATTTAATGCTGCTCCTGGACGAAATAAAGCAATCGCTGCAAATATATCTTCAAACGTATTGGGCCTAAGCTTTCTTAAAAAATTTCTCATTCCAGAAGATTCGAATTGAAATATTCCACAGGTATCGGCACATTCGAATAGTTTTAGTGTTTCTTGATCCTCTAATGGTATTTTATTAAAATCGATTTCTGTATGATAAATTTCTTTAATATCTTTTAATATATGATCAATCAATGTCAGATTTTTTAAAACTAGAAAATCCATTTTTAATAGTCCTAAATCTTCTAAATATTCCATTGGATAACTAGTTAAATAAATTGTGTCTGTCTTTACTAATGGAATTACTTCATCTAAATCAATTTGGCTCATGACAATTCCTGCTGCATGAGATGAAGTATGTCTTGGAAAACCTTCTAATTGTATAGCAATTTTGTACATATCTGATAATAGCGTATCACTATCAATTCGAATTCTGAAGGATTCATTTTTTTGATAAATATCCGATAATTTGTCTTTTGACATAGTCGGGATAAACTTGCATAGTGCATCTACTTTATAAAGTGGAATATTTAATACTCTAGATACATCACGGATTGCTTGTTTGGCTGCCATCGTACCAAAAGTAATAATTCCACTAACTCTTTTTTCACCATACTTTTCTTTTACATATTGGATTACTTCTTCTCTCTTATCATCTGGGAAATCGGTATCAATATCAGGCATTGTCTTTCTTTCTGGATTTAAGAAACGTTCAAATAATAAATCATATTTTAATGGATCTATTTCCGTTATTCCTAAAGAATACGCAACTAAACTACCTGCTGCACTTCCTCTTCCAGGTCCAACTAATATTTTCTTTTTTTTGGCATATTTTATAAAATCGTACACCACTAAGAAATAATTAGAAAATCCCATCTCATTAATAACTTTTAATTCATAGACTAAACGTTCTTGATATTTTTTAGGGATTTCTCCTTTTAAACGTTTCGAAAGTCCTGCTCGACATAAATCAAACAAATATTTTTCTGGATTTTCACAATCGTAAATTGGTAGAAGTAATCTTGGTTTAGGAAAAATTATTTCACAAGATTCTGCTATTTTTAGTGTGTTTTTTAATCCTACTTCTCCACTATATTCTTGAATATTTTCTATTACTAATTCATGATTATCTAAATCATAATCTACTGTATCTAATATTGTCTTTCCGTCTCTTATGCGATACAGATACAATAAAATCTCTGAATCTTTTTTTGATCGATATAAGTTTTCTTGAAAAAAAACAATATTCTTCGCTATAATGGATGCTTCTTTTTCTTCTTGTTTATTTTTATACCCAAGATAGATATCGACATATATATTTTCTAATTCATCCCACTTTTCTTTGCAGGCAAAAGGGACAATTGCAATTAAATCTTTTTTATATGTGAAAAGATCTTCTATTTTTATATTTCTTTCACTTTGAAGCGTAGATAATTTCATTAAATTTTGATAGCCTTGATAATTTTTAGCATAAAGAATCACTCTATGATTTTCTATTTTAACTTCTAGTCCTATGATTGGCTTGATATTGTTCTTTTCACATTTTTTAATAAATTCCATTGTTCCAAACATGTTGGAATCCGTTATGGCTATCGTGGAGATATTTTCTTTTACAGCATATGTAATTAAATCATCTATTTTTAATAAACTGGATAATAAAGTATAGTTTGTTTTATTAAATAATGGAATATACATAGAAATACCTCCTTTTTTTTATTTTATCATACTATCCTTTTTTTAGCTTCTGAATAATTATAATACCCTTATTTTTTACCATTTTATTTGACTTTCTCATGTTTTTATGCTAAAGTTATAGAGCAAGTGAAGGAATGCCAAAGGAGGGATAAACATGCCAGTAAATGTTTCAAAAAGAAAAGGAAATATTAAAAATATTAGATCACACGCTTTAAATGCTACAAAAAAGAGACAAAAAATTAATTCACAAGTTTGTAGAGAAGAAGATGGTACTAAAGTTAGACGTTCTGTAAAAGAAATTAGAACAAGTAAGAAGAAAGAAAAAGCTGCATAGTTTGCAGCTTTTTTTATTTACAAATAAATGATTGTGTTGTCATATCTGTTTGAATAGTACTAAATGGTGTATCTAATGGATAATCTATTTTGGTTGTGTAATGTGTTTGTTGGAACTCTGGGAAAGTTGAAACATCAATGGTTTTTAGATCTGCCGATATAACTGCTGTAAATTGAGTTTCTTCTGCATTTGGTGTTGCAGTTATCGTATAACCATTAACAGGATTCAAATATGGTTGATATCCTACTTTGTAATCTTGAATTGTCTTTAATCCTTGTGGATTTCCAGCAGTTGGGGTTACCACTAATGTTTTTGTAAATCCAACCAATTTATTTTCTTCGATTTTATATAAAATCGTATAAATAGTATCCGTTCCATCTGGATTATTCAAAGTTGTTTTTGTACATGTATAATCCCGATTTGTTGGTTCTTGAATTGTTTTTTTAGGTACTTCTCTTTTTTCTACATGTGGTTTTTCACTATGTAATGATTTAGCAATCTGAAAAGTCGTCCCAAAAGTTAAAAGTGCAATTCCAATTATTGCTACTATAATAGCTGGTTTCTTACTAGCTAATTTTTCCATTCTTGCTACTTCTTCTACTTCTTGAAGATTTAATACTTGTGTTTTTTGCAATTCTTCTGGGGTTAGTTGTCTTCCTTGTTGTGCCATTGCGATTTCCTCAGGAGTAATTTGTCTTACTTGATTTTGTGTTCCTTGATTCATTTCCGCCCACCTCTATCTTAATAACATTATAACAACTAAATCAGTCAAATGACAATATAAAATTTCGTTTTTTTGGAATTATTACTTAAAAATAATAAAATAATTAAAGAGGTGTTTTAAATGATGAAAATTACTTATATAATTGGTAATAGATTATAAATTGAAAATGCTAATTATTTAGAAAAGAAAAAAGTATCTAGGATACTTTTTTAATTGTTTTTATTTCTTGCATCAAATTTTTTTCTTTCTTCTGTATTTAGAATTTTCTTACGGATTCTGATATGATTTGGTGTTACTTCAATCAATTCATCTGAATTAATATAATCAAGAGCGTATTCTAACGAAATTGGTCTTGGTCGTTTTAAAACAACTGTGTGATCAGAACCTGCTGCTCGAGTATTGGTTAATTGTTTTCCTTTTACAACATTGACTGCTAAATCATTGTCTCTATTACATTCACCAATTACCATTCCTTCATAAACTTCTTCTCCTGGTTCAATGAACATAATTCCGCGGTCTTCTAAGTTTCCAATTGAATATGCTGTAGCATCTCCATTTTCCATAGAAACTAATACTCCAAGTTTTCTTTCTCCAACCTCTACATTTTCATATGGTAGATATTCTTTGAAAGAATGGCTCATAATTCCATATCCTTTTGTTAAGGTCATAAAGTCTGTAGAAAAACCAATCAAGCCACGAGATGGAATCGTATATAAAAGTCGAACTTGGTTTTCAAAATTTGTCATATTTTCCATTTTTCCACCACGAGTTCCCAGTTGTTCTATAACATTCCCTACTGATTCTTCTGGAACTTCTATTTGTAATTCTTCGTATGGTTCATATTTTTGACCATTTATTTCTTTTATAATTACTGTTGGTTTTGAAACTTCTAATTCAAAACCTTCTCTTCTCATGTTTTCTATTAAAATTCCTAAATGTAATTCTCCACGACCACTTACTAAGAATGATTCGTTGGTTACTGGCTCTACTTTTAGTGAGACATCTCTTTGGGTTTCTTTATTTAAACGTTCTTCTATTTTACGAGCAGTTACAATTTTACCATCTCTTCCAACCATTGGCGAGGAATTGGTTCCAAACGTCATTTGTAAAGTTGGTTCATCAATATGTAATGGAGGCAATGGTAAAATTGCATCATTATTACAGATTGTTTCTCCAACAGAGATATCAGCAAGTCCTGCAATTGCGACAATATCGCCTGCACTTGCTTCTTCAATTTCAATTCTGTTATATCCATAATATCCAAATAGTTTTTGAATTCGGAATTGTTTTACAGATCCGTCTAGTCTACAACAACTAACTACTTCACCTGTTTTTATTTTTCCATTTTGAACTCTACCGATTCCAATTCTTCCTACAAATTCATTATAGTCTAGTAAAGCAGGTTGAAATTGTAAAGGTTCATTTTCATCTCCAACAGGAGCAGGAATTTCTTCAAGAATAGTATCAAGAATCTCAGAGAACCCTTCTGTTTGTGTTGAAATATCATCACTTAAAGAACAAGTGTTATTGACTGCTGAAGCATATAGAATTTTAAAATCTAATTGTTCTTCATCGGCTCCTAATTCAATAAATAAATCTAATACTTCATCAACTACTTGTTTACAACGAGCACTTGGTTTGTCAACCTTATTAATGACAACAATTGGTTTTACTCCTGCTTCAAATGCTTTTTTTAATACAAAACGTGTTTGTGGCATAGCTCCTTCATAGGCATCTACTACTAGAATAACACCATCCACCATGTTCATAATTCTTTCTACTTCGCCACCAAAATCTGCATGTCCAGGAGTATCTAAAATATTAATTCTTACTCCTTTATAATCTAAAGCTGTTGTTTTAGCTAAAATTGTGATTCCTCTTTCTTTTTCTAGTGAATTGGAGTCCATTGATACATTACTTAAATCTTCATTTTCACGAAACATTCCTGAATGTTTTAAAATACCATCCACTAATGTCGTTTTTCCATGATCTACGTGGGCAATGATTGCTACATTTCTTTTTTCCATATCTTCCACCTCTTTGCAACGTTCAACATTATATCACAAATCAAAAAAAAATACTAGAGTTTTTCTAGTATTTTTCTAATTTCTATTTTAGTAGAATACATATCTTGATTCTGTATCACATACATGATAAACATTACATTCTCCAACTTTGTCTCCCCAAGAACCAAAACTATTCCAACCACCTGAACAAGTATTTTTGTGAGAAACACAACTACTATATTTTTTACCCTTACAACCTGCTTCTACTCCCATACTCGAATAACCAGGACATGTTGTTGTACAATCACATCCAGTTTGGCTTTTTGAACATTGACAATACAAATTACCACCTACACATTGATTAGGACTACCAGTCTTACAACTGTTCCAATCTCTTCTTCGTCTTTGTATTTTTCTATTTACTCGAACCGTTTTTATTGTTTCATTACCCGCTTTATCATGAACTTTATAGTTGTAATCGTGATAACTTTTTCCTTTTGATTTCTTTTCAGTTTCAGTTGATGGACAATCCACTACTTTTGTTACAGAATCAGAACAGCTAAACTTCAAAGTAACTCCAGCAGTCTTATTTAAATTGCTTTTTGAAATGGTACATTTTGGATCTGTTTTATCAACTCTTGCTACTTTATTCGTACTATAGCCACTACAGTTTTTTAAAGAATCACAAGATCTCCATTTAATATGAGATGTTCCATTTGCTTC
>CACZOQ010000168.1 GCA_902782835.1 uncultured Erysipelotrichaceae bacterium | reverse complement strand
TATCCATATTTTAGTATTTTAGCATTTTCAAATCCTGGAAGAGAATGAACCATTAATTCTTGTACTTCTGGTGGCATAGATGTCGAAAATCCCTGCAAGTACATATCATCATAATATCTACTTTCAGGTTCAATAAATAGTTGATGTCTTTCTTTGTCAGAAAATCTTACAACTTTATCTTCAATGGAAGGACAATATCTTGGCCCTATTCCTTCTATATCATCTAATGCTCCATACATAGAAGATTTACTTAAATTTTCTCTTATGATTCTATGGGTTTCTTCCGTTGTATAAGTTAAATGACATGGTATTTGATCTTCTAATTTATATTGTGGTTCTAGATCAAAACTAAACGTTAAATATTTATTATCTCCTGGTTCTAGTCTTGTTTTTGTAAAATCTATCGTTTTTCGATCAATTCTTTGAGGAGTACCTGTTTTTAGTCTCTTAATTTGAAATCCATATTCTTTTAATTTGTCGCTTAGATGAAGAGATGGTTTTTCTCCATGAGGTCCTTGTCTTGTTCTAGTATTTCCAACTAAAATATCGGCTTTTAAATACGTTCCTGTTGTTAAAATCACTATTTTTGATTCTATTTTTTCACCATCTTCTAGGATTACTCCTCCTATTTTATGATCTTTTACTATTAAATCTTCTACCATTGCTTCTTTTATGGTTAAATTCTTTAATGACTGTAGTGTTTTTAACATTTCTTTTGGATATGCTATTTTATCACCTTGAGCTCTTAAAGACTGAACTGCAGGACCTTTGGCACTATTTAGCATTTTGATTTGAAGGTGAGTTTTATCTGCTATTTTACCCATAATACCACCTAATGCATCGATTTCTCTTACTACAATTCCTTTGGCAGAACCTCCTATATGTGGATTACATGGCATATCTGCAATATTCTTTATGTTACTGGTAATTAAAAGGGTTTCATGCCCTTTTTTGGCAGATGCATATGCTGCTTCGCATCCTGCATGTCCTCCCCCTACTACTATAATATCTACCATTTTATCACCTACTCTATTTTCCTAAGCAAAATCTTTTAAACATTTCATCTAATAATTCTTCTTCATAAGTTGTTCCATTTATTGTACCTAATTCTTCCCAAATACTCTTAATATCTAATTCAATCATATCGATTGGCATGTTTTCTTTTAATGCTTTTTCTATATCTTCTATTCTTTTTAAACATTTTTTTAATATACTAATACTTCTTGTATTACTTAAATAGGTTGGATCTTTCATTTCTATTTCATTCAAATTAAACATTTCTTGAATTTTTTCTTTTAATGTATCAATTCCTTTGTCATTTATAATACTTAATTCTATTATTTGATTTGGATCAACTTTTAATTTCTTTTTATCTATTTTTGTTTCTAAATCTATTTTATTGATCAATATTAAGTACTTTTTATCTTTTATTCTATCTATTAATTCCATAATATCTTCTGATATTTCTTCATTATTATTTAGCATAAATAAAATGAGATCCGCTTCTTCCATTATTTTTAAGCTTTTTTCTACTCCAATTGCTTCAATCATATCATTCGTTTCTCTTATTCCCGCTGTATCAATCATGTTTAATAATATTCCGTTTATCGTTATTTGTCCTTCTACTATATCTCTCGTTGTTCCTGCTATATTTGTCACAATTGCTTTATCTTCTTGTAGTAAAGCGTTTAATAATGAACTTTTTCCAACGTTTGGTTTTCCAATAATTGAGGTTTTAATTCCTTCTTTGATTATTTTTCCATTTTCCGATTCTTTCAATATTTTTATAATTTTATTTTTTAGTTTTGTTATTTTTGGTATTAATACTTCATTGGTTATTTCTTCTACATCATCATATTCTGGATAATCTATATTAACGTTTATATTGGATATAATTTGAACCATATCTGTTCTTAATTCATTAATTAAATTCGAGGTTTTTCCATCTATTTGATTAGCTGCCATTTTTCTTTGTGCTTCCGTTTTAGAATCAATCATATCCATCACGGCTTCTGCTTCTAACAAATCTATTCTTCCATTTAAAAAAGCTCTTTTAGTGAATTCTCCTGGTTCTGCTAGCCTACATCCATTTTCTAATAATAATTCTAGCACTTTATTGGTGGGAGCAATACCTCCATGTGTATTGATTTCAACCACATCTTCTGTCGTAAAAGTACGAGGTTTTCTCATCACTGAAACTAATACTTCATCTATTACTTCATCTTGATCTACAATGTGTCCATAATGAATCGTATGCGTTTCTACGTTAGAAAGATTTTTGCCTTTGAATATTTTATTTACTATATCAATTGCTTCTTCTCCACTCACTCTTACTATTGAAATAGCACCAATTCCTTGAGATGTTGATATTGCGCATATTGTATCATTCATGGTATTCCTCCTTTTCCGGAATATTATATCATATCTCTTATTATTTTAAAATCATTATTCCACATATTCCCCCATATTATTATAATTTTATCATTTTGTTTGTTTATTTCTTTCATAAAAAAAGAGAATAGGGTGTAAAAAGTGTAAAAAAAAGAAGATTATTCATCTTCCTTTGGCTTTATTACTACGTAACGATTAGGTTCTTCTCCTTCACTTTCCGTATATACTTTTTTGTTATTTGTTAATGCATTATGGATAATTCTTCTCTCATATGAATTCATTGAGTCTAGTTTTGCTTCAACTTTTGTTTGAGCTACTTCTCTTGCAATTCTTTTTGCCAATCTTTCAAGTGAGTGTTCTCTTTTTTCTTTATACTCATTAACATCAATTACAAATTTATAATTTTTCCCTAATTCTGTATTTAAATATTGGCTAACAATCGTTGATAGTGCTTTTAAGTTCTTTCCGTTTTTTCCTATTAATAATGCATCATTATCAGAGAAAATAATATACTTTGGAACTTCTTCTTTGTTTTTTACTTCAATATTAACATTATATCCCATCGATTTTAAAAGTTTCATTAAGTAATCTTTTATATCTTTTACAACTTCTCTTTTTTCAATTACTTCTATTTCTACTTTTTTACTTTTAAATAATCCACCTTTCGTTGTTTCTATTTCTTTAATAAATAGATTTTCTTCAACCTCTTGTAATTCTTCTTTAGCTAATTGAATAGCTTCTTCTTTGGTTTTTCCTATATAACTATGCTTTTCCATGTATTTCCTTACTCCTTTTCACTAATATATTTTGCACTATTGTAAATAAATTAGAAGTTACCCAATAAATACCTAATCCTGTAGGCATAAACATTGCTGTAACTACTATCATTATTGACATCATAGTTGGCATCATTTTCATGGTTGGATCTTCCATGTTTCCTGTTGCATTCATCTTGAATGAGAAAAAGGTTGTTGCCGCAATTAATATCATCAATATAATATATGCATAAAATACAGAAGAAGTAATTCCAACGGATGGTGTAGTTCCTAATTGTAATCCTAAAAATTTATCTTCAAAAATAACTGGAGTTCTCTGGACTGCCTCAAAAAATGCTATAAAAATTGGCAATTGAAGGAGCGCAAATAAGCATCCTGACATTGGATTCATATTATATTTCTTATATACTGCCATCATTTCTTGATTTTGTTTGATCATTGATTCTTGATCTTTCTTATTCTCATATTTTTTTTGAATTCTGTTTAATTCAGGTTGTGCTTTTTTCATTAACTCAGATTGCATTGCTGTTTTTTTGGTAATAGGGAAGGCAATGAATCTAATTATTAAACTTACAATTATTACAGATAAACCATAGTTTTTTACCCATTCTCCTAATCTTAATAAAATAAATGCTAATGGTTTAACGAAAAAACTATTCCATAAACCTTCGTATCCTCCTGAAGTAATCTTAAAATCTTTACATTTTGGTAAACTTTCTATATCTACTTTATACTTTTTATATATTTGAGCCGTTTTTTTGTTAGTAGGCTGACAAATAATATTTTTCGTTAATGTTTGACCTGTTTCTTCATTTTTTACTGCTTGATTTTTTTTATTTGTTAGCGTTTTGGTACATCCCGTCGTTAGCAGTAATAATAAAAGTACTATGATTATTTTTGCTTTTGGATTATTCTTTCTCATGATTTTGTTTTCCCTTCCTATCTTGATTCATTAAAGCAAAGAATTCTTTTTCTAGTATTTCATAAGAGACTTTCGTTGCTTCCTTTCTTAATATTATAATATAATCTTCTTTATTAATATAGGTTTTTTTATAATTATCGATGATTGCTCTTAATTTTCTCTTATATTGATTACGGAAAACTGCATTTCCAATTTTCTTACTTACCGATATTCCATATCTATCATAAGGAAAACTGTTTTTCATATGGTATATTACATAATACTTATTTTTTTTGCAATCTGCTTGATTGATAATCTTTTCAAACTCTCTTGTTGTTTTAATAATATATAGCTTTCTCATATTATCCTTCCTTTAGAGTAAAAAACCACTGTTTAGCAGCGGTATTTTTATTTACAAAGACTCTTACGTCCTTTGCGACGACGGCGATTTAATATATTTGTTTTTTTACGTGCAAAAAAACCTAATCTTTTAGATTTCTTATGATTATTTGGTTGATATGTTCTTTTCATTTCTTCCACCTCCAGTCATAAATCTACATTATTATAATAATAATTTCTATAATTTGTCAAACAATTCTTAGTTTTTTTTCTTTTTTCCACTTTTTTCACAGTCTTGTTGAAAAGAATAAGTTTGTATGTATAAAAAAAATTGTGGAAACTGGGGAAAACTCTTTTTTTGGTTTTATTATCAACATTTTAGTTGTGAAGAAAATAGGGGATTTTGTGTGGAATTATTTTTTTGACTAAAAAACATTTCTTTTTTTCACAAATTCATGTAGAATAAAACTTGTTAATGAATCTTGTGGGGAGATGGTGGAATGAATGTAGACATTTTATGGTCAAAAGTTTTAGACCAAATAAAAAATGAAGTAAACTCTCTCTCTTACAACACTTGGTTTGCAGAAACAAAATTGTATAAATTAGACGGTGATAAGGCAATTATTATAGTACCTATGGCAGTCCATAAAACACATTTAATGGATTCTAATTATTCTTCTTTAATCATTGATAAACTATTAGATATTACAGGATCTAATTATGAATTAAAGTTTTTTATACAAGAAGAAATTGATGAAAAGAAGGAAGAGAATAAAAGAGAAGAGATTATTGTAAATGATTCTTTTCCAAAGCAAAATGATGTAGTCCACAATAATTTGAATAAAAAATATACTTTTAATAATTTTATTGTAGGAAACAGTAATAAATTTGCTCAAGCGGCATCTTTAAGTGTTGCGGAAAATCCCGGAAATATGTATAATCCTTTGTTTTTATATGGAGATAGTGGGTTAGGTAAAACACATTTAATGCATGCTATTGGAAATTATATTGTAGAAAATTCTAATAAAAAGGTATTATATGTTACAAGTGAACAATTTCGACAAGATTTTGTTAGAGCTAATCGGAAAGATGATTCGGGGACGAATTTTAATTATATTGATTTTTTCAAAGATAAATATAGAAATATTGACGTTTTGATTATTGATGATATTCAATTTCTAGGTGGTGCAGCACAATCTCAACAAGAATTTTTCCATACTTTTAATAATCTTTATCAAGATAGTAAACAAATCATCATTTCATCAGATCGATCTCCTAAAGACTTAAAATTGTTGGAAGATCGTTTAAAAACAAGATTCACATGGGGATTACAGGTTAATATATTTGCTCCGGATGCTGCTTTAAAAAAGGAAATATTGAAAAAAAAGATTATAGCTGGAAATTTTGAAAAAGACATTCCTGAAGATGTTATAGAATATATTGCAAATAATATTGGTCCTGATGTTCGACAGCTCGAGGGGTCTGTAACTCGATTAATTGCTTATTCTGCAATAATGGGTGGAGAAAAAATTTCACTGGATTTAGCTATAGAGGCATTAAAAGACTTTATTAGTGTAGGAATAGGGGAGAAAAATGATATTAGAAGAATTCAAAAGATCGTCTCTGAATACTTTCAAATTTCTGTTGAAGATATAAGAAGTAAAAAACGAAGTTCTAATATTTCCTTTCCAAGGCAAATTGCTATGTATTTATGTCGTACTATGACTACTGAGTCCTTTCCGAAGATTGCGATTGAATTTGGAGGAAAAGATCATTCTACTGTAATGTATTCTGTTGATAAAATTGAGAATGAAATCAAAGTTAATAAAGATTTAGCTAATATTATTGAAAAATTGAAAAAGGATATAGGAGTTGTTTAAAACTTAACTTTTTTCCATACTTTTTCCACAATAAAAAATTAGTTAAATCTTTGAAAAATAAAGGAATTGTTTATTATAAACGTTTTCCACATTAATAATATAAATATTAATAAGAAAGAAGGAATTATTATATGAAATTTACCGTAAAAAAAGAAATATTATTAGATGCTTTAATAAAGGTATCCAAAGCGATATCTACAAAGAATTTAATTCCAGTTCTTGCTGGTATTAAATTTGAATTAAAAAAGAAGAAGTTAATCTTAACTGCTAGTGATAATGATATTACTATTCAAACTATTATAGATACTACTAAAGAAGAAGATTTTAAAGTAGAAAGTGAAGGTAGTATTATTATTCAAGGTAAATATATCTTAGAAATTGTTAGAAAATTAAGAGAAGAATATATTAATATTGAAGTAATTGATGAATTAAAGATTCTTATTTATACGGATAATAGTGAATTTAATTTAAATGGAATCAGTGAAAGCGAATATCCTAATATAGGTTTAGAAGAAAGTAAGAAAAAAGTAGATGTTAAAGCTGGTGTTTTAAAAAATATTGTCTTTCAAACAGCTTTTGCTTCTTCTAATGAAGAAAGTAAACCTGTATTAACTGGTATTAATTTTAATATAGTAGGGGATATATTAGAATGTAATTCTACTGATTCTTATCGTTTAGCTAGAAAAGTGATTCATTTAGATAAAGTAAGTGAAGATAATTATAATATTGTTATTCCTAGTCATAATTTAATGGAATTTACTAAAATTCTTGGTGATGATGAGGAAATTGTTGAATTACATATCTTTAATAATAAAATTCTTTTTAAAACGGGAAATTTGAAATTTGAATCTCGTTTAATAAATGGTACTTATCCTAATACTTCTAATTTATTACCTGAAGATTCTTTCTTAATTATTCATACTTCTTTAAATGATTTTTATGATGTTATTGATCGTGTAAGTATTTTAACAAGCGATAGGGAAAAGAATATTGTAACTCTTGAAACAAATGGAAATACTTTAGTTTTAAAGAGTAGTTCTGTTGAAATTGGTAGAGTTGAAGAGAAGATGATTATAGAAAAAAATAATAATGAAGATATCAAAATTTCCTTTAGTGCAAAATATATGATGGAGGCTTTAAAGAGTTTTTCGACAAATTCTGTGGATTTACATTTTGTAGGTGAGATTAAACCAATTCTTATAAAATCATCGGAAGATGATAGTTTGACTCAATTAGTATTACCAATTCGTACGTATTAGGAGGATTTATTCCTCTTTTTTTGTGGATATTTTTATTTTTTTCTTTAAATATTTATAAAATAATTCTTTTTCAACAAATTATGACAAATTTCGACATTTTTATTTGATATAACTTTGTCGAAACCACGTAATTTGGTTTTAGAAGAGGGGGATATTATGAAATATGAGGTAAATAGGGGAACATTAGCTATTGTTCCAAATGAAGAAGATAATTGTTTAGTATATGAAGACGAGGAACGCTATTTGATTGAGGATACTCCATTTCATATTATGGAGGAAAGTTGTAAGTATTTTGGAAGTAGTTATGAAGGAAGAAAAATAGGGGCAAAATCTATGTTAGGTGCAGAATATAAAGTTCCTATTGTTGTTGAGGATTCTAATAATTTGATTGTTTTTCCAACAACTTCTCCAACTGCTAGAGATTGTGTTTGGATTTCATTAAGAAGAGTGAAGAAAATAGAAAAAGTAGATTATAATCTTACAAAAGTTATTTTTGATAATAATAAAGAACTTCTTGTGGATTGTTCCTTTCGTACTATGGAAAATCAATTGTCTCGTGCCTCTAGACTTGATTTAATATTAAGAAATCATAAAAATAGTTAAAAATAACTATTTTTTGTGTTTTTTAGGGCCATTTATGGTATAATAGGAATGTGTGTATAGGAATACCGTATTAGGGGATAGGTGATTGTATGAGTCTTTTAAACGGGTTAAAATGAAAATTAGTAAAATTTCTTTCCTTGGATTTAGAAATTATTCTCAAGCAACAATTTCATTTGGAAATAATATGAATATTTTTGTTGGAGATAATGCTCAAGGAAAAACCAATATTTTGGAGGGAATAACTTTTTTAGCGCTTACAAAATCTCATCGAATTGGTGTAAGTCCTAATGTTATTCAATTCGGTAAAAATAAATGTAAACTATATGGTGTTGTAAAAAAAGACAAAATTGTTTCTAAATTAGAAATAGAAATGACAGAGGAATACAAAAAACTTAGAGTTAATAAGACAGATATTCGGAAGGTAGCTGATTATATTTCTTATTTAACGATTATTGTATTTACTCCTGATGATTTAGAAATCGTTAAAGGATCCCCTAATGTTCGAAGAAATTTGCTGAATATTCAACTATCTCAAATATCTAAAGATTATCTAAAATATTATAATGAATATAATAAGCTTTTAAAAACTAGAAATGAGTATTTAAAAATATTATTCAATAATAGTATAGCGGATAAAAATTATTTAGATATTATTACGGATCAGTTAATAGAAAAGGCTATTTTTATTTATCAAAAACGAAAAGAATATATTGATTTGATTAATGTTTCAATTGATCATTATTTTGAAGAAATAATAGGTCAAAAGGGAATCTCTGTTCAATATGTTCCAAATATTGCATTTGATGAATGGGACAGTGAAAGTATTCGTAAAAAAATGAAACATATATTTAAGAAAAATTATATGAAAGAACTTAATTATGGTATGACTGTATATGGTCCACATCGTGATGATTTTTATTTTGAATTCAATCATTATGATTTGAAATTTTATGGCTCACAAGGTCAACAAAAAATTGCTGTATTAGCATTTAAATTATCAGAAATACCTATATTTAATGATTTTTGTGGTACTGAGCCAGTATTATTATTAGATGATATTTTTAGTGATTTGGATATTAAAAAAAGAAATAAATTATTAAAAATTATTAATAGTAATGATATTCAGAGTATTATTACAACTACTGATTTAAAGAATATTAATAAAAAATACGTTGAAAATGCTTTTGTTTTCTATGTGAAAAATGGCAATGTTGAGAGAAAGTAGGTTTTAAATATGAATGAAGAAAAAATAGAAATGGAATATGATTCATCTTCCATACAAGTTTTAGAAGGATTAGAAGCTGTTCGTAAACGTCCAGGTATGTATATTGGTACTACTAGTTCTAGAGGACTTCATCATTTAGTATGGGAAATTGTTGATAATGCTATAGATGAGGCTTTAGCTGGATATTGTACTCATATTGAAGTTACTATTTGCAAAGATAATAGTATTATTGTTAAAGATGATGGTCGTGGTATTCCAGTTGATATTCATCCAAAAACAGGAAAAAGTACTGTGGAAACAGTTTATACGGTTTTACATGCTGGTGGAAAATTTGGCGGTGGTGGATATAAAGTATCTGGTGGATTACATGGTGTTGGTGCAAGTGTTGTTAATGCATTAAGTGACTGGTTGGAAGTTAAGGTATATAAAGACGGAAATGTTTATTATCAAAGATTTAGTAATGGTGGACATCCTGAAGATGAATTAAAAATTGTTGATAAATGTGATCAAGATAGAAGAGGTACTACTGTTCATTTCTTACCAGATGATGAAATATTTACTGAAACAACGGTTTATGATTATGATATTTTAAAAAATCGTTTGAAAGAACTTGCATTCTTAAATAAAGGATTAAGAATTACTTTATATGATGATCGTGAAGCTGATAAAAAAGATTCATTTTGTTATGAAGGTGGACTTGTTGAGTATGTACAAATGCTTAATAAAAACAAGGGACCAATTCATGAGACGATTGTAGATGTTGAAGGAGAAGAAAATGATATTCGTGTTGAAGTTGCTCTTCAATATAATGAGTCTTATAATGAGAGTATTTATTCTTTTGTTAATAATATTACTACTCCAGAGGGTGGTACTCATGAAGATGGAGTTAGGCGAGCATTAACTAGAATTTTAAATAAATATGCTACTACTAATAATTTATTAAAGGATAAAGATGATCCTCTTACTGGTGAAGATGTTCGTGAAGGTGTTACAATGATTATTTCTATAAAACATCCTAATCCTCAGTTTGAAGGACAAACAAAGACTAAATTAGGTAATAGTGAAGTTCGTGGTATTGCGGATAAAATATTTTCAGATGCTTTTGAAAGATTTTTATTAGAAAATCCGGATCAAGCTCGTGTTATTTTAGATAAAGCAATGACAGCTAGTAGGGCAAGAGTAGCTGCAAAGAAGGCTCGTGAACTTACTAGAAGAAAAGGGGATTTGGACGTTACAAACTTCTATGGTAAATTATCTGATTGTAAGAGTAAAGATGCTACAATTAGTGAGATATTTTTAGTCGAAGGTGATTCAGCAGGAGGTTCTGCTATTAAAGGTAGAGATTCTATGACTCAAGCAATTTTACCTTTAAGAGGAAAAATATTAAATGTTGAAAAAGCTAGATTGGATAGAGCTTTAGGTAATGAGGAAATACGTACTATTATTACTGCTTTTGGTACAGGAATAGGTGATGAATTTGATTTATCTAAATTACGTTATCATAAAATTATTATAATGACTGATGCTGATGTCGATGGAAGTCATATTCGTGTTTTATTATTAACATTATTTTATAGATTTTTTAGACCTATTGTTGAGGCTGGACATGTATATGCTGCACAACCTCCGTTATATTGTATTAAACATGGTCAAACAAGAAAATATGATTTAGATGACAAAGAAAGAGATGATTATCTAGCAACTTTAGCTCCTAATACTAAACGTGATATTTTACGTATGAAAGGTTTAGGAGAAATGGATCC
>CACZOQ010000167.1 GCA_902782835.1 uncultured Erysipelotrichaceae bacterium | reverse complement strand
TGCGTAGCTCAGCTGGATAGAGCAATCGCCTTCTAAGCGATCGGTCAGGCGTTCGAGTCGCCTCGCGGACACCATATAAAAAATAAATCGTTGAAACTCAACGATTTTTTTATTTGTAAGTACGTAACTATATTGTTAGAATAACCAGTACATAATATATTAATTATAATAGGCGAGACATATGAAGATGATTTTATTATTAATTATGATCATTGATAAAGAACATCAAATAATTGTCAAGAGGAAAAAAATCACAGATGATGTAATTGGAATAATAGAAAAATATCCGACAAAAGAATATCAAAAAGTATTTGACAAAAAAGGTTTTTCTTGCACGTAAAAAGATTTGAATATTTTTTCAAATTTTTTTATCTGTCAACCACAATGTTTTTAATATTTATTTTTGAAAAGATTGGTGTATACTTATTATAGAAAATAGGAAGGAGAAACAAGATGAAACAACTAAAAATTATTATTTTATTATTATTCTTTGGTCTCCTTATGATTCCTAAAAATGTCTGGGCTGAAGAAAGTATTACGATAAAAAGTATTATTGAAAATGTCAGCAACAAAACAGATGTAAATATTACTTATAAGATAATACCTCATGCAGAAAATGAACCAGGAGCTACCAATGTTCCAACACAAGTAATTGCGAATTTTAAAGATGTAGAAGTAGATAATTATACATTAACAAAAGAAGTAGAAATTGATTTTTCCAATACTGAATATCTGCAAGCAGGAACATATAAATATGGGCTTGCTCAAAAAGAAATTGATAATCCAAGCATTGTACTATCAAAAGCAATGTATGAAATATGGGTAGATGTAACCTTACAAGATGATGGTACTTTAAAAAAAGAAGTATCTCCACTGGTAATGAATTTTGAAATCTATGAAAAAGCAGACTGCATTGAATATCGCAATACAACAAATTTAACTAGTATTCAAATTGAAAATAGATTAGATGGAAATTTAAAAGAATATGATAAAGATGTCTATTTTAAATATAAAATATCCATTCAAGGGCCAGTAGGAGATACTTATCAAATCCTAGGACAAGATCCAACTATTATATTTGATAATCAAAAAATAGAAACAAAAAAAGAATATATCATTTCTAATAATACAGAAGAAAACTTTGTCATTGTTTATCTAAAAGATCAACAAAGCCTAACCATAGGATATAATGAAAAAGGATTTCGAGAAATTCCAAAAGGAACTCATTATACCATTACGAAAATGAGTGGAGAAAAATGGTTAACAGTTATGGATGATAAGGAAAGAGATTCTATAGAACTTGTTACGGGAGAAGAAGATAAAACCGTTATCATTGTAAATAAGAGAGATTATGATAGTGCAATAACAGGAGTGTTTTATATAACCATTCCATTTATGATTTTATGGATTATTGCGATTTCAGGAATGATATTATTTCCTAGAAAGAAGATAGAATTATAACAAAAAGGAGATTGTTTTATGAGTCAAATCAGTATACTACTATTTATTTCAATTGTACCAACATTACTAATTCTTCTTTTTGTTTATAATAAAGATAAAAATAAAGAGCCATTAAAACTACTATTAATTCTATTTTTCTTAGGAATTATATCTTGCTTTTTAGTATTAGGAATTTCCTATTTATTAAAAAACTTCATACCATTTATGAGCGTTTCGATAAAAGAGATGAATTTCTTTTCTATTTTTTTATATGCTTTTTTAGGAGTTGCACTAATTGAAGAATGCTGTAAATGGATCATGGTATATGTGATAGGCTATAATAATAAAGAATTTGATGAAACATATGATGTGATTGTATATGCGGTTTTTGTAGCATTAGGGTTTGCTTTTTTTGAAAATTTGATTTCTATTTTTGGAAATAGTGTTGCAACAAATGATATAGGAACTCTCTACACAGCACTTTTACGATCCTTATTAGCAATCCCTGGACATACTTGTAATGCAATCTTTATGGGATACTATTTAAGTTTAGCAAAACAATTTCATTATAAAAAGAATCGTACGGCAGAAAGAAATAATCTATATTTAAGTATATTGATTCCAACTTTATTACACGGAATATATGATTTTTGTGTAATGTCTGGATATCAATTATTAATCATTGTATTCTTTGGATTTATTACAGTGCTTTATATCATATCTATTCGAAAATTAAAGCAGATTGCGAAAGCAAATAAAAAGATCGTAGAAAAAACAAGCTTTTGTATAAAATGTGGAGGTAAAATACAAGATACATTTTGTTTGAAATGTGGAGCAAGACAGGAATAATCTTGTCTTTTTCATTTGCTCAAGATATAATAAACACAGGAGATGAGGACATGAAAGTTCTTTTATATACAGAAGGGGAAAAGTTATTTGCTAAAAGTGGTTTAGGAAAAGCTATTAAACATCAAATGCGGGCACTAGAATATGAAAAGGTTGAATATACTACAAATATCAAAGATGATTATGATATTGTTCATATCAATTTCTATGGGCCTAATTCTTTTACTTTAGCAAAAATAGCAAGGAAAAAAGGAAAGAAAATAGTGTATCACGCTCATTCAACAGAAGAAGATTTTAAAAAAGGTTTTATTTTTTCAAAACAAATAGCTCCTGCCTTTAAGAAATGGTTAATACGGTGCTATAGTTTAGGAGATGTTATTATTACCCCAACCCCATATTCAAAAAGGCTATTAGAAGGGTACGGAATAACAAAAAAAATATATGCACTTTCAAATGGTATTGAACTAGATAAGTTTAAAAGAGATTCCAAAAAGAGAAAAATATTCCGTGATAGATATCATTTAACAGATGATGAAAAAGTTATCATTGGAGTAGGATTATATATTGAAAGAAAAGGAATTATTGATTTTGTAGAATTAGCAAAACGTTTACCAGAATACAAATTTATTTGGTTTGGGTATAGTCCATTATCTGCTACAACAAAAAATGTGAAGAAAGCAGTGAATACAAAACTAGATAATCTTCTGTTTGCAGGATATGTAGAACAGACTGTGATTGTAGAAGCTATGAATGGATGTGATTTATATGTCTTTCCAACTTGGGAAGAAACAGAAGGAATACCAATTATCGAAGCTTGTGCTTGTAAAACACCAGCATTAATACGAGATATACCAGTTTTTGAAGAGTGGCTAGAAGATGGAGTGAATGTTTACAAAGCAAAAGATTTAGATGAATTTGAAAGAAAAATAAAACAAATCATTCAAAAAAAAGTACCAGATTTAGGGGAAGAAGCTTATAAAGTAGCAAAAGAAAGAGACATAAAAAAGATTGGAAAATCTTTAAAAAAGATATATGAAGATGTATTAAATCAATAAAAAAGAACAACCAATTGTTCTTTTTTATTTGTATTTATAAGTTCTATTTTTTTTAACAGAAATATTAATCAAAATTCCGACTAATAACATATAAGATAAAAGACTACTTCCACCATAAGAAATAAAAGGTAAAGTAATTCCCATAATTGGAAGTAAACCAATCGTCATACCAATATTCTGTACTTGCTGAAAGATGAGCATTCCTAAGATTCCAGCAATAATAAATTGATCTGAATCCTCAATCTTTTTTCGTGTAAGTAAAAGAATTTGAATATCAAAATATAAAATAATTCCTAGTAAGAATAAAACTCCAATAAAACCAAAGTTACTAGCAAAAACAGAAAAAATGAAGTCAGTAGAGGATTCAGGAAAATAGATAGGAGTTTTGTTATAACCATGACCATATAAGTGAGCAGAACCAACAGCTGCTAAAGAATTTTCAAGCTGTAAGCCTGAACCATTACTCCAATTAAATATTCTTTCTAATCGGTAATAAATAGATGAACCAAATAATTGAATAAAAACATTTTCATGAAAGAAATAAAGAAAAAGAATACCACCAACTAAACCTGCACATAAAGTACCAGCTCCAACAAACCAACGCAATCGAATTCCACTAGCAAAAATCATGGAAACATAAATGATTAAATAAATTAAGACAGCTCCTGTGTCTGGTTGTAAGAAAGTTAAAATAGATGGTAATAAAACAACCCCCAATGACTTTAATAGAAATAAAAATTCATCTTTCATCGTAGGAGAATCATAATCACTTCGAAAATTATGAATCATAGTAGCTAGAGATAGCATAATGAATATTTTCATAAATTCACTTGGCTGAAAACTACCAATTCCAGGAATGGTAAACCAACATCGACTATTATTGATAGGAGTACCAAAGAACAATAAAAGAAGAAGTAAAACGTTTCCAATAATATATAAATACCAAGTATGCTGATATAAATATTCATTTTTTAAGCGAAATAAAACTCCAACTAAAATCCATCCAATTAAATACCAAATGGCTTGTTTCAAAGCAAGATTTCCTAATGAAGAAGAGGTATATGTTAAAGCACTATAAATTGTAATAATACTGATAATTGATAAAAGAATAATAGGAATTAAAATTCGAAAGTTTACTTTACTTTTCATAAAAACCTCCATTCCATTCTATTATACCAAAAAGTATGGATAGTGATATAAAAATATACAGATAAAAGAAAAGAAGAAATATAGATAAAAAAATGAATAGAGAACAAAGTGTAAAAAAATGTATATAAAAATGGGAAAACTCTTGATTAATCCTTAAAAAATATATAAAATGAAATCATAGGATATGGGTTCGGTATTAGGAATAACATATTCTAAAAAATAATATAGGAGGTGACATAATGAGAATCACACAAGATGCAATTCATCAAGCACGAAAAGATATTGACGATGCAGAAGTTGAATTTGAACAAAAATTAAGATCACTAAGTAACACAATTGAAACAAGTAATTTAAGAGGTCAAGTAAAAGAAGCTCTTCAAAAAAAATTTGAAGAAAAAGAAGCAGACTTTAACCAATTAAAAAAAGAAGTTAATGAAGCAGGTGCTTATATGGAAGACAAAGAAACTGGCTTCGTAAACCTAATGGATGAAGTTAAAGCTGGAATGGAATAATAATTAGGAAGGAGAAAGAAATATGAGTATGGGAGAAGAAATAGAAATCAATGTTGCTCAAACTGAAGATGAAGCATCACAAATCGATTCTTATGTTTCTGCACTAGATACTGCTTTTGATGAATTAGTAACAAAAATAGATAAAGCAGTTAATAACGATATTCAAACAGACTGGGGTGCACAAATTACCGCAAATCTACAAAAATATCGTAAAAATACAATGGATGATGCTTTAGCTGATATGCATGCATCAGCAACTAACTTACGTGCTACTGCAGATGCTGCAGATAGATTTAGCAAAGAAGAAGTTTAATAAAAATACATTGCGTACTGCAATGTATAGGAAAAAGAGAAAATGGTTTTTCTCTCTTTCCTATGGATTGCAAAAAAAGGGAGAGTGATGATATGGAGACACCTAAAACTTATACCGGTTATGATAAAGATGGCCAAAAAATATGTTATTGTACAGCAATTGATGCCAATACGTACATTAACCCAGAGGAAGTTCAATCTGCTATTGATAATATAGAATCCGTTCTAAAAGAAGAAATGCAAACACTAAATTCAGCTTTAGCAAGTACTGCAACAGATGCAGCTACAGCAATTGTTGCTGATGGAACAAACATGGTTGGGGCCATTGAAGGAACATGTACAGCACTAGATGGCGTTGCTGGGACTGTAATGGGTTTTATAACTCCAAAATATAATGATGCTGTTACGGTTCATGACAAATTTCAGCAGGATTTAAACGCTGCTGCTGAAGAAAATGTTAGAAATTATGAAGGTGTAACGAGTGTAACATCATCGTAAGATGAGGAGGAGATAATTATGGGATTTATGGAATGGTTGACAGGTCATGACTCAAAAAAAGAATCTGAATTAATGGCTGATTTTTCCAAAGTGGCTACTGTGGTATCAACAATAGAGGATATTGCTACAACGAAAGTTCAAGGCTCTCTTGATGCTTTTACAGAGGCAGTAAATCAATTTAATGCTGTAAATGGAGTAGAAGAATATATTGGAGCAATTTCAATAGGGGATTATGAACCTTTATTTGATGAAATAGGTTCTACTATTGGTGGAATTGCAACTCAAATACAAAGTAAAGCTGATGCGATTGAAACATACTCTAAAAGTTCTGGATGGGAAAAATTCCTGGGAACTGTATCTATGGCAGGAGCCAAAGTTGGAGAAGGAATATTATCTGTAGCTGAAGACATTGGAGACGGAGTAGTATCTGTTGTTGGATGGGTTGCTCCTAAAGGCAGTGCTGTAGAAAATTGGGCCACAGATTTTGTTAAAAAAGAATGGTCACATGATGTCTTTAATGGATATTACAATAGTGACTTAGCTAAGATGTCTGCAATTACTGAAGATAGTGCCGCAGCAGGTGCTTGTAAAATAGTAGGAAAGACAGTTGGTTACCTACATGCTGGTGGAGTTTTCTCTGGTATTGGAAAATCAGTCGGTTTGGGAACTACAAAACTAGGTACACTTGCTTTGAAAGCAGCTTCAAGTTCTACTTGGGGAGCAACAGCAGCCGCTGCAGTTGGAGGTTTTGGTCAAGGTACCGAAACCGGTATATTAAAAGGAAAAGATATTAACTCAGCAGCTTCCAGTGATGGTTTGATTTCTGCCGGTATTCAAGGTGGTATGGCCTTTGTCGGTGGTAAAATTGGTGAAAAAATGGCTAAAACAAGAGCTGTTAAAAGTGCCAAAGGGGATGTGGATGCCGCTCAAGCAGGTGTGGATACAGCTCAAACAGATTTAGATGCTGCAACCAATGCTAAAAATGCTTATACAGGAGATAAGAGATTAAGAGCATATAGATCATTAAAAGATGCTGAAACAGCCGCTCAAAGTAATTTAACTGCTGCACAAGGAAATTTAACGACTGCAACGGATGCTCTCACAACAGCTCAATCAGCAAAATTGTCAGCTTATCAAGGATATTCTGATATCTTTACACGGTCCGGAGAAAAATTGGGATCTGGTGTTGTTAATTTAATCAAATCACCATTTTCTGGTGGAACGATTGCTGCTGGAACCGCTGCCAAAGATATAGCATTAAATAACCTTGCTTTAGGTACTGCGCAAGGATTAATTCATCCAGTACAGACTGCACAAGCTTTAGTTAGTCCAGGTGGTATCGCAACAGAGATTAGTCAAAATATAACTTCAGGAATGAATCAAAAGGCTCGAGATCAGTTTAACGTTCAAGGAAATCTTACTTCCGGAAACGTAATTACTCCTGAAGATACATCCCAAGTTGTACAAAATGCTACAATTACGAATCCAAAAGATCCTGAAGTGATAAAAGCAGGAGAAACAAAACCAACAATTCCACCTGAAGAAGATCCAATAGATCCTGAAGGTGGAAATACTGGTGGAAATTACAGTGGATATACTGATAATAATAATAATAATGGTAGAAATACAGGAACAGCTCAAGATCAATTTAACGATAGTTCAGATAAAAAAGACAAAAGTAAAAATGAAGATCCTGTTGATAAAACGGATGTTAAAAAAACAGAGACAACAACACCTCCAACATCAGCACCAACAACAGCTCCAGAGCAAACAATTGTTACACCACCAAGTCAAGCAACGACGACACCAACAACAACTCCAACAACTGAGCCTGTTGTTACAACGCCACCAAGCCAAGAAACAACACCAGTTACATATACACCAACAAATCAACATGCAGGTGGTGGATACAGTGAATCTGGAGGATATGTTTCATCTAATACAGAAAATGGTATTGAAACAGAACCAGAGTTAGAGGATTTAATAGAAGAAACTACTACATCAATTGATGATGTTATCAAAGGTAGTAAATATACAAAGATACCGACTTCATCAACACCAATTCAAAAAACAACTTCAGGAAGTTCAGGTAGTGCAGTCATTCCAATTGCAGCCGGTTTAAGTGCCGCAGCAGCAGCTGGAATTGGTGCTAAAGCATATATGGATCGAAAGAACAATAATGATAATGGAGAAGATGATGATTTCGATACAGAAGAATGGTCAGAAAATGATAACTATAGTGATGATGACACAATAGATATTGAATATACAGAAGGTGAAAACGAATTAGATGCAGATGACGAATATAGTTATCAGCAACAAGAAGAACCGGAAAAATATGGAGCTAGAAGCAATGCCGAACTAGCCAACTTACAATAGAAAGGGAGGAAAAAATGGAAAACGAAAACAAAAGATTCTTGCCAATTGGAACTATTGTTCTTTTAAAAGGCGGAAAAAGAGAATTGATGATTACTAGCTACTGCATTATGCCAAGTGGAGATGTATATGACAAAAATGGAAAAGTAGATGCTACTGGTAAAATATTCGAATATGGAGCATGTTTTTATCCAGAAGGTATGGTAACTAGTGACCAATTATTTGCATTCAATCATGATCAAATTGATCGTGTATGCTTTAAAGGATATGAAACAGATTCTCAAAAAGAACTTTCAAATCTTTTAAACGAAGGAATAAAAAAGATGCAAGAAGAAAATACAGAAAAACCAGAAGAAGGTCAAGCATAGACCTTCTTTTTTTATCAAAGTATTTACTATTTGCGAAATATTTCATATAATAATAATGAATAATAGGAGGTTGTCATATGTCAAAAGTAGATTGGATTACTTGGAAAACCAATAAAGAAGAAATCATTAATCCAGATAAAATCATGGAAGATATGAATAATCAAATACAAGAATATAATGATTATATGAACCAAAATGTATATGAAAGAATCAGTCAAGAAATTCAAATGGGAGGCTTAGACAATGTTTCTCTTAATTTAATGGGGGCATCTCCTGCAAACGAGAGTGCTATTCATATTATGAATCATATAGATGAGATTAAAAGTATAATAGATAATATTAAAACAGATGTATATAATACAACAGAAGAACAAAAACAAATAGAAAAAGAACAATTACAGGAAGCTATTAAAGATAAAATTGCTGAAGAAGAACAAATACTAAAAAATACAGTGCAGTTAAAAGAAAGACTAACTACAGAGAATACTTTTATAACAATACAAGAGGTAGATGATATTATCGCATCTACCAATACTAAAATTCAAAAATTAAAAGAAAGATTAGAGATTGCAAGTTCAATATAGGAGGTATAAAAATGTCTAATGGATATACATGTTGTATTGATATAAATAGATTAATTCAAAGTCGAAATATATTGAATGCAATCAATACAAGTTTAAATAACAATAGTCTTCCTAATACATTTACAGAATTAGAAGAAATATTAAAAAATGTAGATTTTTATCATAACAAGTGTTTAAATAATTATAAAGAAAAAATGGCATTATTAAATGAAGAATTAGTAGAATTAAAAAAAGAAGTCTATGAATTAGAAGCATCTTTAACAAAAACAATTGATAATTATGGTAGTAGTGAAAAACTAAGAGAACAAGATTTAGAGTCTATTGCAGATTATTATGGAAATTCATCTGCAAAACTAGATATGAAAGATTTAATTGCTAAAGGACCAGGTATTAATTTATCTTTAAATGCTGAAACATTTAAAAATAATATGGATGAATCTGTTAAAAACTTTATGATTAATAATCCTCTTACGAATTATCCAAAAGAATATAATAGTTTAGAAGAATGGTATCAAAGTTTATGGAATCGTTTTTCCGCAACTTCTGCAAATCAGAATGTAGAAGATTTAGTGGAGAAAGAAATGGCAGTTTGGCGTCAAAGACAAACAGGTTCTTCTGTAACTTCTTTGGCAACTTCCAACATAGCAGAAGAACAATCAACAGACTATCGTGAAATTAATATTGCTGCCATGCCAGCACCAACAGATACGAATACAAATCAATCAACCAATTATACAGCACCTCAAAATGAAAGTACAATCACAAGAATTCCACCGGAAACCCCAGGAACTGGTACAACTACAGTTGAACAACCAGAAGTAACGACGAGTAATGAAATCAATACGGTTCCCGTTGGCTTAGGAATAGCAGCAGCTGGAATTGCAGGTTCAATCGGAGCGGTAATTGTAGACTCAAAAAAACCAAAAAGATCATACTCATCTAAGAGTGATGAAATCTATGTAGAAGAATATCATCCTACAGAAGCACCTTTAGATTATGGTGATGATGATGACGACGATGGTGATGAAGATGTTTCAGATGTGTTTAATCAAGTTGCATATCAAGCAATCCGTGATAAAGAGAGCATGAGTAAGTTCTATGGAATCGATCAAAATAAGGAGGATCAATAATGGAAAAAGATTATTTACCATTAGGAAGTATTGTTCTATTAAATGGTGGGAGAAAAAAACTAATGGTTACGGGGTATGCTGTTTCTACACCAGATTTTCCAGATAGAATCTTTGATTATTGTGGTTGTATGTATCCAGAAGGAACAATTCGTTCTGATACCATTTGTGTATTTAATCAGACAGAGATTTATAAAGTACTTTTTAGAGGCTACATGGACCATGATGCTAGAATCTATTTAGGAAATTTAAAAAGAATTAATCAAAAAGATTGATAAAACAAGAAAAAACAGTTATAATAGCATACAGATGCAGTGAATCTGAGGAGTAATTTATCTTTTTTTCAAAGAGAGTTCATGGTAGGTGAAAATGAACAAAAAAGATAAAGGAAGGTAGCAGAGGAGCATATTTTCTGAAAATAACTTTAAGAAAATCCGGTGAAACCGTTATCTAAAGAAGCTATCAATTGATAGAAATTAAGGTGGTACCACGAGTAATTCGTCCTTTGGATGAATTACTTTTTTATTCGAAAAGAAATATGTTGAATGAAGGAAAAGAGGAAAAAGAAGATGTTAGAAAAGAAATATAATCACATAGAAGTTGAAAAAGATAAATATAAAATATGGAAAGAAAAAGGATATTTCATTGCCGACCCTATGAGTACTAAAACGCATTATAGTATGGTAATTCCACCTCCAAATGTTACAGGTAAATTACATATTGGACATGCTTACGATACAGCCATTCAAGATGTTATTATTCGATATAAAAGAATGCAAGGATTTGATACATTATGGTTACCAGGAATGGATCATGCAGCAATCGCAACAGAAGCTAAAGTTGTTAAAAAGTTAAAAG
>CACZOQ010000166.1 GCA_902782835.1 uncultured Erysipelotrichaceae bacterium | reverse complement strand
GCAGGGTGTTGGAACTAATAATAATGATTGTACAATAATGGTTATTGCTGCAACAAACAAGCCATGGGCAATTGATAGTGCATTCTTAAGACCTGGTAGATTTGATGAAAAGATTTATATACCTTTACCTGATTATGAATCAAGAAAGAAACTATTTGAACTACAATTAGCTAAATTACCAGTTGCTGATGATTTAGACTATGATTATTTAGCCAAAATAACTGAAGGCTTTAATGGAGCTGATATAAAAGAAGTTTGTGAAAAACTAAAAATGAGTGCTATTAAAGATTCATTATCTAAAGGTAGTGAACAAACAATTGGTATGGATGATGTTAAAAGAATTGAATCATCTATAAGAAGTAGTGTTTCACAAGAAGATATTGAAAGACTAGAAGAATTTGAAAATAAATAATAGTTAATATACTCTTTGATAGAGTATTTATAAATAAAAAACTATATATTAATTAAATAGGTTTACTAGTCCCTATTAAGTAAGATTATCGCATTCACCACATGTTGAGACTGTTTGCTCACTTGTCAAAAAATAGAAAAAAGATCTAAAAGATAATATGATTAGGAGATAGGTATGGAATTAGAAGTTATCAATGTTATTTATAACGGAACAAATTATTATACAATGTTTGAAAATGAAGAATCGACTTTGTATCATGAGAATCATAAATTCATAATTTATTCTAGTAAAGAAAAACTTCTTGCTTATTTTTCTTCTCAAAATGTTATTGATAATGGTATATCATATAATTTTGATGAGACAAATATTAATAATCCAATTGATTATACTGATGTTTTAGATAAATGGAATTTGCTAATGGATATTTCAAGTATTAAAAACATGCATTTTGAAGGAAATGAAAAAGAATATACAAGCTTGTATAATTATTTGTTTCGTTGTTGTACATCCACAGAACCAATTCCTATGAAGTATAGAATACCTAATGTTTATATTAATAAATTAAGAATAATATTTAAAAAAGCAGAGCGAGAATTGAGAAGATTTATCATTGATAAAGTGGAATGATTCAACGCAAAAATATGTGGATTATTTTCGAAAATTGCCCATCCGTGAGCACATGTAGAAACTGTTTGTTTGCTGATAAAGAAATATTCTAAAATAGCTAAATAGGGTTAAAATGGCATATTTTCAAGGCATTTTCATCTTATCTTGGATAATTGGAGTTTATTGAGCATCTAATGGAATATAAAGTTTGTCGGCATTAAAACGAATAAATCTTGATTACAAGACTATTGTATTAGAAAACATATTTATAAAATAACTATGAGTAGTAATGCATATGGATTGTGACATTGCCTACTTATATTTTGTCAATAAAATATGAAAGGAGAGGGCATAATGACTACAGAACAAGCAATGACACTATATGTATTAATCGCTAATTTTATCTGGTTACAATGCAATGTTTGTTTAATAGGAAACAGACAATACTCAATGCATTATAAAAGCCACTTTCTTGTAAAAAAACAAGGAATTTTGAGTCTTATATATTTTAAGCCTAAGCATTTCCATAGGTTTTCTATATGGGAGATAGCAGAATTTTTTCTTTCATATATAGAAACAATTGTTTTAGGTCTGTTACTGGCATTATCTTTTAAAATTGAAATTGGTAGAGTTGTTTTAATTGTTGCGTATTCTACTATCGGATTTTCGATTGTTTTAGAAGTAATAAGAATATTTTATATAGATATTTCTCGACATATTGAAGAAAAAAATATGAGATATAAAATTGAAAATCATTGCGAAGATATAAATATAAAAAATAAGAAATTATTTAATTATATGGTTTCATACTCTAAAACTATTAGATATAAAATTGACTCCTTATATGAAAAAAAGATAAAAGAAGCAAATGGAAACAAAGATGTAATCGATAAAATTGATGAAGAATTTATTCATTATTATAGAAATTATAAAAATGTATCTTTCGAAAATAATAATGTTATATATTCAGATAAAGTTTGTATTAGATATGAAATCTTATGCATATTTGATTCAAAAAAGAGGGAGGAATTTCCTGATTTAAATTCGGGAATATACAGGCCCCACATCGTTATAAATGGTGATAACGAGTATTTAGGAATTGAATTTGAAACTTCGAAATTAAAAGAATTCGATAAAGAAGATAAGGCAATCATACGTTCATTATATAATCCTGATATGTATGAAAAACTTATTCCTGGAGTTTTGTTTACAATAAGAGAGGGCAGAAAAATTGTTGGAAATGGAAGAGTTGAATCGATAGTATTTGATAAATAAATTAAATTCACAAACTGTTTTAAATTATTAATTATGGACAACATGATTTAGTGAATTAATAAAAAAGTCTGTCTTTGTAAGCACTGCAATAGTCACACGCCCTTAAAATGGGGCTTCTATCAGCGCTTATATTAACTGCACTAACGCTGAGATGGTATTACAATTTTCAAGAAGATTTTTAAATTAGTTAAAAAACACAGACAAGTATGATATTAAAACGCATTTTTTTTTTTTTTTTCACAATAAATCTTATATAATAATATTAACGGTGGTGAATTGACAATGATATATGATAATAACGCATTGAATTTATTGTTTAAAGATTATTCAAATATAAACCAAAAAATAAGCTTAGAAACTAAAAAAGGTAACCTTATTAGAATTAAAAGAGGCTTATATACAAATAATTTAAAAATTGACGCTCCTATAATTGCTAATGTATGCTATGAGCCATCATACATTTCTTTTGAGTATGCTCTAAGTTATTACGGAATAATACCTGAATTTGTTTCGATATATACATCAGCTGTATATAATAAAAAGAATAATAAAATATATAAATTAGGTATAGAGACATTTGAATATAGAAGTATACCAAATGAAGTATTTAGTGAAGGTATCAGATTTAATAAAAATGAAGAAGGTATAATTTATAAAATTGCATCAATTGAAAAAGCATTGTGCGATACTTTATACTCAAAATATCCCGTAAGAAGCATTGCTGATTTAAAAATATTATTGTTTGAGGATTTAAGAATAGATGAAGAAATGTTTAATAATTTAGATTTAGGATTTATAAAAAAAATATCTACATTATATCATTCAAATACCTTATTAACTTTAAATAAATATATTAGGGAGATTGAAAGAAATGTCAACAATCAATGAAATGATTAATTTATTTAAACCAAAAACATTGAATGAGAATAAAGCCGCTTTGAGAGAAATACTACAGTCAATTGTCTTAATAGGATTAAGCAGAGCTGATTTTTTTAAGAAAGCATCTTTTTATGGCGGAACTGCTTTAAGAATTTTTTATGGATTAAATAGATATTCAGAAGATTTAGATTTTACATTAAATGAAAAAAATGATTCTTTTTCAT
>CACZOQ010000165.1 GCA_902782835.1 uncultured Erysipelotrichaceae bacterium | reverse complement strand
ATTTGAAACATGCTTTAAATATAATAGAAAAATCTGTATATTTGGTAGCAGTATGGAAAATAATATTAACATATCTTTAAATGGAGGATACATTGACCATAAAGAATTATTAGTAACACCAGAAGAAGCAAATAATCTAAAACCTAATGAGGTAACAATTCTATGTACTGGTAGTCAAGGGGAACCTCTAGCAGCCTTATCCAGAATTTCAAATGGAACTCATAAACAAATAAAATTAAGACCAGATGATGTAGTCATTTTCTCATCTTCTGCCATTCCAGGAAATGCTTTAAGTATTTCAAAAACGATTAATAAATTGTATCTAAAAGGCGTAAAAGTCTATACGAATAATGTGTTACAAGACTTACATACTTCTGGACATGCAAATGAAGAAGAAATAAAACTAATGATTCGCTTAATCAAACCAAAATATTTAATGCCATTCCATGGAGATTACCGTATGCTTAAAAAACAAGCAAATATCGGAATCAATTGTGGGATTCCAAAAGAAAATACATTTATTTTAAAGAATGGAGACACCTTATCATTAAAAGATCATATTGTAACTCGTGGAGAAAGTAAACCAGGTGCTGACATTTATGTAGATGGAAATCGTATTGGAGAAATTGGTGGAGCTGTTATAAAAGATAGAAAAATAATGGCAAATGATGGGATTCTAGTAGTAATCGTAAATGTAGATATGAAAAAGCGTGAATTATTAATCAAACCAAATATCACAACAAGAGGCTTTATCTTAGTAAATGAAAATGAAGAACTAATTCATAAGATAGAAAACAAAGCCGAGCAAATCATAACAGCAGATCTAGAAAATCCAAAAGCTACTTTTGCAATAATGAAAGGAAACATAACAGAAAACTTATATCCATTCATTAATAATTTAACAGGTAGAAAACCAATCATTCTTCCTATCATATTAGACATAAAGCGATAATTTTATCGCTTTTTTATATTCTGTAATAATAACGATTATGAATAAATTCTAATGTTCCCTTCAAATCACATTGAAATAATAGAGAAAGATGAAAATAAAACTGTCTTTCTTTTTTATTGGTAATTTGTAATAAAATCTGTACTTGATCCCAAGAAAAAGAATTAAATTGATAAGCATAAATAGGATAATTCATATAAAAACGTTTCATTAAATGAATTCTTTCTCGAGTAAATAAAGAACTATTTCCAAAATAGTAAGAATAATACTCTGAATATTTTTGAATAACATTATAATAACAATTTTGATCCTCATACACTTTTTTCCCAATCTTCCAAAATAAAAATAATTGATTAGATAAATTCATATTTCTCTCCTTTTAACCATAATAATCTATACTATGATTCGATAGTTTTTCTTTTTTATCCAAAAAAAAGAAGCTATTTAGCTTCTTCTACTGCTCTAGTTTCACGAACAACTGTAATCTTGATTGTTCCTGGATATTTCATATTACTTTCAATTTTTTCTTTTACTTCACGAGCAATACGATGTGCCTCTAAATCATCTACTTCTTCTGGTTTTACAACAACACGTAATTCACGACCAGCTTGAACAGCATATGTCTTATCAACACCTTTTATCTCATTACCAATTTCTTCTAATTGAGATAAACGTTGAATATAATTTTCTAACGAATCATTTCTAGCTCCAGGACGAGATGCAGATAATGCATCAGCAATTGCTACAATAACGGAAATAACAGAAGTAGCTGGTGTATCACCATGATGAGATGCAATAGCATTAATAACAACTTCATTTTCCTTGTGTTTTTTAGCAATATCAACACCAATATCTACATGACTTCCCTCAACTTCATGATCAACAGCTTTTCCAATATCATGCAATAATCCAGCTCTTTTAGCTAACGTAACATTCTCACCCAATTCGCCAGCAAGAATACCAGATAATTCAGCAACTTCTTTAGAATGTTGAAGTGCATTTTGTCCAAAACTAGTTCTAAAATGTAACTTACCTATCGTTTCGATTAATTCGGGATCAAATTTAGTAAGCCCTAATTCAAAAGTTACATCTTGTCCGTATTGAACAATTTTCTGTTTCATATCTTTACATGTTTTATCATATAATTCTTCAATACGAGTTGGATGAATTCTACCATCTTTAATTAAACTTTCCAAAGTAACACGTGCAATTTCACGTCTTAATGGATCAAAACTGGATAAGACTACTGCTTCAGGTGTATCATCAATGATTAAATCAACACCTGTAATCGCTTCTATCGTACGAATATTTCTTCCTTCACGACCAATGATTCTACCTTTCATTTCATCATTTGGTAAATCAACTACAGTAACAGTCTGATCACTTGCAATATCAGCTGCATATTTTTGCATAGAAGCCACTATTAACTCCCTAGCTTGTTTATCTGCCTCTAATCTTGCTTCATTTTCTGCTTCACGGATATACTCAGATATTTCTTTAGACATACTCTCTTTCACTTTGCTCATTACAAGTTCACGAGCCTTGTCTTTATTAAATCCGGATATCTTCTCAAGTAAATCTAATTGTTCTTTTTTTATTTCCTCCACTTTACTTTTTTCATTTTGAATTTCTTCTTGTTTTTCTGATAGCTTATTTTCACGTTCATCTAACGCAGTTTCACGTTTCTGATACATTTCATCACGTTTATCAATGCTAGCCTCACGTTGCAATAATCTTTTTTCACTTTCCTTAAGCTCATCTTTCTTTTCACGAATTTCCTTATCTAAATCCATCTTAACTTTATGAGCTTCTTCTTTTTGCTCAATAGCAGCATCTCTTTTTAATTTTTCAATTTCTTTTTGAGCTTGACGAATCATAGCCTCTGATTTCTTAGAAATCAAATTCCCACGAAGATAATTAATTAAAAAAGATACTCCAAAGCCTACAACTAGGCCAATTACAACAAGTAAAATGGAGATTCCTATATTACCCATATAAATCCTCCATCTAGATTAAGATTTACATCTAATCTACTTCTATTTTAGTTATATTTTAAGTTGATGTCAAGAAAAACAAAAGTATGAATACCATAAAAAAGAAGCCTATTCTGACTTCTCTTTTGTATCTGTACTAGCAACATCATAGTACTCTCTAACTTTTTGTTCAAGCTCCTTGCATAAATCAGGATTATCCTTTAAAAGTAATTTAACATTTTCTTTTCCTTGACCAAGTTTTTCACCTTTATAGGAGTACCATGCACCTGTTTTTTCAACAATATTAGCATCGCTTGCTAAATCAATAACTTCTCCTTCACGAGAAACACCTTCACCGTACATAATATCAACAACACAAGATTTAAATGGAGGAGCTACTTTATTTTTAACAACCTTAACCGTTGTCTTATTCCCAACAACGCCATCTCCCATTTTTAGTTGTTCACTTCTACGAATTTCAAGACGGACACTTGAATAAAACTTTAAGGCTCTTCCACCAGTCGTTGTTTCCGGATTTCCGAACATAACACCAACTTTTTCACGCAATTGATTAATAAAGATAACTGTAGTATTGGTCTTACTAATAGTTCCATTTAATTTTCTTAATGCTTGAGACATCAATCTAGCTTGAAGTCCAACATGAGAATCTCCCATTTCACCATCAATTTCTGCTTGTGGAACCAAAGCAGCAACCGAATCAATAACAATAATACTAATTGCTTCACTACGAACCAATGCATCACAAATCTCTAATGCTTGCTCACCAGTATCAGGTTGAGATAATAATAACTCATCAATATTAACACCCAATCTCTCTGCATAAATGGGATCCAAAGCATGTTCAGCATCAATAAAAGCAGCTCTGCCTCCTAATTTTTGATGTTCTGCAATTGCCTGTAATGCAAAAGTAGTTTTACCACTAGATTCAGGGCCATAAATTTCAATAATTCTACCCTTAGGATAACCACCAACACCTAAAGCGATATCCAAAGATAAAATACCACTGGAAACAACATCAACCTTTAAATGTTTATTGTCTCCTAATTTCATAATAGAACCTTTACCAAATTGTTTCTCTATATCGTTTAATACTTGTTCTAAAGCTTTATCTTTATCTTTAGAAACCTCTTTACTTACTGCCATTATTTTTCCTCCTCGTAAATAACTTACAATATCATTGTATAATACAATTTTTAAAATTGCAATACTTTTTCGAACAAATGTTTTGTATATTTGGTACGTTTTTTATTTTCAAAAATAAAAAAGTCTTTTATCAAAAAAGACTTTTAATCAATATAAATTACTGAATTAAGCATTTTCACTTTTTGAAAAAATTAAATCTTTATTCAAATGATAATATTCCACAGCACTGATAACAGACATAATACAAGCAAAGAATAATAAAAACAAATCAACTCGAATATTAATAAATTCAAATGGAATATTATAGAAAAATACTAATACAAGTCCAACCATCATAGTTGCCGTTTTCCATTTACCTGATTTAATAGCTGCTACTACTTTTCCCTTACTAGCTGCTTGCATCTTAATCGCATCGACAACAATATCTCTAGTTACATAAATAACTGGAATAATAACTGGAATAAAACCATTACAAGCTAACAAGATTAAGATTGGATTTACCAATACTTTATCAGCAATCGCATCTAATATTTTACCAGTATCAGTTACTAAATTATATTTACGAGCAATATAACCATCTAAGAAATCTGTTAAACTAGCAATAATAAAAATAAATCCTGCAATAATATAATTTAAAACAACAGTTACTCCATTAATATCATACTTTGGGAAATGAATACCAAAATAAGAAAAAGGCAAACATAATAATAATATAATAATAAGTGTCAAAAAAAGACGCGCAACAGTAATTTTATTTGGTAAATTCATAAATACACTCCTCACATACATACCCTTTTAGTTCATCTATTCTCTTTGGTGCTCTATTCATATTACTAATGATAATATATAGAACAATAATAAACACTAAAACTCCAACTCCCACACAAATAAAAGGAACATAATTAATTCTTTCCTTATATTCTTTTGTATAAGGGGACTTTACTTTTCGTTCTTCCTCTTCTTTTCTCTTTTGAGCAGCTACAATATCTTCTAAAGATATCTTAGAAGTATGTTGAAATAAAAAGTTATTAAATTCATCTACTACTTTATCAGAATCTAATCCTAAATATTTAGCATATAATTTAATGGAATCTTTCAATTCATATACATCTTTAAAAGCTCTAACATTACCACTTTCTATATTTTCAAGCTGAGATGTTGAAAACTCAAGATCTTCACAAGCTTCGGTAATACTAACGCCGTTACTAATTCTAGTTTGCTTTAAATAATCTCCTAACTCCTTCATACAACACCTCATTATTCAACAATAATAATACAAATAAGCCATGTTCTGTACCTTTTCAGGTGACAAACATCTATCTACTGATTTCTCAGTCCTTAAATCCGTTCAATTCCTTCATTAAGACTCCCCTACCAAATTTGGGTTTCTCGCTCGCGGGGTTTACCACGTTTCACTCTTTCCTTTCGAAAAGTATCGTCACTGTGGCACTTTATGGATAATTCCATATCCAAAGACTTAGGAATATCTCCGCCGTTAGCATAACTACCCTAGGTTATTTTTTCCCTAGGCACGAACACTACAGCCATCGCAGACTGTGCGAGCATGGACTTTCCTCAAGAGACTCAAGATCTCCAGCGTTTGTCTATCTATTATTATTTACTCACTATCTTCATTTAATTCACTATTTCTAGAACCATAAACCATCTTCTCTAATTGAGAAAGTCTTCGCATGATATCAATATTCGTAACTTCTCCACTAGAACGACTATTAGATGCCACTTCCATATTCAACTTAGAGTTACGTAGTTCCTGTTTTAGATTCATAATCTCTGTTAATAAATCTGCTTTTTCTTTTTCTAAACTATTAATAATCTCTAGAAATTGTTCATAATCACCAATAATATCATCCAAAAATTGGTCTACTTCTTTTAAACGATATCCTCTCGTATCAATTTTAAAATTCTTTTCAAGGATATCTTGAGGCGTTAGTTTAATTTTATTTTGATACATTTTATCACCAATCCCTTATATTAGTATTATGTCATTTCTTAACATTTTTGTCAATTATTTACCCATTCTTTCAAGAATAAGAGATTATTTTTTTTCATAAAAATACAAAGAAAAATCTATGGAAAAAAAAGAAAGTTTATAGTATAATGAATCATAGGTGATGAGATGAATTATCCAAATGGTATCAAAAAAGATAACAAGAACCGTCAAATTACCAATAATATCAGTCATAAAAATAGAGGTATGACTTTAGAAGCTGATTTAAATATCACAAATGAATATTATCGAGAAATAGATAAAGCTTACATATACAAAAAACCAACTCCCATCAAGATAACAAAAGTTGATTATCCTTCTCGTGATAAAACAGTCATTAAAGAAGCTTTCTTTACCATTCCATCTACTACAGACTATAACGGTTTATATAAAGGAAAATATATTGATTTTGAAGCAAAAGAAACGGCTAGTAAAACAGCCTTTGCTTTAGACAATATTCATCCACATCAAATTAATCATATCAATAATATAAATAGACACAATGGAATTGCTTTCTTAATAATAAGATTTACTACTAGAAATGAAACATACTTAGTCATGGCCAAAGACTTCTTAGAATTTCTAGAAAAAAACGATAGAAAATCAATTCCCATCAATTTTTTCAAAGAAAAAGCTTATCTCATAAAAGATGGCTATCCAGCTAGAATAGATTATTTAAAATTAATTGATGAAGTCATTGGAGGTATATAAATGCAAAAAAAAGTAATAAAAAGAAGAAAACCAGTAAAAAAAGAAAAAACGACTACGAATAAAAAGATTAAAACAAGAATAAAAGTGAAAAAAAATCTAGGTTTAAATATTAAAATAGCTATCTTACTAGCCGTAGTAGCAATACTTTTAGTTTGCTATTATAAATTAGGAAAATTAATCACAGCTGCAGTAGGACTAGTATTATTCTTCTTATTAGGTATTATATATATATTTACTAGAAAAGGGAAAAAGAGGAAAAAACTAATAAGAATCGTTTTAATATTTATATTACTGATTGGAATATCTGTTTTAATAGCATTTAGTGGATTTGTAATGTACATTAAATCAAAAGCAGATCCTAAATATGATAAAGCAAAATTAAATACATTAGAAATATCTAGAATCTATGATAAAGATGGTAATGAAATTGCCAAATTAGGTTCTGAAAAAAGAGAAAAAGTAACCTATGATGAATTACCTGAAGTATTAGTAGATGCTATTATTGCAACAGAAGATTCCAGATTCTTCCAACATAATGGATTAGATGCTCCAAGATTTGTAAAAGCAACCATTGGACAACTAACAAAAGGATCTGGCGCCGGAGGAGCTTCTACTCTTTCCATGCAAGTAGTTAAAAATAGTTTTACAGATAAATATGGACAAAAAACATCAGGTGTTGCCGGAATCATTCGTAAATTTGAAGATATTTACTTATCTGTATTCCGACTAGAAAAAGACTATTCTAAAGAACAAATTATTGAATACTACGTAAATAACCACTTCCTAGGTGGAAATATCTATGGAGTGGAAGAAGCAGCAAATGCTTATTTTGGAAAAAGTGTTAGTGAATTAAACTTAAGTGAAGCAGCCATCTTAGCAGGAATGTTTAAATCACCTAACTTCTATCGACCAACCGTAAATCCGAAAAACGCAGCCGATAGAAGACGTACTGTATTATATTTGATGAGAAGAGCTGGCTATATTACCAAAGAAGAAGAACAAATAGCCAATAATATTCCTGTCGAATCATTAACAAATAATAGTATTGCATCAAATGAAAATCCATTCCAAGGATTTATTGATACAGTAGCAGAAGAATTAGAAGACAAATATGGAATCGATCCATATACAACTCCATTATTAGTATATACAACATTGGATCCAGCAAGACAAAATGCCGTAAATTCTGTCTTAGCTGGAGAAAATTATAATTGGATCGATGATAGAGTTCAAAGCGGTGTAGCTGTTCTAGAATCAGATACCGGTAAAATTCTAGCAATTGGAAATGGACGAAATGTAGGAAGTAGAAATAGCTATAGTAGTGCAAGATTATTAAACTATGCCACCCAAATAAGAAGACAGCCAGGTAGTACTGCAAAACCATTATTTGATTATGGCCCAGGAATGGAATATAACAACTGGTCAACCTACGAGCAATTTGTAGACGGACCTTATACATATTCAAATGGAAGATCTATAAAGAACTGGGATGGTGGATACTACGGTCAAATAACTTTAAGAAAAGCATTATCAGCATCAAGAAACATTCCAGCCTTAAAAGCTTTCCAATCAGTTAAAAATGAAGATATTAAAACATTTGTTACAAACTTAGGAATAACACCGGAAATATGTGCAAGTGGATATAAATATGATAGAGAAAATGATAGATGTGTCAATAAACAAGATGAAACAGATGTAAAAGATACAATAGCTCTACATGAAGCTCACTCAATTGGAGCATTCACGGGAGTATCTCCACTCATCATGGCAGGTGCCTATGCCGCATTCTCTAACGGTGGATATTATAACGAACCATATTCAGTAGCAAAATTTGTATATCGTCAAACAGGAGAAGTTGTAGAACATAAATCAGAGAAAAAACAAGTAATGTCAGATTCTACCGCTTTCATGATTTCCAGTGTTTTACAAGATGTAGCATTAACAGGAGGAACACCAGCAAACGTAGCATGTAAAACAGGAACAACAAACTTTGATGAAAACACAATGAATGATTATAATATGCCAGGAGATGCAATCCGTGACTCATGGGTAATAGGTTATTCAACAAAAACAACAATAGGAATGTGGTATGGATATGACGATTTCACAAGAGAATCAATCGCAGAAGGATATGTCTTACATAATGTTCCTGCAACAATACAAAAAGATAGACTATTTAATGCACTTGTTTCCGCAGGAGCAATGGAATGGGAAAGAGAAGCATTTAACCCACCTTCAACAGTAACAAAAGTAGCAGTATCTCCAGGAAGTAAACCTGCTAAATTAGCATCTCCAGGAGGACCTGCTGTCTACGAGTTCTTTAAAAAAGGAACAGAACCAACAGAATACGATTTAACTTATTACAAAATAGCAGCTCCAGGAAACTTAAAAGTCAGTGACTCTAATGGAAAAGTTAATATTTCATGGTCAGCTGTTTCGCCAGGAGAACTTGGAAACGACGCACATGGAAAATTTGGATATAATATATATAAAGATGATGTTCTGATTACTTGGACAGATAAAACATCATACTCCTTCACACCATCTGGTAGTGTCTATGGTACTTATAAAGTAATAGCAACTTATAAAACATATAATGATATTCAAAGTGATCCAGCAGTATATGTACATGAACAGCCAAAAGAAAAACCAAAACCAGAGGAACCTGAAGAACCTGAAGAACCAATTGATGATCCGAATGAACCAAATCAAAATAATCAAAACAATCAATCAACACCATAACAAAAGAAGAACTCTAAAGGTTCTTCTTTTTTTCATGACATAAATCCATAATCTTACAGTTCATACACTCAGGCCGAATAGCTTTACAATAATAACGCCCAAATAATACCAACTGTAAATGTCTTCTCCCCCACTCATTTTTAGGAAACTTTTTCATCAATTTTTGTTCAACCTGCAAAACATTATCTTTTTTAAAAGCAAGACCTAGTCTTTTAGAAATTCGTTCAACATGTGTATCCACAGCAATTGCTGGTTCTTGATAATATTCACTCAAAAAAACATTTATCGTTTTTCTCCCAACACCAGGAAACGTTAATAAAATCTCTCTATCCCTAGGAACAATCCCCTGAAATTGATCCGCTAATAAACCAGCAATATCCTTAATATAAGACGCTTTTTTATGAAAAGACCCAACTGGTCTGATAATACTCTCTAAATCCTTTAAATCAGCATTTTTTAGTTCTTCAAGGGTAGAATATCTTTGAAACAAGATAGGAGTAACCAGATTAACTCTTTTATCCGTTGACTGAGCACTTAAAACAATCGCAATCAACAACTCATAATCATTATGATAAATAAGTTCACATTGTGGATTAGGGAAAAGATCATCTAAATACTCAGCAATCCTATTCGTCTTCATCAAACCAATTCCAATCTACAATATCTAAATCGATATCTTCCTCTTTTTCAACTTTTTTATTTCTCTTTTTACGCATAGCTTCTACATCTTCAACTGTCTTAATTCCTGCTTTACTCCATTCATACAGAATCTTATCAATATAACGTAAACTAGAAACCCCATTCAAAACAGCCTCTTTAATAGCTTCTTTGATGAGTTCCTCACTCATATTACTCTCTAACCAAGCTTTAATAATCTCAATTTCAATAGGTCCTAATGTTCGGCCAAACTCTTTTTCAATCAATTCAAAAACATCAGAATCCGATTGTTCTTTTTCTTGATTAACTTCACCAATAGTAATTAAAGTAAGTTTTTCAAAAAAACCATCTAAAAGAAGATACTCTTCCATTAATCCTTTATCATTCTTTAATATCTCAACACGAACAAATCCTTTATCGGTTAATGTACCAATATATCCCATTACAACGGATAAGTCTAAATTTAGACTTTCACTATATTGATGAGGATTTAATAATGTTTTATCTCCTAAATTATATAAATACATCAAAAAAATAAATTCATCTAATTCTAGGTTTAACTTAGAATAATTTTTAAGAAAGAAAATAGGAATTACAACATTACCATCTTTAAAAAAATCCATTATTTTAGAACTCTTCATAACCCCACCTCCATAAATATATATATCTTATCATACATCACAATTAAAAAAAAGAAAACGGAATCTATTGAAAGAACTTAGATAAATCCGTCTCTTCATTTTCATTATTTGTATTTCCAGAAACATTTGTTGGATTAAAATAATTAGAACCACTAGTATTATTCTCAACAGTACTAGTATCAACATTAGCATTAGTATTCATATTAGTATTAGTATTCATATTAGTATTAGTATTCACACCAATATTATTACTATAACTCTCATCTAATAAAGAAGAATCTAATGATGATTGACTAGTATTTAATAAAGAAGTATCTCTATTAATATAACTATTATCCACAGACTCTTCATCGGAAGAACCCTTTTTACGTTTTTTAGATTTTTTACCAGATACACTTAAATCAGACAAATTACTAGCATCATAAGAATTAACATCCATAGATGGTTCAAAATAAAACAAATCATATTTTCCTGTAAAAATCTTAATAAGAACTATAATAAACGCAATTACGAAAATAAAACCTATAATAGTAGATAAAAAATAAAGATTTAATAATGCTGATATAGCACTAATAACAAATAATGCCACAATATAAACCCTAGCAACAATATGACCAAATGCCATCTTAACTGTTAAATAATTATTAGCAATCGGAATATAAGCCAATATCGTTTTTCTAGCATACATCTTTCTATGTAAAACATTTAAAATAGACCCAAAGAATAAGTAAACAGCTATCACAGCAATTCCCGCAAGAATCATAGGTAATAAACCTGTCTCTAATATATCATTTACATACTTTTTTAAAATGTTTGTATGTCCAGAACTCTGACTTCTTCCGTTAATAATTTGGTCAATCGTTAAACCATTATATTTATCATATCCTCCGATCTGACAATATTTATTTTCATCCATAACAGCTATATAAGCTACATCTTTAGGACTTTTTCCTTCCACAAAATAACGAGAAGTAACATTGATAGAAAAAGGAGCATTTGCTTTTCCTAAAAGTTTAAAACCTGCATAATTACTTTCAATATCTTTATCGGTACAATACGTTAAAAAACCAATATTTTTTTGATTTGTATCAAACAACAAAAGATTAATACTGACAGCAGTTTTATTAATTGTATTATTTTGAATAGATCCAAATGATATAAAACCATTTCCTTTTTCATCCACAGATGACTTATAAACAAAATCACCATAAGTAAACTTATCCGTTGCTACAGTAGCAACCGTATCAACAGGTATTAACACATTTTTCTCGTATTCTTGTGCAAAAGCAATCTTTGGAAACAAAAAAACAGTTAACAAAAGGAATAATCCTATTACCTTCTTCATATGAATCCTCCTTCTAATTATATTTTTCTATAATATATTGGCAAATAATATCTCTTTGATTTTCTAATCGATGATATAAAATCTCTCTCTCAATATCATCATAAATATCTTTCAAATAACGACCAGGTTTTCTATGTAAAATATCCATAATCGTATTGGAATCAATATCTATTTCATTTCTAGACTTAATAACTAAATCATTATAAGCTTCTGTAATATCTTTAATATCCTTCTTTTTAATCTCTCCCGCAACACTATTAACATATAATCCATATACATAAAGAGTCATAGGATCCAAATTATTAAGAGAGATTGCTTTCGTAATATTATGAATTAACTCAGATTCATTTTTATTAAATGGGTATTTATCTGTAACATTAAGAATACTCCATATACCGATTAAACTAATTGTCTCAGATTCTAATACCATAGCTAAATTTGATATTTCTAATTCTTTATCCAATCCCAATTCTAATAATAATTTTATACCTTTTTTATAATTTGGACTAGTAAAAATTTTCTCTAATTCATTTTTTTTACGATAATAAGACAAATTCTTTAATAAATATTTTGTTCTTTGAATTGCTTCTTTCACTTCATCATCCAAAGAAAAATCCAAAATAGTAGCAAAACGAATTGCTCTCAAAATTCGCAAACTATCTTCAGAAAATTTATCATAAGCATCACCAACAGTACGAATTAAATGATTATCTAAATCATTCTTACCATTCAAATAATCTAAAACATTCCCTCCAGCATCCATACATAACGTATTAATTGTAAAGTCTCTTCGTAATAAATCTTGATATAAATCATCAATATATTGAATTTCTACTGGTTTACGATTATTAACATATTCTATTTCACGGCGAAAAGTAGTAATTTCAAAACGAATACCTTTCATGATTACAGTTACAGATCCATAATCTTCTGTCGGCAAACAACTATCTTCAAATATTTCTTTTATTTGCTTAGGGGTAGCATTAGTAGTAATATCAATATCATTAGATTCAATCCCAAGTAAATGATCTCGAACGAAACCACCAACAATAAAGGATTGATAAGAATGGCTATTAATTTCTTCTAATAATTTTAAAGCCACCTCTAGCATGTAATCACCACCTAATAACATTATATCATATCAAAAAGAAAAGAACCTAAAATAGGTTCTTTTTTTTACTACTATCAAAATTAGTTTACAGCGTCTTTTAGAGCGCTTCCAGCTTTGAAAGTAACAGCTTTTCTAGCAGAGATTTTAACTGTCTCACCAGTTCTTGGGTTACGACCTTCACGAGCAGCTCTCTTAGATACTCCAAAAGTTCCGAAACCAACTAGAGGCACTTTATCTCCCTTTGCTAATGCTTTTGTAATTGCAGCAAAAGTAGCATCAATAGCTCTAGTAGAGTCAGCTTTTGTTAATCCAGTAGCAGTTGCTACAGCTTCTACTAATTCAACTTTTTTCATATTTATTTACCTCCCTATGTAAATTAAGCATATATCATGCTTACAAATTAAAATTATCATGTTTTAACAGAAATTGCAATAATTAATCACGAAATTTCGTAAGTTTTTTATTAATTTCAGTCAACAAAGCAATTATATGTCCTACAGCAAAAATAGCCATAGATACTAACAAACTAGCAACCCATATAACAATCATTAATGAAAAGTTAAATTCTGACACTAAACAAACATCTGAATAAAAATAAGAACTAGTTTCACAAGTAGCAAATAAATTACCAAAAATAATACCTAAAAAGAAACAAATAAGGAAAAAACCAATTGCAAATATCTGATAAAAATTAAGGGAATATCCCCTCATCTGTTTAGTAACAGCACGTACTTTAGGGAAATCTTCTTTTTCTTTACTAATTTCATCAAAAAAATCCATTACTTATCGTCTCCTTTCTTAGTAGTTTTTCGAGTAGTTGATTTTTTATCACTCTTTTTAACTGTTTTCTTTTCATTCGTTGAAAGAGTATCCTGAATGGTATCCTTAATAGCAGATGATGTATCAAAAACTTTTTCCTTCACAGAATCAATCTTTTTATCAATTTCCTTTTCTTCTACGAAGGTATCAATTTTTTCTTTCATATCTTTCACACCATCAACAATTTTATCATCAATTTCCGTTTTATCTAAAACTTCTTGTACTTTCCCACGAATCTCATCAAAATTACCTTCATTAGAAGCATCTAATTGCTTATGATCTAAATAATCACGATACAAATAAATATATCTTCCAAACAATAACATATAAACAGCATCCAATAAAGAAATAATAACACCTCTTAATACAACTGTACTGATAAGATTAACGGCTAATAGAAAGACTGTTAAAACAATAATAGCATAATAAATCCAATCATTCGTTAATTCATTAAAAGGAGATTTTCCTAAATGAAATTCTTTCCAAATTCTAGTATCTCTAAACAACGTATGACTTAGATAAATAAATAATACAAAATTCAAAATAAAATTAAGTACAGTATTTAATGAGAATGATTGAAAGACTGTTAATCCAGAAGTCACCATAACAATAAAATAGATAAACACTAAAAATACATTTAAATAATTAAAATAACGTTTTCCAACAGAAAACTTTAATAATATGAAATAAATTAAAGCAAACAAATAAATACTATTATGATTGATTACACTACTGAATAATTCAAAAGTAAACTCACCATTTGCAAAAGACTGACTACATATAATAATTAATAATATGACAGCAATCACAGCACTAGTTATTTTATGTCCACTATTATACCATTTCAATTCCTTTTCTTTTGTTTTTTTCACATCTACCACCATCCTATTAAAATTATAACACGTTTTAAGAGACGAGTACAGGAAAAATAATAATACAGATATTTGGAAACTAGATAGGAATATGATATAATGATAAGCGAATGGGAGGGGAATACTATGAAATTACCAAGTGTCGCATTAGTAGGAAGACCCAATGTAGGAAAAAGTACACTATTCAACAAAATTATTGGTAAACAAGTCTCCATTATTGAAGACCTTCCTGGAGTAACCAGAGACAGAATCTATCAAGAAGCTAGTTATAATAAAAAAAGATTTTACTTAATAGACACTGGTGGAATTGATGCTACTAAATTAGATTTTAATAATGAAATTAAAATGCAAGCAGAAATTGCCATTCAAGAAGCAGATGTAGTGGTCTTTATGGTTGATGGAAAAGAAGGGTTAACTGCAAATGATTTACTTGTAAGAGATATTCTTAGAAAAACAGATAAAAAAGTAATTGTTGCTATTAATAAAACAGATGTTAAAGATGCCAAAGATAATATCTATGACTTCTACGAATTAGGATTTGATACATATATACCAATAAGTAGTATTCATAATACAGGATTTATTGAATTAATGGACAATATTACAATGGATTTCAAAGAAGGCAATAAAGAAGAAGATACACGGATAAAGTTCTCCATCATAGGAAGACCAAATGTAGGAAAAAGTTCTTTAATGAATGCATTATTAAACGAAGAAAGAGTAGTTGTTTCCGATATAGCAGGAACAACAAGAGATTCTATAGACTCAATATTAAAATATCATAATGAAGAATTTATTATGATTGACACTGCTGGAATGAGAAAAAAAGGAAAAGTATTCGAAGCTGTAGAAAAATATAGCCTATTTCGATCTTTAAAAGCCATCGATCGCAGTGATATTTGTTTAGTCGTAATTAATGCAGAAGAAGGAATAAAAGAACATGATAAACATATCGCCGGCTATGCAATTGAAAGAGGAAAAGGTTTAATCTTTGTTGTAAATAAATGGGACACAGTCTCAGAAATAACAATGGCTGATTTTGAAAAACAAATGAGAGCTGAATTTCAATTTGCTCCCTATGCACCAATTGTATATTTATCAGCCTTAACCAAAAAAAGAATTCATACTCTGATGCCGGAAATCATAAAAGTGAAAGAAAATATCAAAAAAGAGATTAAAACTAGTATTTTAAATGATATGATTCAAGATGCATATCAATTAAATATTCCACCATCATATAAAGGAAAACGTTTAAAAATCTACTTTACATCTCAAACAGGTATAAAACCACCTAAGTTTACATTTCGTGTCAATAACAAAGGCCTTGTTCACTTTTCTTATGAAAGATACTTAGAAAATAAAATTAGAGAAAATTTTGATTTTACAGGAACACCTATCGTATTACAATTTAAAAATAGAAATGGAGATGAGTAAATGATTATTGGAAAAAATAATAATTCCCAACAACAACCTAGTTTTCATTCAGATTTTGAAACAAGATTTAATACTGTGTTAGAAGAAGGAAGTAAAGTTCAAGAAAGAAGAGCACCTTTTGGTAACAGTTTGGAATCCAAAAAATATACAGATGTGACCAATCGAAATGAAATGGCTGATAAATCCTTCGCAATGCTCCAAGAAAGACTAGCAAATGGATTGATATCTCTTGATGAATTTAATAAAAAATGCAAAGCTTTAAATAAAATGAGAAATTCAAAATAAAAAGATCTACAAAACTAGATCTTTTTTTATGACTATTTTTCACTTTTATTTAGATTCATTTTTGCAATATAAGCATTATATTGATTATATAATCCTTCGTTTTGAAACTTAATCTCACCATCTTCTAATTTCCAGTACTCTTTCTGATTGACTAAATAATTCAAAACATCCGTACTAGTATTTACAATAAGATTAACTCTAGTTTGTGTTTCCTTTAATAATTCTTGAGTCTCTTTAAAATCTTTTTTCATAGAATCATTCATCATCAAATCAACATATAATTGCCGATAATAAGTGTCACTTTCTTTATCATTAATATAGCTACAAATATTATCTTCGTCTAACTTCTCCAATAACGAATTAATTTGAGCATTAAATTCTTCACTCGTCTTCTTTAGATATGCCAAAGAATCAACAAATTCAGGTCCATCTTTTTGATAATTATCATATGATAAAATACTCGTCAAAGCAGGGTCTTTCATAACCAACAAAACCTGCTGCAATGAAACTGCATAATCATCTAAATAATCCTTAATAGCTCCTTCAACAATAGCATAGTGTCCTTTTGTTCGAATTTTAGTATTAAATCGATCCTTAGTAACATCTAATTTGGAAAGACTATTAACTTCTTTTTTTAACTCATTCAACATAGTAGCATCTCGGATAACAAAAAAACCGATTAGCAAAAACATATCTAACAGTATAAATAAAAATATGAAAAAAAACTTCTTGCGATTACTCATTTTCTTCACCTACTCACTAGAATATCACACTATCATTCAAAATCAACTAAGAAATTAAACTTTCTATCTTAGAAAGAACATCTTTAACCCCTAATTTAGTAACACTAGAAAAGACTACTAAGTCATCTCCAACCACAAGATCCATAGTATCTAATACTACTTTTAAATTTTTTTGTTTTTTAGTTCCACTTACTTTATCTGCTTTTGTAGCAACAACAGTAACTGGCAAATTATAATATTTTAAAAAGTTATACATTAATAAATCATCTTCCGTCGGTTTATGACGAAAATCAACCAATAAAAAGACTCTTTTTAATGTTTCTCTTTTCTCTAAATACTCTTCAATCATCATTCCAAACTTAGCTTGTGTTTTTTTATCAACCGTAGCATATCCATATCCAGGAACATCAATTAAATAAAATCGATCATTCACATTATAAAAATTAAGAGTTTGGGTTTTACCAGGTGTAGAAGAAGTATAAGCTAAATTTTTACGACCTAAAACAGCATTAATGAAACTACTTTTCCCTACATTACTGCGTCCAACTAACAAAAATTCAGGTTTACCAGCATCCGGATACTGACTTCTTCTAGTAGCAATAATATCTAAATTCACATCATGAATCTCCACAAACAACATCCCCTTCCTTATTTTCATTATAACATGCAAGTTCTAAATCCAAATCATGAATCACTTGAAGTGCAGCTTCTAGAGATTTCGTACGAACTCCAGAAGCATACTTGTGTCCACCACCATGATGCCTCTCAGCGATTTGATTGATTTCTGGTCCTCTAGAACGAATAGAGACACGATATTGACTATTCTTCTGATCTTCCGTAATCGTACACCATACTAACACATCCTTAATATAATTAAAATTATTAATCATATTACCAGCAGCAGCACTATCAACACCAAATTGATTAATCACTTCATCAGAAATAACAACATAACCTAAATGATTTTCCGTAACAATCATATTCAAAGAAATATAACCTTCTAAGCGTAATTCTTGTAATGGACGAGAATACAGTTTTTCATAAGACTTTGAAAGAGAAAAAGGATAATTTTCCAAGTAATAAGAAACGATTTGGAAAGTACCTGAATTACAGCTATCAAATAAGAAACGATTCGAATCAGATACTAAACCCATATATAGTAACTGAGCAATAGATTCATTACATTGTAATTCCGTATCCTTAATCAATCTCATAATAATTTCACAAGTAGAAGACATTTCCTCTTCAATATATTCAATATTGCAAAGTTTTTCAACAAAAGGATGATGATCAATTTTAATAGAATAAGTATAATCTTCTATATTAACAGAATCAACTCTCTTTCGATCAGGTGTATCACAAATAATTAATAAAGCATTTTCTACTTTTTCGATTTTATCTAAACGACCAAATGAAAGAAATTTAGCACTACCAGTTCCAACGGCTAAAACTCTTTTATTGGGGTAAGTTAACAAAATAGAATCACGCAAAGCAAGTTGACTACATAAAGCATCTGGATCAACACCAATATGCCGCGCAATTACAATTGTATCAAACTCTTTAATTTTTTGAATAATCTCATTAAACATAAACATTTCCCTATCTATTAACAAATTTTAATGTATCTCGAGCTATCATCAATTCTTCATCCGTAGGAATCACATAAACAGGGATAGAAGAATCAGGAGAACTAATCATGATTTCTTTTCCTCTAACATTATTAGCATCTAAATCAATTTTTATTCCTAAGCAAGACAATTTTTCACATATTTCCCGACGAACCGTCACATTATTTTCTCCAACACCAGCAGTAAATACGATGATATCAACACCACCTAATAAGACATAATATTGAGCAATATAATCAACAATTCTACGAACATATTTATTTTTCGCTAATAAAGCTTTTTCATTCCCTTCTTCACAAGCTTTCACAATATCACGTAAATCATTACTACACTCACTTAAACCTAAAACACCACTAGCCTTATTTAAATCATCCAAAATTTCACTAGCATTCTTTCCCTCTTTTTCCATCAAATAAGGAATAATAGAAGGATCGACATCACCACTACGAGTTCCCATCATAATACCGGCTAATGGAGTAAAACCCATAGAAGTATCTACACACTTCATATTTTTAATAGCACAAATACTCCCACCATTACCGATATGACAACTAATTAATTTAAAATCCTCTCGATTCAAAAGATCTTTTACACAAGAAGTAATATATTTATGACTTGTTCCATGGAACCCATATTTACGAACACCATAATCACTATACCAATGATATGGAATTGGATATAAATAAGTTTCAGGCTCCATTGTCTGATGAAATGCAGTATCAAACACACAAACCATTGGAACATCAGGTAATACTTCTCGGAAAGCTAAAATTCCCTTTAAAGCACCCGGATTATGTAGAGGAGCAAAATCTTTAATTTCATCAATATCTTGAATCACTTTATCTGTTACCAATACACTCTCAAAATAGCGATCTACTCCTTGAACAATACGATGACCAACACCCTTTATTTCATCCAAAGATTGAATAATAGAAAGAGCACTAAGTTTATCTAATAATATTTGAACAGCCATTGTATGACTTTCCATAGCGATTTCTTCTGATATTTTTTCTCCATTATACTTAATAGAATAAATACTACCATCCATACCAATTCGTTCAAATAAACCAGAAGCAATAACGGATTCATCATCCATATTAAACAATGTAAATTTTAAAGAACTACTGCCTGCATTAATGGAAATAATTTTCATAATCGTCCCTCTTTCTATAAATCTATCATTAATATTATACTATAAGAAAAGAATAAAAAAAAGCTCAAATTACTTGAGCTATTTAACACGAAATCCACAAGATGGGCAAAAATTAAACCCTTCTACAGATTTACCACAGACAGGACAAAAATGAATAGGAGAAACATCTTCCTGTGCTTGATAATGAATCTGTCCTTGATTATCACTTTTAATAACACCATTAGCAACATTGGTATTTACATTTTGCTGAATCTTAGAAATACGATTAACAGTAGTAAAGCAAAGAATAACCATCGCAATATCAAATATAAAGAATAATCCTAAAGCTAAAAGATCATCCGTTGCTGTAGCATAAACAATAATAGCATCATAAAGTGTATGAGCAATCGTTGGCATTAAAATACTCAAAAGCATATTTTTGCTATAATGACTATTATTACCATTAATACTACTGATCTTAGCTTGAGCAAAGAAATATCCCATAATAACACCAAAACAAGTATGACCAGGAATGGATAGGATAGCCCTCATAAAGGCATTCCCTAAACCATAGTTAAAGGTGTATAAAATATTCTCAATACAAGCAAATCCTAAAGATGAAAAAACAGAATAAACAATAATATCATAGATTTCATCAAATTCTTTATTATCATAACCAAATAGTTTCGTAATAATCCATTTAAAACCTTCTTCAATTAATGCAACACCTATAAAAACATTAACAAAAGCAGTAAAAAAACTATTAATATATTCAGGTTCAGAAGGAAAAAAATTATTTAAAAATAATTCTATAATAATAATAGGAATAGCACTAAAAAAACCAAGAGCAAAGATTTTTGCTAACAAGCTAGTAGGTTCGTGGTTTACATCTTTCTTATAAATAAAATGTCCTAATGCTATAACCGGCAAAATAGCTGCCATTAATAATATTTGCTCCATATAATTCACCTCACTAAGTTCCCGCTACTGCATTTGAATCAGCTTGCTTATATTGAACTGATAATTGAAAATTAAGAGAAGATGCAGAAGTTGGAAGTTGATTTGCATTTAAGTCTCTCTTAATCATAACTTTCACTTTATAGGTTTCTGTTGAACCTGCTTCTAATAAATGATTTTTCAAAATAGAATTACCATTACTATAAGTAACACTGTAATCTAAATATGTAGGTAACTCTGTTATAGGATTATTATTCATCGTGGAAGTTACAGATTCAACCATTGCATCAATACTTCCTTCATTTTTAACATCTACTAAAAACTCATAATAATCTCCTGGTATTTTCAATGCTACATTATATAGAACCGTCAGCTGATCAGACTGAATAGCCGCTGGAATAGTAGCCTCAACGCTTCCACTAGAGATACGAAGATTTGTAAAATGAACATTCCAACTTGAACTCTGAATCGTAGAAGTACCAGACATATTTAAATTAGAAGATAGAATTGCGTATCCAATTGATAAAAATAAAAAAAGAATTACAAAAACAATAAAACTTGGCCCTCTTCTTTTCTCCATAACCTACACATCCTATGATAAAAGTATATCATTCTAGAAAAAGAAAGTAAACAAAAAATAATCCACAAAAAATGTGGATTATTCTTACTGACAAAGCTTATAAGTATCTTTAATAATCATTAATTCTTCATTTGTAGGAACTACCCATACAGCAACTTTAGAAGTTTTAGAACTAATAATTCCTTCTTGTTCTTCTTTATAACTAGCAATTTTTCCATTTGCTTTAGCATCAACTTTAATTCCTAATGGAGCAACACGTTTTAAGATATCAGCACGAGCTTCTATACCATTTTCTCCTACTCCAGCTGTAAAGACAATAGCATCTACTTTACCTTCCAATTCAATATAATAATTTGCAATATATTTAGCAACACGATCATTATACATATTTAAGGCTAAAATAGCTCTTTCATCACCTCTAGCAGCAGCATCTTCAACATCACGACTATCACTAAAACCAGCAATTCCTAAAAGACCACTCTTTTTATTTAAATCATTCGTAATGTCACCAACACTATTACCAGATTCCTTACATACATATTCTAGAATAGAAGGATCAATAGAGCCACTACGAGTTCCCATCATTAAACCATCTAATGGAGTAAGACCCATCGTTGTATCAAAACACTTTCCATCTTTAATAGCACTAATACTAGCACCACTACCTATATGGCAAATAATTAAATTAACATTTTCTTTACCTAATTTTTCTTTCATAACAGTTGTAATATACTTATGACTAGTTCCATGGAAACCATATTTACGAACACCATACTTTAAATACCATTCGTAAGGGACTGGATACATATAATTTTCTTTTGGCATTGTTTGATGAAATGCAGTATCATATACCGCAACCATAGGAACATTAGGTAATACTTTTCTTAAAGCTTCAATACCTGCTAAATTTCCAGGATGATGAAGAGGTCCTAATTTCGTTAAATCTTTAATATTTTGAATGACTTCGTCATCAATTAAAACGGAATCACTATACTTCTCACCACCATGTAATACTCTATGCCCTACACCCTTAATCTCATCCAAAGATTGAACCACTTTATTTTCTAATAATTCATCAATTAAAACTTGAACAGCTTCGCTATGATTTTTTAGGTATTTTGCTCCTTTAATTTTTTCACCATTAATTTTAGTCGTCCAAAAACTATCTTCTAGTCCTATTTTTTCAATATATCCACTAATTAATACTTTTTCTTCAGGCATTTCAAATAACTGAAATTTTAAAGAACTACTACCTGCATTTACACATAAAAATTTCATATAGAATTTCCTCCTTACATAAATATATCCCTATATTATCAAACAAAAGAAAATAATTCAATAGAGAGAATAATGAAAAAAAAGGAATCATCCTTTCTTATTATAATAAATCAAAAAATTCGTTTGCATCCTCATCTGTAACAACAATCGTTGTAAAAGATTGACTAGCTTCCTCTATCATTGGTTCAAAGTCAAATGTATTCTCTTCCTCTATAGCAGTCTCCAATTTAGGATTAATAACTGGGTGACGAGGAACAAAGACAGTACAACAATCTTCAAAAGGAATAATACTAATATTATATGTATCAATTCTACGAGCAATATCCATTATTTCTAGTTTATCAAAGCAAGCCACAGGACGTATAATTGGCATATTCGTTACTTGATTAATAACAGCCATACTAGTAATGGTTTGACTAGCAACCTGTCCAATACTCTCTCCATTTACAATTGCTAAAGCGCCATGAGATTTAGCAATTCTCTCAGCAATCCGAATCATCATTCTTCGCATAATAGTAATACAATAATCTTCACGACAATTCTTATAAATAGCTTCTTGAATCGGTGTAAAATTCACAATATGTAAATGAATAGAATCTGAATATCTAGAAAGCTTTTTCGATAATTGTATCACTTTATTTCTAGCTTCCATACTTGTATGTGGTAATGCCTCAAAATAAATAGCATCCAAGACAATTCCCCTCTTCATAGCCAAATAGCCTGCTACTGGAGAATCAATTCCACCAGATAACATTAACATCGCACGAGACTGTGTTCCAACAGGATATCCTCCGCAACCTTGAAAAGTCTTATAATAAATAAAGCTTTCCTTCTCACGAATCTCAACTTTAATCCATAAATCTGGTTGATGGACATCTACTGAAATATGAGGAATGTTTTTAAGAAGTAACCCTCCTAATACAGAATTATATTCTTGACTATGAATAGGAAATGACTTATCACTTCTTTTTGTTTCTATTTTAAAAGTTGAAAATTTTTCTTTAGAAACAACATCTAATAATGTGGATTGAATCTTTTTATCATCCGTATCTACAATCGTTGCTATATGATACGTATGAATACCAAAAATACAATTGATTATAGAGATGATAGAATCTAAATCTTTCTCCAAAAATTCAATATACATACGAGCACGATCTTGATGAATTTTAACATCATAATCTCGTAATTTATTCTGAATATTTTTATAAAGAGTATGAATAAAATAATTACGATTTCCTTTTTTAGTAGATAATTCTCCATATTTAATTAATATAACTTTTTCCATAGTTAATCACCACGCATATTTTAGCATATATCAGTTAAAAAAAACAACAAAATGTTGTTTTTTAAGAATCAAGTTTTTTCTTTGTACGATAAAATGTCTCACTAACTAATTCACATTCATTCTCAATATTAGAAGCATAATAATAATCCGTACCATACTTCTTATTAATCTCATAAATAAAATATAATTCATCGTAATAATTAGGGAATAATTCTTTTCCATTTTCTTTACAATTATATAATGTCTTCTCTTCAACAGATGAAGTTCCAGGTTTTCTTAAAGACCAATCCGATACTTCATATGTTGGAACCTCTTTAGAATCAAAATTAGCTTTTTCAATTAATATTTTTCCACATTTCAAAGTTACATAAGGCATTCCACCTATTAATTGAACAACTGATTCTGAAGAAGAACAATTTCCCATACTAACAGGACTCTTAATCTCCTTTATTAATTTTTCATCAATAACTTCCTGTAAATATACATTCTCTGTATTGTGAAAAGATGAATTATTAACAGTAACCGCCTTTGAAAAACTGATGGCACTGTCTTTCATTGCATCAATTTTACGAGGAGAAGTTCCTCCTAAAACAGAATAAGCCAAATAGGCAAAAATAGCTAACAGTAAAACAATAACTGTTAAAACTTCAAAACGACCAAATCCATAATTATTTTTCATAAATACTCATCAACTTTCTATAAATATTATCATCAATAACAGAAGTAATCTTAATTGCAATATCTAAAGATTCCTTATAACTTCCTTTGTAAAATGCTTTTTCAGCATCATTCAAGGCTTTATCAACCTCTTCATATTTACTACGATATCGATTTACATACACAATTGTTTTTTCAGTCAATTGAGCCGTTCGAATCATATCCATCGTAGTATTATATAATTTCAAAACTAAATCTCTAGCAGTATCAACTCTTGTATTTAATACCTTTATAACAATTGGTTTTCTTTCTAATTCTTTAATAACTTCCTGAATAGCCTCATTTGCTTCATTTAATTGAACAAAATAATTATCCGTAATAACAGGAAGTTTATAAGAACGCATTTCATTTTTACAAACTTTTAAGAAATTCTGAATTTCTTCTAACTGTTCTCTTGCTCTTACCTCATCTTCATACATATTACCTAAAGATTTCAAAGCAATATCAAAATCATTTTCCATAGCCATAAGGCGATTCGTCAAAGAATCAACTTCTTCATGTAATAGAGAATAAGGGCTAGACTTAGACTCGTCTTTAGCAATCATCTTTCTATAATCATCATTGATAACGATTAATGTTTTATTCACTTCATGAATTACTTCAATATCATCATCGTTCAAATCATACATATTTTTAATGTCATCTAATTGATCATATACATCTTTTACTAATACATTAGTCTTTTCCAAACGCTTAGAAAAAGATTCCTTAGTCTCTTCATATACTTTTCTTGATAAACGTTCCTTTTCAAAATCTACAAATAATGAATCATAATACTCAAGCATCGTTTTTAAATCAAACATAGCACCTTCTAAATTTAATACTTTTGCTCGATCTAAAATCTTATCAATGTTCTTTTTAGACTCTTCAATATTATAATCAATATTTAAATAATCTAAAACAAAGCCCTTATCAACCATATCTTTATGAATCGTTTGAACTTCATTCATTCGATTTGGAATAACCCGGTTCGCCATTAATAAAACATCCGGCAACTCATTAATGATAATTTCCATATGATCAATCATCGTATCCAATGCCTTACAGATATGAACAACTTCACTATACTCATTAGCTTCCATTACTGTTTCAAAATCTAGAAAACGCTTTTCAATATTTTCAAGCTGCATCTCCACTGCTTCCTGCATAAAATCATATAAATCACGATGATCTTGAAATTCTTTATTAAGACTTCTATATTTTGCCTTTAATTTAATAACAATCGCTCTATACTTCTCTTCACTTAATGTTATATCTTTTATTTCTTCTAATAAATGTTCTGCAGCTTCTCTTACTTTATAAATTTCAATTTCTGTTTTCGCAATACGATAACCACAAGATTTATAGTCTCTTTTTTCAACATATATATCTAAATCAATTAGCATATCATCAATTAAAGCCAGTCGTTTGTCTCGAATAAAATCGAATTTCTCTTGCCATTTATTATATTTTTCTTCCATCTTATCATTTTTTATAATTGGCTCAACTTTTGATAATTCTACCAAAACAGGAGTAGAGGCAACCATGTTTCTTTGAACTTCCAAATTCTTAACTTTATTGCGGTAATATTTCATTTCCGCTTTTTTTATAAAATGAAGTATCACAATAACAATAATTAAGGCAATAACAACAGCAGACCCAATAATAAGAATTTGTCCTTGCATAACTTCACCTCTATTCTTAACACTTATTTTATCACATTTTCCTTATATTTTTCTACATTTTCCGAAAATATTCTAAAAAAATTGATGTAACAAAAGAATCCCTTGACATATCAACACTTTTAACATATAATTAATAGTGCAAATTCCTTGAAACAGCAAATTTAGAATATTTTAAAGTGTTTTTCAAAAAAAAGTAGCTAAGCTGTTACGTGAAAGAAAGACTCCCTAAAGTATGACTAAATTATTCAAGATTTGTAATAAGCACAGAAAGGAGAAAATAGTATGGCAAGATATACTGGACCAAGTTATAAAAAAGCTCGTCATGTAGGATTTTCTATTAGTGAAACAGGAAAAGAATTAGCTAGACGTCCTTATGGACCTGGACAACATGGTCAAGATCGTAAAGGAAAACTATCTGACTACGGAACACAATTAAAAGAGAAACAAAAAGTACGTTTCCTATATGGAGTAAATGAAAGACAATTCAAGAAAACATTTAATGAAGCTGCTAAAATGTCTGGTATCCAAGGTACAAATTTTCTACGCTTACTAGAATCTAGATTAGATAACTTAGTATTCAGAATTGGATTTGCTTCAACCCGTCGTGGAGCTAGACAATTAGTAAATCATGGTCATGTAACAGTTAATGGTAAAAAAGTAGATATTCCATCTTACAGAGTTAAACCAGGAGATGTAATTTCTATTAAAGAAGATCATAAAAACTTAAAAGTAGTTGCTGATGCTCTTGCAAAAGTATCAAAGAGAGTTGACTTTATCACATATGATGAAGGAAAAATGGAAGCTACTTATGTTAGATTACCAGAGAGAAATGAATTAAATGCAGATATCGATGAAGCATTAATCGTTGAATTCTATAACAAATAAAAATAAAACAATAACAATTGTTTTATTTTTTTTGACTTTCATGTTATAATAAGCACACAAGAGGGGGGAATTGAATGAAAAAAAGAATAATAATATTAATTGTCATATTATTAATACCAATCAGTGGAAGTGCGAAAAACTATTCCATTCGATATCATGGAAAAACAAGAGAAATAGTCTCTGGCCCCAAAAAAATACCATTAGAAAAAATGACAGGCGAACAAGGTCATGACATTTTAGTCGTAGCAAAATCACAAAATGGATATAAAGGAAAAATCAAAATAATTGGAGGCAAATTAAGAGTACTATCCTATTATGGAAATATTTGGGCCAACAGTGAATTAAACAATGAAAAAGCAATTGATGGAAATGATACTGGAAACTGGTGTTCAGAATTTGCTGCCTGGAGCGCCAGAAAAGCAGGAGTAAAAAAAGAACTATTTCCTGCTCAAAACGGAGTAAAAGGATATCGAAGATTTTTCAGTAAGCAAGGAAGATTCTTCCGTTTTTCAGGAAACAAAAGATCTTCTTGGTTCAATAGTAAATACAAAAGTGCAGGAACAATGAGACCTAAAGATCTTCAAGAAGGAGACATTCTTCAAATTGGTAGTGGAACAAAGCCACATCATACGGCAATCTTTCATTCATACAAAAATGGTAAAATCTATACCTATGATGGTAATAAAAGAAATGAAGTAAAATCAAATGGTCAAATTAGTTATTCTGAAAAAGAAATACTAGCTGTAATTAGACCACAATATAATGACAATTTAAAGATGAAAATAGAAAGAGAAGGAAATAATAAAGAAGAAATAAGAATTCGAGTAAAAGGTCTTCGACCTTTTACCAAAAAGAAAAGACAATATAGTATTACAATTTCCAATACAGATATTCAAAATTATACTTTAGAATATAATAGAAATTCTGTCCTTTATAATAAAAAAGAAAGATTTCAAAAAGGAAAACAATATACAGTAAAATTAGAAGCAATTTGGAAAGACTCAGGAAAAAAAGATTCTTCTTTTCAACCAATTATCAAAACATTTACATACTAAAAAGAATACAAATTGTATTCTTTTTTTATATCCTATTGATAATCATATTCCTCTAACTGACAATTATCTATAAAACCATCCATCATTTTACCTTTTAAAGGACGATTCAAAATAAGATTTCGCAAAGCTCGATAAGGAGCACTATGAGTAACAATCAAAATAGATTCATCTGGATGTTTTTCTTTTATATATTTTAAAAACTCATCACATCTCTTAAAAATATCTTGGATTGGTTCAACACCAAAACTAGAATCATTTAAATCATAATCCCAATACTGATAAGTGTTATAATCTTTTCTTGGATGTCCCTCTAACTCTCCTAAATCTCTCTCAATAATTCGCTCATCAGGTATCATTTCAACCCGATCACCAATCAGTATCATAGCAGTTTCAACGCAACGTACAAGAGGAGACATATAACAATAATCGTAATGATTATGAATCATTTTATTTCTCAACTTTTGAGCATCTCTTCTCCCCGTATCATTTAATAAATTATTCTTTCTTCCTTGAATAAGCCCTTCATAATTACTTTCTGTCTGAGCATGACGAACTAATGTTATTTTCATGAATCAACCCCCAATACTTTTAATGCATCACTATAATGAATATATTTACTTAAATAACTTCCATCTTCATAAGAAGAATATCCAACCACCAAATAATTACCATTATCTAATTGAATATCTGTAAAAAAATCATCACGATCTTCTCCATAAGTAACAACAGATATTTCTTTTAAATCTAAATCATATTTGCCAATAATACCATCATAATTTAAAGTATCCGCAGTCTTACTATGAGAGTTTTTTCTAGTAGATAAATTTCCAATCGCTACAATATAATTATCCTCGTCAATAATCAACTTATTATATCGAATAGTTCCCTTATTTTCATAAACAACTTCTTTGATATAAGCACAGTCAAAATCATATTCTACAATCATTGCATTAGTAACCATTCCAACTTCACGATTAGCCCCACTAATATAGATTCGATCATTAGCAGCGATAATACCACTAAATCCTAAATCATCTGTATACTTATAATCATTATATGAAAGTAAATTACCATCTAAATCATATTTACATATAATTCCAACATGATCTTCGTCCGTTCCAACAGCGAATATAGTATGATTGGTAATTAATAAATCATTAAAGATGGCTGATTTACTACTACCATAAGTCTTAGACCATAATAACTTACCATCTTTATTATATTTAACAAGAATAGCCCCACCATTCTCACTACCAACTTGTGTATTCTTATATACACTTTGGCCTGTTACATAATAACCATCTTCCGTAATAAATACACTCGTAAACTTAGAATTCGCCAGTAGTTGAAAATCTTTTTCAAATATAATATTTCCATCAAAATCATACTTTACAATTAAACCTCTGCGAACTAAATCCTCATGTTCTTCTTCATCCTTTTCATAGCTCCCAACTGCAATCACAGAATCATTATCAAAACCAACACCAAAAAAGGAACTATTAAATCCAACATTATATAATCTTTCTAAAGTCTTTTCTCTTTTTTGATTATACATTGAAATCTTTGCTTTTTCATAATGCTGAGTATTATCATTGTTACTACCAACGGTTACATAATATTGGTCATTTTTCTCCAATGCATTAATACCATCAAAATACAGCGATTCCGTTCTATGAAAAAAAACAGCATAACCTACATATATAAGTTCTAAACATAAAAGAAGGACACAACACACAGTGATAATTTTTATACGTTTTAATACTTTTCGACTCATATGATTTCCCCTATCCAACCTTATTTTATCAAAAGAAAAGCTTTTTTTCTACAAAGAAAAAGAAAATGTCAATAAATTAACATTTTCTATTTGTAAATACCAATATAATATTTTTTCTTTCCACGACGGATAACAATATATTTAGAAGCAATACAAATATCTTTAGTAACAATCATATCAAGATCTGTTACTTTTTCACCATTTAAACTAATAGATCCATTCGTAATAAACTCTCGTGCTTCTCTTTTACTAGAGCAAACTTTAGCTTGAACAAGAAAATCAACCAAATTTAAATCCTCCGTAATTGTAAAAGGATCTAATCCTTTAAAAGCATCTTGAATCTCTTTTTCTGTAAAATTCTTAATATCTCCACTAAATAGACTTTCACTAATTTTAACAGCTTCCAAATAGCTTTCTTTTCCATGTAAATCCGTAATAATTTCTCGTGCTAAAGCTTTATGAGCTTCTCGAAGTTCAGGATGTTCTTTATTTTTCTTTTCTAATTCTTTAATTTCATCAACACTTAAGAAAGTAAAGATTTTCAAGTAATCAATAACCATCTCATCATCTACATTTATTAAATACTGATATAACTCATAAGAAGAAGTTTTAGATTCATCTAACCACAAAGCATTTCCTTCACTCTTACCAAACTTATGACCATATTTATCAAGAACAAGTGGCATTGTAAAAGCATAAGCATCTTTACCGATTTTCTTTTTAATTAAATCAATACCTGTTGTAATATTTCCCCATTGATCAGACCCCTCAACTTGCATAATACAATTCTTATTCTCATATAACCATAAAAAATCATATCCTTGTATTAACATATAAGCAAATTCTGCGAAAGTAATTCCCGTCTCTAATCTACGTTTAATAATATCTTTATCAAGCATATAATTAACAGTAATATACTTACCAATATCTCTTAATACATCAGTAAATTCATATCCTTGAAACCAATCATAATTATTAACGACTTCCGCTTTACCATCAAATATCTTATTTACTTGTGATTTAATACCATTTAAATTTTCATTTAATTTTTCTTTCGAAATAATCTCACGTTCAGCAGTTGGTCTAGGATCCCCTATTAAACCAGTAGCACCACCACATAATAAAATAGGATGGTGCCCATATCTAGCAAGTCTCTTAGCCGTAACTAAGCTAGAATAATGTCCCAAATGCAAACTATCAGCGGTAGGATCTGTTCCCCAATAAAACGTAATCTTCTCATTATTTAATTTATCTGCAATATCTTCACCAGCCACATCTTTAACTAATCCTCTCCATTGTAATTCCTCAAAAAACGTCATTTTCTTTCCTCCTCCAAACGTAAATCATATATTTCAGGTAAATGATACCCATAATCCAAATAGATTCCCTCTACATCACGTGTCGTAGCATCTGCCTTTGTAAAACCTAACTTCTGTAAAACTTCATATACTTTTTCCTCACTAGGGCCTTCTATTTCCAAATAAGTTGGTATTTTAGGCCATGAATCAATATCAATTTCTACTCCCTCAAAAGAATATTGAATCCTTCTATTTTCTTGATATCCTTTAGCTTCATAT
>CACZOQ010000164.1 GCA_902782835.1 uncultured Erysipelotrichaceae bacterium | reverse complement strand
TAACACCAATATTAATTATTAGATGTTTCTTATTTAATGGTGGATTAGGTTTAGCATTTGGATATCTTTATAGAAAATATAATATTAAATATGCAATGATATCACATGGATTTAGTCACTTAATTGCAGATGTCATTATGCTTATATTTTTTTAAGTGTTCGTAATTTTTTTGTTTTCAAGAACGAATGAGAATCCGTTTTTGCATGGTATAATATTTATGGATGGAGTTGATTAAATGGCTACAACAAAAGGGTATAAAGATTATATTTTAGAACAATTAGATTTATTAGATAATATTACTTGCAGACCTATGATGGGTGGTTATTTAATTTATTATAATAATATATTGTTTGGTGGTCTTTATGGTGGAGACAATTTTCTTGTAAAGATAGTTGCAAGTAATAAAAAGTATAATATGAAAGAAAAAATACCTTATGATGGTTCAAAAAAAACTATGTATCTTGTAGAAGATATAGATAATAAGGAAAGATTAAGAGATATTGTAATAGACACCTGTAAAGATTTAAAGTGATCAAAAATTATTAATTTTACGAATGCTTAACCAAACATCCAAAAGAAGGGATCTTAGCTTATCAAGGAAGGAAAAAATCTCGCAAATGCTATAAGGTGTCATGAATTGATTAAACGAAATGGAAAATAACAATTCTTATATTAAGTCTTATGATTGGAGAGTATACGTTTATAGAAGTGCTAGCTTTAAATTAGAGGATACAATATACTCATGGAGAAAGGAATTATAAAAGGAGGGATGGTTATGAACAAAATGATAGAATTAATCATAAAAAAGAATTCTTCACTTTTTGGACCCAATCCTAATATTGAAAAAATAAATGTAGGTTTTACGAATACTATATATAAAGTAAATGATACTTTCATTATTAAAATATGTACAAATATTGAAAATGAGAACCATTTTAAAAAAGAAATTGAATTTTATAAAACAATTAATAATAATAATTTAATTCCAAAACTATTGTTTTTCAGTACAGATAAAAAAGAGATTCCTTATATGTATGAAATACTTGAAAAAATAGAAGGGGTCACTTTATATAATGTATGGCATAAATTAGAAGAATCAGAAAGAGAAAACATTATAAAACAATTGTGTGAAGCAATGAAACAGTTTCATAGTAATAAAGGAAAACCATATGATTGGGTAAGAAAAACTAGCGATTTGTTTAATCAGTATTTCGAGCAAGCAAAAAAACGACAATTATTTACAGCAAAAGAAATAGATTTACTGAATAATGCATATCAGAAATTTCCAGAATTATTAAAAACAGATGAATTTGTCTTAGTACATAATGATTTGCATTTTGACAATATCTTTTATAATAATGGTAAAATTAAACTAATAGACTTCGAAAGGTCCCTTTATGCTCCCAAGGAATTTGAATTAGACATATTATATAGAAAGATTAGAAAGCCATGGAAGTTTGCTAGTGAAGAAAATGAACAATATACAAAAGCAAGTGATTATGAAAATATAATAACTTATATTGAAAAATATTACCCAGAAATAATACAGATACCGAATCTATATAAAAGATTAGCAATATATGATATGGTATATTATTTTAAACACTTTGTGAAAAATCCACACATAGAAGAGTTAAAAACAGATATTCTAACAGCAGCAAAAAAGCTTGTATGAGATATATCTAAAAATAATAAAATAAAGAAAGAGAGGTGAACATGATGCCATCCGCACGAATACATGAAGTTGTTGCAAAAAAGATAAATGAAGAATATGGCATGGATGAACGATTATTAAGATTAGGAACAATTTCTCCAGACTGTTGGAGAAATGTTGAACCGGAAAGTGGAGTAAAAGATAAATATTTGACCCATTTTTGGGATTTTAGAATAAAAGAGGGACAAGCAAACGATTATGTTGAATTTTATCTAAAATACTATGATCAGATGAACAATCCATTTTATTTTGGGTATCTTCTGCATTTAATAACAGACCAATATTGGAAAACATATATTGATCCAAAATACACATTTGAAGAAGATGGTATCGAAAAATGCAAATTAAGAGATGGAACAGTTATAGTAGATAAAGATTGGTTTAGTTATTATGAAAGCCTTAAAATACAAAAAAGACTATATAAAAAATATCACTTAGGATTATTACCAATCCATGAAAAAGATATTCCTAATTTTGAATGCAGTATTGATGAATTAAATATAAATGGTTTATTTGGATTAAAAGGTACAGTTCATTATGTAAATACAAAGGTTGTTCCATCTAATCGAGATGAGCAATCAACTTTATATGATGATGACGAAATAGAAAAAGACCTTGAAGAAACAGCGTTATTTGTAAAAAAAGAATTAACTAGATTAAGAAAGATAAAAGAAGCAGATGATTTGAAAATAAAAATAGCAGTAGATATAGATGATACACTTCTTTGTACAAAAGAATTAGAAGATTATTACTGGAATCTATTTTTACAAGAAAATCCTGAAATTGATCCAAATCAAGAATATTTATGGGGAAATCCTATTTTAGCAAAATTTTGGGCTAAATATCGTGAAAAGATGGCTTTTGGTCTTCCAAAAGAAGGAGCATCAACTACTTTAAAATCATTACTAGATAATGGCTTTAGAGTTGATTTATTATCTGCTAGACCATTAGAAAAATATGCCTCCTTAAAGAAAAAACTAGTAGAACACTTCGAATCTTTGAACATAGATTATACTTATTTGAATCTTGGTTTCTATTCAAAGAAAGAATTTTTGAAAAAACATAACTACGATATATTAATAGACAATGATATGAGGTATATTGAAGAGGCCGAATCAGTGGGAGTAACCCCTATCCTTTATGGTAGAAATCCAGAGTATGATGGATATCAATCCAATAACTGGGATGAGATATTGTTAATAATACAAAAAATTATTAGCAATAAACAAAGAAATATGGTATAATACACAGAAAACAGATGGGGGATTAATGGTGAACCAGATAAAAGAAAGAAAAATATATAATGTATTAATAAGCTTAAAAGATGATATTACAAAGTCATTAGAATTGAAAAAATATGATATCGAAAGTATTATTGAGGTAGCTATAAAATATAAGGTATTAGATTCTTTAATTTTATTATTTCAACCAACTATAATAAATGGTGAAATGAGAATTGTCTTTGATCCATTCTCAACAGATATCTTGGAACGGTTAAATAATACAAGCGATTCCGAAGAACAAGCACAAATAGATGCTTTAGAAGAATATGAAAGAATTCAAGAAGATAATAGTAAACTGTCTGATGAGTTAAGAGAGTTCTATCAAGATACAACAACATATGAAGAATTATTAACTTCTAAAGTGATTATGCCAGATCAAATGAAAGAAGAATTTTTTAAACGATTATTCACAATTGATTTTGAAAAATTAAATCAAATAAAGATTAAAAATTCTCATGCAAGACAAGTTAGTGGTTGGGGACATCCTATAAAAACACCAAAAGATGTTATTCGATATATGGAACCAGCTTGTCTTAAGACTGGTTTAGATTTATTTAATAAAAACATATTCACAACAATGAATGATACAGAAAATGTTTTAGGAGAAGGACCATTTCCTGATGGAATTTGTAAAATTTGGATTCGATATAATAGTTTGAGTGAAGATAATAAGGGAGTTATGGAAGAGTTAATTACATTAGGACAAGCCCAAAGATTTATGGATGGTGATACTGATACAATTTCAATATTTGTTCCATGTAGTGGAGAAGATACAGTAGGGGACGTAAGTCATAGACTACAACTTCTAGAATCAAAACTAAAAAATCAAGATATATTATATGGAAGAGGTACACCAGAAGAAGTATATGATAGATTTAAACCAATTGTTAGTCATTATCCATTCTATGCTGCAGGATGTTTTGAAGATGGAATAACAGTAAGAGGAATCATAAAACTAGGTCAAAACTTAGGATATGATATGATCTATGATGAAGAAGAAGGACTAATCTGGGATTATCTAGAATACTATGATAAACATAAAAAATACTTATTAAAACATCAAAATGAGAATAATTCTCAAAAATAAATAAAAGGATAGAACTATCAGAGCTATCCTTTTTTTATAACCTAATACCCTATAAATACACAAATAATCAATAAAATCAAGTCTTGTTATTGAAATGAAAATAATGTATTAAATATCTGGAGGGAATAATATGAAATCTATATGTGGAGCAGAATGTGATAATTGTGAATTGTTCAATAAACAATGTAGTGGGTGTCAAAAAACAAAAGGGTGCCCATTTGGTAAAAAGTGTTGGATAGCAAAGTATATGGAAATTGGTGGAAAAGAACAATTTCAAATAATGAAGGATAAAATTATAGAAGAATTTAATTCCTTAACAATTGAAGGATTACCGATGATAAAGGAATTATATCCATTAAAAGGATCTTTTGTGAATTTAGAATATCCACTTCCAAACGGTACAAAAACAAAACTATTACAAGATAATGAAACATATCTTGGAAATCAAATAGAATGTGAGTTTAATGATGATGAAATAAAGAAGTGTTTTGGATTATTAGCCAATATGAATTTTATACTTGTATGTGAATATGAAGAAAATGGGAATCATCCAGAAATAGTATTATTTAAAAGAAGATAATATAGAATGAATGAAATAAAAAAGTGAACGATTGTAATTTGTCCACTTTTTTTAAGAATCAAAATAGAAAGTAACTAATTCATCGGAAATTGTAACATTTCCATTATTGATATTTGCTGCTGTACTAGAAATTGTAAATTCTTCACCTGATGCAATCGAAATACCAGTAAATGAAGCAGTGACGGTAGTGTTCGTTTGCTTACCGTTAAATTGTATGGTTTGAGAATAATCTTGGCCATTAAAATGTCAAATAAAAATGGAATATTATGTAATAAGTATAATTCAAGAGATATATTTAATATAATAAAAATAAATAACAAACGTTATTTTATGTTGACAAATGACAAAACAAGTAGTATATTATTAAATAACAAATGTTATTTTATACATTTGTGAGGTGATATGTATGGCAAGAACAGTGAAATATTCTAAAGAAGAAATATTAAAAATAAGTATAAATTATATAAAAGAAAAAGGGTATTCACAACTAACAGTACGTGATTTAGCAAAATATATTGGTTGTTCGACACAGCCAATATTTAAAAACTATGATAGTTTTGAAAAGTATAAAATAGATCTAAAACATTCCATACATAATGATTATTCAAAATTTATTTTTGAATATGTGGATAAAGAAGACTATTTATACACAATCAGTATTGCTTATGCTTTTTATGCCAAAAAAGAGCCAAATATGTTTTTTTCTATGTTTATGGCAGACCTTGCTGGTTCTAGAACAGTAACAGAAGTATTAAATACAGAGAGAAACAAAGAGACAATATTGGCTATGATGAAACAATATAATATTTCTTTAGAAGCAGCCGAGAAAGTATATCGCGACGTCAGATTCTATACACATGGGTTGGCAACACAACTATGTGTAAGTAGTATCAAATTAACAGATCAGGAAATAAAAGATCTAATAAAAAACAATATAGAAATAAATTTAAGGGGGACTAGTTATGAATTTACAAGAAAGGAATCAAAAGGTTAGAAATTTCTTTAATGAAAAAATTGATTCTTATGATGATGTACATAGTACATTTATGATAACAAAAAATGCTATAACAGATAGTTTAGATAAAGGAGCTAAAAGAATTTTAGACTTAGGAGCTGGTACAGGGCTTGAACTAATCTATTTATTTGAATGCTTCCCAGAAGCAGAAGTAACTGTCATAGATATTACCGAAAATATGCTTGCAAAGTTAAAAACAAGAAGCTTTGCAGACCATGTTACTACCATATGTGGTGATTTCTTTGAAGTTGATTTTGGTGAAGAGTATGATGCTGTAATATCCACATCCGCACTTCATCATTTTAAAAGCAAAGAAAAACGATTCTTATACCAAAAGATATATAACTGTTTAAAAGAAAATGGACAATTTTTAAATAGCGACTATATTGCCTTAACACAAGAAATAGAAGATAGACAGCTATATGAATTGGAACACAACTTTGATCAGCATAAGCATATTGATATCCCACTAACGGTCGAACATGAATTGGAATTATTAAGTCTTGTAGGATTTCAGGATATATCCACAGAATCTGTGGATAAAGAAAACTATAGTCTTATAAAAGCAAGAAAAAAAGTATGATATAATAAAAGTATAAAAATATAGGAGAATTATTATGGATATGATTGAAAGCGTAAAAGAATATGTGATGAATCAAATTAAAAAATACAAAGATAATAGTCCAGATCATTATGATTATTGGGAGGAACATATAAAATATGTCTACGAAGAAAGTACGTGCTTAGCCAAAAAATACAATGCCGATTTAGAAATTGTATCATTAGGTGCCCTCCTTCATGATATAGCATTAATTAATCAAGTAGGAGATCGAAAAGATCATCATATAAATGGTGAGAAGATTGCTAGACAAGTATTAGAAGAGATGAAGTATGACTCAAATAAAATGAATAGAGTATTAAAATGCGTATACAATCACCGAAGCAGCAAAAATGCTCAGTCAATAGAAGAAACTTGTGTAGCGGATGCTGACATTCTAGCGCATTTTGATAATATTCCAATGCTCTTTAATTCTGCTTTGGTAAAAAATCAAATCTCATTAAACGAGATAAATAATTGGATGAAAGCAGCATTTTAAAAAGACTATCAAGATTTAAGCGATAAGACGAGGAAACAGTTCCAAGAAAAATATAGACAAATCTGCGATATAGTATTAAAAAAATAATCAAAGAAAAAGAGAATTATAATCATTCTCTTTTTTTTATCCATAAAAATTAGAGTATAAATATGGTATAATAAATAATGGAGTTGGTATTAGTGAGAGAAACTTATAAAAATATCAAAAAAGTTTATAAAAAATATGGAAGAGAACATAAAGCAGCATTAATAAGAATATTAGTATTTAGTATTTTTGGGATTTTTACAAATATAGTTCTTCCATTATTATCAGCCAAATTTATTATTCATTTTACTGAGTCTAAGTTCGAACAAGCAATTTACATGGCCCTTGTAATTATGGCTGTATATATGATGGAAAATATTAAAATACTGATGATTCGGAAGAACAATCAAGTATTTAGAAGAGGAACCGTTCGAAATATCCAAATGTCTTTAGGAAGAGAAATATTATCACTAGACCAAAAAACACTAGATTCTAATTCCAGTGGAACTTTTATTCAAAGACTAACAAATGATACAGAAAAAATGTCAAGAATTTTTACCAACGGTATGGTTATTATTATTAAGTTTCTCTCAGCAATAGGATCATTCATTGCAATACTAATCATTGATTATCATATGTTTTTATACTATTTTATCGCATCACTAATATTAACAGTATTAAATTATATAAAGAGTGAAAAAGTTGGAGAAAAAGATAAAGAATACCGAAAAGAAAGCGATATAGTAGCAGGAATGACAGGAGAACTTGTAAGAGGTGCTATGGACATCAAGATGCTCTATGCCAAAACAAGTTTCATGAAGAATTTAGATGAAAAAATTCATAATATGAATGAAAAAAATTTTGAAATGAGAAATATCGATATGAACTATAATCTCTATATTGGTTTTATCAAAAATATCTTAGAATTCATTTCCGTACTAGTATTATTCATTTTAATTAAAGATAATATTTTAACGGTTGCTATTGCAATTGCTCTTTATAATTATAGAAATACAGTGCTAACCAATTTTATGGAAATTGTATCAGAATTATTAGAAGAGTGTAAAAACTTTAATATTTCATGCGAAAGAGTCTTTTCTATTATAAATAATAAAGAATTCAAAAAAGAATCATTTGGTAAAGAAGATCTAACCCAAATAGACGGAAATTTTGAATTTAAAAATGTTACATTTGGATATGATAACAATATAGTATTAAATGGATTAAGCTTAAAAATAGAAAGTGGTAAGACTTATGGAATCGTTGGAAAAAGCGGGTCAGGGAAAACTACCATATTTAATTTATTAAATAAATTATATGACATCCAATCAGGTACCATCTTAATCGATGGAAAAAATATTAAGGATTTGAGTGAGAAAGCAATTCGTGGAAACATTACAGTCATTAGTCAAAATCCATATATCTTTAATATGTCTATTAAAGATAATATAAAACTAGTAAAAGAAGATGTAACAGAAGAAGAAATCAAAAATGCTTGCCAGCTAGCATGTCTTGATGACTATATTGAAACATTACCGGATCGATATGACACAATGATAGGTGAAGGAGGAGTAAACTTATCAGGAGGGCAAAGACAACGTTTGGCGATAGCTAGGGCACTTGTTCAAAATACAAAAATAATACTATTTGATGAAGCAACATCAGCACTAGACAACGAAACACAATCCAAAATACAAAAAGCAATTGATAACTTAAAAGGAAATTATACAATCATTATTATTGCTCATCGGTTATCGACTATAATGAACTGCCATAAAATATTTATTTTGGAAGATGGAAAGATAACACATTCTGGTACTCATAAAGATTTAATGAAGAATAATGCCTATTATAAGAAGTTATGTGAAACAGAATTATTAGAAAAGAAGTAAAAATTTTAAGTACGTTAAATAACTATAATATGAATTAAAATACATTATTCAGAAGATAAGGAAAAATAGAATATAAAAAAAGGAGATAATATGATAGAAGTAAAAAAAGTATCAAAAGAGTTTGAAAAGACCAATTCAAAAAACAAAAAAGAAAAGTTTTTTGCAGATAAAAATATTTCATTTGAAGTAAAAGATGGAGAAATATTAGGACTTCTAGGGCCAAATGGTGCTGGAAAAACAACATTATTAAGAATGATTGCAGGTATTATGAAACCAACAGAAGGAGAAATCATAATAGATAATAAAAAATATAACAAAAATGAAATCGAAATAAAGAAAAATATATCTTTTCTATCTGGAAATACAAAATTGTATAAAGATATCTCGTGCGTAGAACTTTTAAAAATGTGTGCAAGTTATTATGAAATGGATAAACAACAGATAGATGAAAGAATAGATGAGGTTGTAAAAAGATTTGATATGGAATCTTTTAAAAATCAAAGAATCGGGAGTCTCTCTACAGGACAAACACAGAGAGTGGGAGTTGCTAGATGTGTACTTCATGATCCTCACTATTATATATTAGATGAAGCAACATCAGGACTTGATATTATTTCCAGTCAAATTATTATTGATTTTATTAAAGAAGAAAAAGAAAAGGGAAAATGTATTATATATTCTACCCACTATATGGAAGAAGCGGAAAATATATGTGATAGAGTTGCTCTATTGAATAATGGAGAAATCATATCGTTAGATACACCAAATAGAATTGTTGAGCAAACAAATACAACCAATATTCGAGATGCCTTTTTTAAATTGATAGGAGGATCTAAAAATGAATAAAAATAATATCAAAATAACAATTTTTAAAGAAATAAGAGGAATTATTAGAGATAAAAAATCTCTTCAAAAATTAATTATATATCCATTAATCATTCCGATTATTATTCTATTATTTGGATTTTTATTTGATTCAGTAAATGAATCAACGTATAATGTAGGGATTAATTATTCATTAACAGAAGAAGAAAAAAGTATTACTAATACGTTAGATAATTTATCATTTAAAACCTATAATAATAAAAAAGAATTACAAGAAGCCTATCAAGAAAAGAAAATAGATGGATATATTGTGAAAGAAAACCATACTTATACAATATATGCCGATGAATCTCAAAACAGTGGAGATTTTATTTTAACATATGGAACAGCCTATCTAGAATCCTATAACCAGCTATTAGGAAATATGCAGTTAATTCAGAATGGATTAGATCCAGAAAAAATCAACAACAGTATTGTAATTAAAACAAAGTCCTTAGTGAAAGAAGAATCCAATATTCTATCAAAAACATTATTAAACTTAATTGTTGCATATCTGATAATGATTGTTGTTATGATATGCGTAGTAGTAGTAACAGATGCTACATCGGGAGAAAAAGAAAGAGGAACACTAGAGACGATATTAACGTTTCCAATAAAAAGTTCAGAATTAGTCATAGGAAAATATTTAGCAACAGCAATCTTATCGTTCATCGGTGGAGTAATCGCTTATTTTCTAGCAATACCAGCGTTCATCTTTGGTAAACAAATGTTTAAATCTTATGAAGAGATTATCTTTAATACTGATGTCCAATCAATTTTATTAGTAGTTTTAGTCCTTTTTCTAGCGGCACTTCTATCGAGTGGAATTTGTATGGCCTTAGCTGGAAAAGCCAAATCATATAAAGAAGCACAATCCTCTCTTCAATTTATATCACTACTTCCAATTATTCCGTATTTTTTAAATATCATGGAAATAAATCATATAATATTTAATCTGATACCAATAGCCAATTGTAGTACATTATTAAATGATATAGTTGTTAATAATATTAACTATCAATCATTACTAATCATTATTTTCTCAACGATTGTATACATTTGTTGTATTTTATTATATGTATCTTCCCAATATAAAAAAGAAGAAACATTATTTTCATAAAAAAGAGAATATACATTTTCTCTTTTTTCATATATAATTTTACTTGAATGGAGTGATAAAATGAAAAATTTAATAGTAGGTCAATCAGGAGGACCAACATCCGTAATAAATGGATCTCTTGCTGGAGTCTATTATGAAGCAAAGAAAAAAGGGTTTGATAAAGTTTACGGAATGGTAAATGGAATAGAAGGATTACTTCAAGAACATTTTATTGATTTAGATGAATATTTTGCTGATAAAAATAATTTAGAATTATTGAAAAGAACTCCCTCTAGCTTTTTAGGAACCTGCCGTTTTAAACTTGGAAGTATAAAAGAACATGAAGAAACCTATGAAAAAGTATTTAAAATTTTAGATAAGCACTCAATAGATTCCTTTATTTATATTGGGGGAAATGACTCAATGGATACAGTAGAATCTTTGTCTGACTATGCCAAGGAAAAAAAGAAAAAACAAAACTTCATTGGAGTGCCAAAAACAATTGACAATGACTTGCCAATCACAGATCATTGCCCAGGATTTGGAAGTGCTTGTAAGTATATAGCAACAACATTAAGAGAAGTAATTCAGGATAATAATTGCTATGGAAATACAAAACCAACAATCGCAGTAGTTGAAATAATGGGAAGACATGCCGGATGGTTAACTTCCGCAAGTGCGCTAGCAAAAGATGATTCTTGTGATGGAGTAGACGCAATTTATTTACCAGAAATTCCATTTAATATGGATTCATTTGTTCAAGAAACTAAAGAATTATTAAAGAAGAAATCATCAATTGTTATTGCTGTTTCTGAAGGAATAAAAACAGAAGATGATCAATTTGTATGTGAATTAAAAGATGCAAACCTACTAGTAGACTCTTTTGGACACAAAGAATTAGCAGGCTGTGCTGAAATTCTATGCAAAGTTCTAAAAGAAAAATTAAATGTAAAAACCAGAGCAATTACTCTTTCTACTCTTCAAAGAGCAGCTGCTCATCTTGCCTCTAAAACCGATTTAGAAGAAGCCTATAATTGTGGAAGAAAAGGAGCAGATTTAGCTTACCGTGGAGAATCAGGAAAGATGGTCTATATGAACCGCATTTCTTCTAATCCATATAAAATCAAGTATGAAGTTTTTGATGATATTCATAAAATTGCGAATATCGAGAAGAAAATCCCTTTAGAATGGATTGATGTAGATCATAATTATGTAAAACAAGAATTAGTAGATTATTTAAGACCATTAATTCAAGGAGAAGTAAAACAAATCTATAAAGATGGAATTCCACAACATATCGTACTAAAAAAATAAGCCGTAAGGCTTTTTTTTTGAAGTTTAATTTCAAATAATCTTTAGTATAATAAAAAAAGATGGTACCGAAACAGTTGTTCCTTCCAAACGCTATTAAAACATGGAATAAATCACAGTAAAATAATGAGTACTAGAAAAAAGACATGAATAATAAAATATGATATAATAATAATAGGTGATGTAAATGAAAAAGAAAATATGGGCAATTTTACTATTATTAATTCCATTAATAATAATTTTTGCAGTACTAAATTTAAATAAAAAAGAGAAAATAGTATTTGATAATAGTCTTCCAGTTGCTACAATCATTCAGTCAAAATATGAAGGGATTGATGCCGGAAAAGAATATGTATATACTCTTTATAAATCAAAGAAAAATGGATATAACTATAAAAAAGAAACAATTGAAATAACAATATCAGGACCTAGTACCATTAAAACAGAAACAGGAATGATTAAGAATAAATGGCAATTTAATAAAAATACAAAAAAGCCAAAAGGATTTGATGAGTATATCTATGCAGAATCTAATAATCAAATGACAAGGAAAGAGTTAATCAATCAATTATTTTAGGAGTATTTATGAATAAGAGAAAAATAGCTTTTATAGCAAATAGTCTCATCTGTATATTAGAAGTATATGCATTAATGAAGTATGTTAAAGTGAATCATACATTATCATTAGAATATTATACGATGGATAGTAATCTATTATCTTTAATGAGCTCTTTTTTATTCATAATATTTTATAAAAAGACAAAGGAAAGAATAAAAGATTTTAGATTTATATCAACCTGTTGTTTAACCGTAACATTCTTAGTAGTACTATTTATTTTAGTGCCAATGATGAACTTTAATTATAAGGCCCTATTATTGGATAATGAATTATTATTTCTACATACAATATGCCCTATTATAAGTATTATATCGTATGTATTTTTTGAAGAGAGAAGTAACAAAAAAAATTTAGGAATTATATTCACAATAATGTATTCATTGATATTGATTCCATTAAATATAATAGGCGTTGTAGATGGCCCTTATCCATTTTTAAGAATAAAAGAGCAAAGCATCTGGATGACTATTATTTGGGGTGTTATCATTATTGGAGGCAGCTATATAATAGGTATTGGTTTAAATACTTTAAATAAGATAAATAATAAGAAATAAATGAAGGAGAAAATATGGATATTAAAGAAGAAAAGAAAAAATTAGAGAAAAGTTTAGAAATTGTAAACAATATTGGGAGGGTACTTTGACTTAGATAGTAAAAAAGAAAAAGTTAAAGAATTTCAAAAAGAAACAGAAAGTCCAACATTTTGGGATAACCGAGAGAGAGCAGAAGAAACGCTTCAAAAACTAAATGATTTGAAAGTAGAAATAGAAAGCGTAGATTCAATAGAATCTGAAATAAAAAATAACCTAGAAATGATAGAATTGTTAACGGAAGAAGACTCAGAATTATTTTTAGAGATAGAACAAGCAACAAAAGATATAGATAAAAGAGTAGAAGAATTAAATATATTAGTCTTATTAAATGGTCCCTATGATAAAAACAATTGTATCTTAGAAATTCACCCAGGAGCAGGTGGAACAGAATCGTGTGATTGGGCCAGTATGTTATACAGAATGTATTTACGATGGTGTGAAAAAAAGAATTATAAAGTTGAATTATTAGATTATCAAGATGGAGAAGAAGCAGGAATTAAAAGCGTTTCAATACGAATCAAAGGATTAAATGCATATGGATACTTAAAAAACGAAAAAGGAGTTCATAGATTAGTAAGACTATCTCCTTTTGATTCCAATAACAGAAGACACACTTCATTCGCATCAGTAGAAGTAACTCCTGAAATTGAACAAGATAATTCAGTTGAAATTGATGAAAAAGATTTAAAAATAGATGTATATCGTTCAACAGGAGCAGGAGGGCAGGGAGTTAATACAACGGATTCGGCTGTTAGAATTACCCACTTACCAACGAAGATAGTAGTAACTTGTCAAAATGAAAGAAGCCAGATTCAAAATAAAGAACAAGCATTAAAAGTATTAAGAAGCAAGCTATTATTATTAAAACTAGAGGAACAAGAACAAGAATTAAATAAAATAAAAGGAAATCAAGCTAATATCGATTTTGGATCTCAGATAAGAAGTTATGTATTACATCCATATTCAATGGTAAAAGATCATAGAACAAATGTGGAGACCAGCAATGTTGGAAAAGTATTAGATGGAGAAATTGATTTGTTTATAGAAAGTAATTTAAAAAAGGGGAGATAAAATGAATTTCTTTTCCAAAAACAAAGATATTCAAATGATTAAGACAATGTATAAAAAGTCTTTACTAGAAAGAATGATACAATTTACTGTAGGTTGTTTTATTGTAGCAATAACCTACAATATTTTTATTGCACCTAATCATTTAGTTCCAGGAGGAGTTGGTGGGATTGCCATCATCTTAAACAAACTATTTCATATTCCTAATTCAACAGTTATTTTTTGCCTAAATGTTTTTCTCCTAATAGCAAGTTATTTATTTTTAGGAAAAGAAAAAACGAGAGCAACTATCCTAGGATCTATTTTATTTCCAGTATTTGTAAAATTAACAGAGTATATCAATGTTTGGTTACAAGTAGATACCTCTCAAGTATTATTATCTGCTATCTTTGGAGGTATTTTATATGGATTAGGCGTAGGCCTAATATATAAAGCAGGATTTACAACAGGAGGAACAGACATTATCAATCAAATCATCAGTAAATATGGAAAAACAAGTATGGGAAAAAGTATGCTAATGAGTGATGGCTTAATTGTTTTATCTTCAGCAATCTTTTTTGGAATCAACAGTATGATGTATTCTATTCTAATTCTTTATACAATTAGTATGATTTCAGATAGAGTTGTTTTAGGGGTATCAGACAGTAAATCTTTCTTTATCATTACGGATAAAGAGGAAGAAGTTCGAAAATATATATTAGAAAAACTAGGACATGGAGTAACAATCTTTAATGCTAAAGGGGGTTTTACTCGTGAAAAAGAAAATGTATTAATGTGTATTTTACCAACTAAAGAGTATTATCATTTAAAAGAAGGTATACAAAAAATTGATTCAAAAGCATTTTATATAATAACGGATACTTATGAAGTATTTGGAGGTGAGTAATATGGAAAATAGAAAAAGAATCTTTCGTATTCTTTGTATCAGCACCTCACTAATCATCAGTGCTTTCTTATATAATTCCTTATTATTACCTCTAAGTTTGGTTACAGGAGGTACTTCAGGAATAGCAACCATTACCCACTATTTATATGATATTAACCCAGCATTAATGATTTTTTTAATTTCGATAGCATGTTCTATCATAGGTTTTATGTATCTAGGAAAAGAAAGAACCATGGGCACCTTAATAGCATGCTTTATCTATCCAATTTTGGTGGAATTAACTTCTCCCATCCATCATTTTTTTCATACAGACTCAACAGATATCTTATTATTAGTGATTTTTGCAGGAGTAATCAGTGGAGTGTCCAATGGATTGATGTATAAAAGTGGCTATAGCAGTGGAGGATTACCAATCATTTCTCAAGTATTATTTGAAAAATTTAAAATATCAATGGCCAAGTCCAGTTTAGTTATCAATTTAGCAATCGTCTTATTAGGAGCATTCTTTTTTGGAACCACAAATGCCTTATATGCAATTATATTTTTACATATCAATAGTATTGTTATGGACCGCGTATTATTAGGTATTTCAAATAATAAAGCATTTTATATTATTACGAAAAAAGAAATAGAAGTACAAGATTATATTATAAAAAATCTAAATCATACAGTTACTACATTTGATGTAAAAGGTGGATTCCAATCAGATAAAAGAAAAGTAATGTTAACAGTGATTCCCTCAAGAGAATACTATCGATTAACAGAAGGAATTAAAAAGATAGATGAAGAAGTATTCTTTGTCGCAACAGATGCATACCAAGTAGAAGGAGCTAAATAATTATGCAAGAATTAACCATAATCGTAATAGGAAATCATTATGAAATTAAAGAAGATGTTGAAGTATTATATGCATCAGAAAAAGACATTGAAGAAAAGATCCATCAAGCAAAAGGAAAATATATCCTTTTTATGAAAGAGACGGATACGATAACGAATAATTATTATGATAAAGTGAAAGAAAAATTAGACAAAGACTTTGATGCTTGCTTTATAAATTATGAAGTTGTAATAGATAAAAAAAGAAATTCGAAGGTTTTAACAAACGAATTAGAATTAAAGAAAAAACCATATTATGGTGACTATATATGGTCCTATATTTTTAGAAAAGAAATATTAGAAAGACACTTAAATATACAAGATATATATGAATTAAATGCAGCAATTGATCGTGATTATAATGTTCTAGAAGCAATTGGAGAACCAATATATTATCATGATCCAAAGCAAGAAAGAGAGTTAAAACAGTTTATTTATTCTGATATAAAAAAAGAGTATTATGCCAAAAATATAATCTATGTTGCTGCAGGTTGTGACACTGTTTTTAATGGTTACGTTAGCTGGATATTAAATATTGGAAGATGTTTCCCACAATATGAAATTACAATTTTGTATGATAAGATTTATGAGCCAACCAAAAAAATCATGGAAAAGTATTTTAAATGTGTGAAAGCTGAAAGTGGTACAAACTATATATGCGAACGATTATTAGTGACTTATACAAGTTATTATTATAGTAAAAATATCATTTGTTTAGATCAAAGTTACTTGTTTATTCATGGAAATATGAGTGACTATGAAAATGCTAAAAGATGGCAGGATGATATATATACACACTATGTAGCCGTGTCAAAAATTAGTTCGGAGAAAGCCAAAGGGTATTTCCCAACGGACAATATTGAATACGTACTAAATCCTATTAAAATTGAAAAGGATTTAATAAAGCCACATCTTCATTTAGTTTCAACCCTTCGCTATTCTCCTGAAAAGAAACCAGAGAGAGTAGAAAAAATGGCCAAACTGATGACAGAAATGGAGATTCCATATACATGGGAAGTGTTTACTGACTCCCGTGAAAACACAAATGTTGATGGATTGATTTTCCGACAAAGAGTCAATAATCCCATTCCTTATATTGCAGATAGTGACTACTTTGTATTATTAAGTAATACAGAGTCATTTAGTTATTCAGTACTTGAAGCTTTATGTGTGAATACCAAAGTTGTTGTTACCCCATTAGAGGTATATGATGAAATAGGTGTCATCGAAAATGAAAATGCAACGATTATCCCATTTGAATACTTCGAGGATGGGCAAGAAGAAAACTTAAAAAATGTAATATGGAAACTATATCAAGAAAAAGACAACCAAATATCTTTTAAAGTAAATGAAAATATGTGGGTTGGATATCATGAAATATTTACGTAAATTGTTTCAACCAAAAAGGGGAATGTACAACATTCCTTTTTTTATATAAGATAATATGGTATAATAAAATAACTAAGGTGGTGAAAATAGATGGATTTGATAAGAATGAAAAATGTAGACAAAAAGTATAAAAATGGAGTAACAGCCATCTACGATTTAAACTTAGCAATAGAAAAAGGATCCTTTGTCTTTGTAATAGGAGGATCTGGTAGTGGAAAAAGTACATTAATCAAAATGCTATATAGAGAAGAAAAACCTACAAAAGGTCAAGTAATTGTAGGAGGATTAGATGTAGCAAAATTAAAGAACAAAAAAGTTTATAAATTAAGAAGAAAACTAGGAATTGTATTTCAAGACTATAGATTGTTGCCAAAACAAACCGTATACGAGAATGTTGCATTTGCTTTAGAGTGTATCGGAGAAAAAAGAGATATCATTCGAGTAAAAGTGTTAAAAGCATTAGAGGACGTTGGTTTAAAAAACAAGGTTCATGAATATCCAGATAATCTATCAGGAGGAGAACAACAAAGAGTAGCTATTGCTCGAGCAATCGTAAATGATCCAAAATTACTTTTATGTGATGAGCCAACAGGAAATTTGGATCCTGAAAAGAGTATGGAAATAATGAGAGTACTTGAAAGTATAAATAAGACAAGAGGAACAACGATAATTATGGCAACCCATGATAAAGAGATTGTTAATAAAATGAAAAAACAAGTAATCACATTAAAAGATGGACATTTAGTAAAATTTAAACAGAAAGGAACGTATGTAGAATGAAGCTATTTAGAATGTTAGGTAGAAGCATCCGCGATGCTGTTAAAAGTGTAATTCGAAATTTCTCTCTTTCACTAGCTTCTATTTCCTGCATTACAATTACTTTAATTATTGTTGCAGTAGCAATTATTGCATCATTAAATGTTCAGAATTTTACAGAAGCTATTGAAAAAGATATGACAATTGTTGTATTTGTTGAGAATGATGCAGAAAAAGAAGAAGTTGAAAAAATAGAAAGTAAAATAAAAGAAATACCGAATGTAGAAAAATATACTTATCAGACAAAGCAAGAAGTAAAAGAAAAAATGCAAGAAGAATCAGAAGTATTTAATACTGTGTTAAATAACTGGGAAGATGAAGAAAGCCCTCTAAAAGATACTTTTCAAGTAAAAGTAAAAAATGTTGAGAAAATAAAAGCAACTGCTGAGAGAATAGGAAGAATTGAAAAAGTATCCGTTGTTCGATATGGAGAAGGAATGGTAGATAAAATGGTAACAGCTTTCGCTTCTGTTGAAAAAGTTACCTACGGAATTGTAATTGCTTTAGTATTAGTAACAGTATTCTTAATTATTAATACAATTAAATTAACAATCTCTGCTAGAAAAAAAGAGATTGGAATTATGAGATTAGTTGGAGCAAGCAATTTAACAATCAAACTTCCATTTATTATTGAAGGAATGATTTTAGGATTATTTGGATCAATTGTTCCTGTATTAATTACAACATATGGTTATTTAGCATTTTATAAACATTTTGACGGTTACTTATATTCCAAACTAATTCAGTTAATACAACCAGAACCATTTATTTATCAAACTGCACTAGCGGTGATAGGTATTGGTATTTTAGTAGGAATGATTGGTAGTGCAAGTGCCGTTAAGAGATATTTAAAAATATAATGAAAGAAAAATTATTAATTGGCGCCTCACTGATTCTGACCCTGGTTTCTTTTGTAGCACTACCAACAGAAACAAGAGCTAAAACGATTCAAGAATTTGAAAGTGAGGTATCAAAATACAACAAAGAACTGGAAGACAGAAAATCTAAAATAGCGACGAATGAAGAAGAGATTAAGAAAATAAAATCTCAGATAGCAACAATGGAATCTAATATTAAAAAAACAGAAGAAGAAATCGAAGTCCTTCAACAAGAAATAGAAGAATGTGAAGCAGAAATACAAAAGAAGAGCGAAGAAAGTAAAAATATTATTTCATATTATCAAATATCAAATGGAGAGAATTCTTACTTAGAATATGCCTTTGGTGCAGAAGATATTACAGATATGATTTATCGTCTTTCTATTGTTGAACAATTAACAGAATATAATGATAAAATCATGAGAGAGCTTGAGGAATTAATTAAAAAGAACCAAGCAAAACAACAAGAGTTAGAAAACAAAAAAGAAGAATTAAAAAGATTAAAGAAAGAATTGGAAGAACAACAATCACGAATTGAAGTTGATATAGCCAATATCAAAGCCGGAATGCCAAGTATTGAAGAACAATTAAAAGCAGCAAAATCTCAATTAAACTACGCTAAAAACTTAGGTTGTGGTAGTACGGAAGATTTAAATGCCTGTATCTATAGAGTGAGTCAAAGAAATACTGGCGGTGGAGGCGGAGGAGGAGCTTCTGTTCCAAGTACAAATGGCTTCTATCGGCCAATGGAATATGGTTATATCACCCAGTATTATACGGGATGTGGTACTTATATTAAGTCAAGAGGCACCTGTACTGGTCATATTGGAATTGATTTGAGCAGTTCGAATAAAAGTATTGCAATCTATCCAATTGCCGATGGACTTGTAACAGCAAAATATTATGATTCTGCTGGAGCTTTAGTATTAAAAGTGAAACATAATCATAATGGTCGATATATATACTCTACTTATGCCCATTTGAGAAGTTGGAGTGTTAATGTAGGACAATTTGTAACACATAATACACAAATAGGACAAATGGGGTCTACTGGAAACTCTACAGGACCACATCTACACTTAGAAATAACAAGTTGTGATTGGAAATCAGAATATGGTGGTTGTACTTGGGAAAGCTATGCTAGAAGTGCATCGATGAATCCAAGAGATTTTGTAGTTATCCCATCTAGTTGGTCTAACCGATAAAAAAGAATAGAAATCTATTCTTTTTTTTGATGAATAAAAAAATGATATAATATGAAACCCGAAGGGATGAGAAATATGAGTTTATATCAAGCATACAAAGTAATCAGTTTGAAATAAGCTCATCGTTATTTAGTGACTTTACGAAATATTGGATTAGAGAATGTTTAGAGGCCATTCTCGATAGAAGCTTCAAGACAAAAAATATTAACACGATTAAAAGATGATCTAGATATGTAAACAATGAGAAACTTTTCATAAGAAGATAAGATTCATATAATGAACTTAGGTGTAGAAATATGAATCCAGATAAAATAGGAAAGTTTATTTATGAATTAAGAACAGAAAAAGGATACAGTCAAAATCAATTAGCAAATCAAATCCCAATTAGTAGACAAGCCATTAGTAAATGGGAAAGAGGCCAAACAATCCCAGATTCTTCAACATTATTAATCATAAGTAAGATTTTTGATGTAACAATTAATGAATTATTGACAGGCGAAAGATTAGCAGAAAAAAACATTCAACAATTAGAAAATACTACATTAGAAATATTGGACGATCGAAATCAGAAGACAAAAAGAATAAAAAAAATACTATTTCTTTCAACAACAATAATCATACTATTACTAATTTCTTTTTTAAGCTATTATTTTATTAACTCCTATAATTCTATCCAAATGTATACAGTGTACGGTCAAGGAGAAAATTTTATAGTTTATGATGGAATTTATGTAGTATCAAAACAAAAATCATACTTAAAGATTGGGAAAATTAAATCAATAGATGACATATCAATCAATAAAATAAAACTCTATTATAAGGAAGATAATAAGGAAGAAAAATTAATAGAGGATTTAGATATTGATCGAACAATCATTGACTCGTATGGTTATAAAAAAATATCATTTCTTAAGAGCAAACATAAAAAATATTATTTAGAAATAACATATAATGAAACAGAAAAAGAAATCATTTGTCTAAATCTTCAAAAAGACTTTTCAAATAATAATTTAATCTTTAAAAAGAACAAAATTATTGTTCCGAAAGAGAAAGAAAATCCAATAATAGAACAAAATGAAGTACCAGAAGAAAGCCAGGAAGAAGAGTCTCCTGAAGAACTTGTCGAAAAAGAAAGATCAGAACAAAAACCAGAAGAAGAAAAGAAAGAGACTGAAATAGTACCAATTATCGAAGAAGAGAAAAAAGAAGAGCAAATAACAGTAGATGAAGAAGAAAAAATAGAAATTATTCGTCAAAAAGGAACCAATAATAATGGAAATTATTATTATGAAATAGTAGAAGATGGAATCAAGATTCGATTTACATATTTTGAACTAATGAAGCAATTAATTATGTATGAGAATGATGAAGTAATATGGATGTATATCCATTTTCCACAAATATATAATTGTGAATCAGCAGAAAATAAAGGAATTGATATTACCAATCCAGAAGAATGTAAAAAACTGATAATAAAAAGTCTTTATACTTATATTAATTAAAAGAAGCAACTAGCAAGTTCTAGTTGCTTTTTTGATATCTTGATAGAATGAAATTGAAAGGAGGAAAAGAATGAAGACGAAACATTTTCACATACTATTATTGGTAGTAATTTTATTAGGAATTACGAAAAATGTATGGGCAATTGAGGAACCATATTATACAACAGCAAAAGGAATTGAGTTATCAGAAGAAGAGTATCACTTTTTAACAACATTCTTTTGGAATGGATATCCAGATATAATGACAGAAACTCAATATGAAGAATTTGTAAATCTAGATCTATTAAATAGAAAAGTAACCATCAGAAGAACCAATATACCGATAACACCTTTTGGCGAAGGTTCTAGATCAACATCTCATAGTGAATCGATGAAAACACTTCAAATAGGAAGTGCTTGTTCATCTACTAGTTGTTATAACAG
>CACZOQ010000163.1 GCA_902782835.1 uncultured Erysipelotrichaceae bacterium | reverse complement strand
GCTTTATAATATACCATATCGACTGACCAGTTACAATTTGTGGTGATGTTTGGACTGGATGTATTTGATATCATACCATCAAAATTATGGGAATCAGGCAAACCATTATTTTCATATCTCATTCCTCCTGGATAGAATGCATCTTCTGTTCCTGTAGGAAATGTAAACTCATCTAATTTATTATTACGGGTTGCTTCATCAAGATCTTTATAAAACATACAACTTCCACCCCATTTACAATACTTTGCTCTTGGGTTGGCAACAAAGTCTTTCCCATTGAAATAATCAGCCCCATACATATAAAGAAATCCAAATACATATTCTGCTACTTTTTGAAATTCATACACTGTAGTTACTCTGGCTTTGTTACCATAGTAATCTTTAAAATAACCCCCTAAAGATTTAGCATAATTATCAAAACCTTTATATTTTGATATTGTACTAGCCATTGTATTATAATTAAAATCTCTAAAATGGTTTTCTACGATATGTATCGTCTCACAAGAAAAATTATCATGTATAATCTTACTTCTACAGGTAAAATCTAATTGTTTAACATAACCTGTTTCATATTCTTGTTTACCTGTTATTATTTTACTTGTTTTTTTTGAATCATTAACATTTGGTTCTGAATAAGTTGATGTACTTCTTTTTGTAGCACTGTTATAGCAACTACTAATTGCTGTATTTTCTCCTAAAGCCATCATAATTACATTTACAAATACAGGAATCATAAATATCATTACCAATGCTTTAATAATATTCCATATTTTTTTTATTTCTTTTTGATTATCAGGATTCATTGTCATTTTACTGAATATAATTGAAAGAGATACGATGGTTAATATTGGTGCTATAATCATAATCAATTGCATAGCATTTTTTACAATATATAAAAAATTCCCTAATGCTACATTACTACAATTAATGACTGCTATCATAATACTTCTCCTATTCTTCTTATATTATTATTTTATCATATTCTATTCATATATTTTTTATTTTTTGATTCTTTCTTTTTATTTTACATTTTTTATGGAAAAATTATCTTTATATTGAGCTTTTTTTAATTCTTTGTTATAATATGCCTCAATTGGGATGAATGTGAATGATTCATTTCAAATTCAATCCTACTATCATAGAGGTGAAAAACAATGGAGATTCAAGTAAAAGATATAATTGTAAAATATTCAGAGGAACAACAGTCTCTTATGGATGAAATTCAACAAGTAATTCTTAAAAACTATGATCTTATTTCAATGAGTATATATGATGATAAGATATTAGATATTTCAGAATATAAAACTTGTTTTGATGATTTTTTTGCTGCTGTTGTAGATGCCACCTTTGGAAATGTCGAATTAAATGATAAAATTCATTTAGATAGTTATATATCTACCCTTTATATTCTTTATCTTAACTATTTTCAAGATATTCCAATTAGTGATATGATTGTTTTTTCTAATGGACTTCTTTCTAAGGATCAGGTTGGAACTCATATCATATACCAATGGTTTCATGAGCATGGGACACTTGAAGAATTTACGGAGTATTTAAAGGTTCGTGACAGAGATGATGAAATATTTGAATGGTTTCAAAATGAAGCAAGGTGGATCACATATAATTATATTTTAGATAATACTGTCAATATTTTGGAAACTGCTGATTCGGACTTTTTTCCAATTATGTGTCAAATTTATAGAAACACTTTAGCTCATTTAGATTATGAAAATATGGAAAAACATATTCAAAACGATATTCAAGGGTCTAGTTATGTAGAAGTTGAACCATTATTTCATAAATTTTTAGAGAGTATACATGCTCCTAAAGAATGGTTTGATTTATATGAATTTCTTAATAATCAGCATTTCATTATCCCTTTTGAGGGAAACTGTAATTCTTCTTGTTATAAGGATCCCGTTGATGGTCAAACAAAAATTGGTTATGGAAATTGTAAAAATGATCTTGGTTTTATAAACTTTGTTCATGAATTTGCACACTATTTTTTTCTATCTCACAGTATTCGTGAAAGTAAAATTTCCATTACAGAAATTCCAGCTATCTTTTTTGAAAAACTAGCGGCTGCATTTTTAGTTCAAAATGGTTATTCAGAACAAATTGTTGATATTGCTACTCAAGAAAGAAGCGGAGCTACTTCTGCATCATGTGTTGCTATTACATTTCCTTTTATGGACTTAGTTAATTATTATAATTATGGTAGTGTATCTCGTGAAGGTGTCATTGCATTTAGGCAACAAGTATCTGAGGTTCTTTTTAATTCAGATCATTCAGAACCAGAAGCAGATGATTTTTCTTCAGCTGAAAGATTAGTAAAAGATGCTGATTATTATTGTGATATCACTATCCAATCTTATCTTGAAAATGGGATTCTGGCTCTAAATGGATTTCAATATTTAATTGGTAATACTATTGTTGAACAGTTATTTGAAAAAGGAATCGATTCTTCTGTCATTGAAAAAATGATATACGTGGCCTCTCATTTACATGAGTTTAATTTGCAAAAAATTATGGAACAGTTTCATATTGAAATTATAGATACGGTAGATCCTAAAGTATTTGAAAAAAAAGACTAAGTGATTTCATAAAAAAACAAAGAATTTAATCTTTGTTTTTTTAATATACTATTTTAGGTGTAGTTGTTTTTTGATATGCTATTTTATCTACATTATCACTTGGTT
>CACZOQ010000162.1 GCA_902782835.1 uncultured Erysipelotrichaceae bacterium | reverse complement strand
TCGTGCTAACACTTGTAAAGGTGGTTGGAATTCTTGGAGCAGTTGGGGTAGTTGGGGAGACAATGTTCATGCTTGTGATTCTGATACTTGCCAATCTCAACATCGATATTTATATTATTAATTGTGAATAAAAAAAGATTGGTTTTTACCAATCTTTTATTTTAGTAGCATAGTACTCTTCTAAAGAGATATTATTATCTTTTATGTAAGTAGCTATTTCTTTTCCAACATAGCGATAATGCCATGACTCATAATGATATCCGGTTTCTTCTTCTTTGTCTTTTGGAAATCTTAAAATGAATCCATATTCGTGAGCATGTTTTTCCATCCAATTAAATTCTTTGGTTTTTTCGAAGTTTGTATAGGTTTCTTTTTCATTATATACATCTACTGCTAATCCTGTTTGATGTTCTGAGTGCCCTGGGCGTCCAGAATAAGTATCTGCTTTTTCTTTTCCATCTGCTTTTACATAACGATTGTATAAGTCAATTTGATATGTATAACTCCTATATGTTGACATGGCAATGATATTTAGTTTTTGCTTTTTAGCAGTCTTTGACATTTCTTCAAAAGCTTCTTTTGCTACGTCTACTAATTTCATATTACTAATAGCGTATTGGGTACTGAGTGTTTTTAAATTATCGGGTACATAATCTTTTTCTAAATAATAGTGTTTATTTACTAATACTTTTTCTGTATTTAAATGTGTTGCTTTTTCTGTATTTTCATAGTGTTCTTGATCTAGATGCATATTAACATTTTTTATAATTTGTTCTATTTGGTATGAAGGATTCTTTTCTTTATAATCAATATATCTATCTATATAATCTTCATTAAAGTAAGATAGTTTTTGATTAATATTTTCAAGCTTTTCTAATTTCTTTGTTTTTTCGTCTGTATTATTTGGAGTCTCTTCTTTCTCTTTTTGTTTTGTCTTTGGTTTTATTTCTTTTCTTTTTTCTTCTTGTTTTGGTTCAGCTTTAGGTACTGTTAAAACTTTGGTTACACAAAAGATGATTTCTACAATTCCAAAAGTAAAAAAAATTATGAATAAGATAAAGATTGCAAAGTTTTTCTTTTTAATCTTAACTTTCCTTTTTCTCTTTTTTCCAGTGCTCATATTATCACCTATATCTATCATAGCATTTTTATTTATTATTATAGAATTATTTTTTTAAACTTTACATAAACAGGACAAGAAATACTATTTTTTCTTATTTTATTTTTTTTAAATTCTTATATTTTTATCTTTTTTCTATCTGCTTTCTTTGATATAATGATAATAGTGTATAGAGAGGTTGGTAGTATGGCTAAAAAGAATAGACCTTATCGAGATAGTACAAATCGAAATCGTACTCTGCCAAAGCAGGCAACAAAACGTTTTAATCGAATATCTGATTCTCGTCAGAACCCATCCAAGGAGAAAAAGGAAACAGATGTTACTACGAAAATTCGTATTGATAAAATCCGATTAAATGATTCCGAATCTTTAGATACGAGTTTTTTAGAGGGAAGGTTCAAGAAAAAGGTTAGAAATAATCGAACTGAGAAAGAAAAAATATTAAAAGAAAAGAAAGATTATTCACATGCTGTTGAAATTGCAAAAAAGATTTTTTATCTTCTTGGTATTTTATGCTTAGTATTATTAGTTATTTTAGTTTTGGCAAATAGTCATTTTTTTGAAAAGAAAAAAGTAACTAAGAAAGATTCTATTGAATTAAAAGATATTTCTAATAATGATAGGATTGTCGATAAAAACTATGTTTTTGTAGGAGACCAGTATATTGATCAATTGGATTTTTCATCTTTAGATTATCATTATGTTAAAGTATGTGATTCTAAATGGAAAACTCAAGATATTGTCGATCATTTGAAGAAAAACATTTATGATTATAATCCATCTTATTTATTTCTTGAAATAGGAATGAATGATTTAATAGATGAAGAAGAAAAATCTGTTGTTTTAGATCATATAACAGAGATTATTGAAAAGGTTCAAGAGAATAGACCTTATGCTAAAATTTATATTGAATCTTTATATCCTATTAATAAGGATATAGAAGATTTTGATTCTAAGGACTTTAAAAAGATTGAGAATAAAGATATTATGGAATTTAATAAAAAATTAAAATCTCTTTGTAAATCTTTGAATGTTCAATATCTTGATTTATTTCAAGAGTTAAGTATAGATAATCAATTAAATGAGAAATATACGGAAGATGGAATAACCTTAGATTCAGAAGGGAATAAAAAGGTTTTGAAAGTAATTCAAAACATTTTAGATGATCACTCATGAAGAAAAAGATATCTAAAGTAAAGTTAGTTGTTCTTGTTATCATTCTTCTTATATTAATTATTTCTTATATTTCTTTGGTTATTTATAATTATCATTCTTTACAAAGATATGATAATGAAATTCTTCCAAATATATATTTAGAAGAATTTGATATGTCTCATTATACTTTTGAAAAGTCAAAAATTAAAATTGATTTTTATAGTGATTATTTGTTATCTAGAAAGATTAAGTTGATCATTAATTCTAAAGAATATGAATATTCTTTAAAAGATTTAGGGGTTGTGGTTGATCAAGATAGAACAATAAAACAAATAAAAGATTATCAGAAAAAATTAAGCTTTAGTAGAAAACTTATGATGGTACATGGTTCTAATCATGAAGTATTTCCATTTTATTATCAAGTTCAAGAGAATGTTTTAAAGGAAACCTTGGGTGTTATTAAAACACAAGTTGATGTAGCTGCTGTAGATGGTTTCTTTGACACTAGTGCGGGAGTTTTTTATAATCCTGGGGTTCCTGGCTATTCTTTTGATATTGATAAAAGTGCTATAGAGATTTCTAAAGTTTTTGAGGAGGCTCTTCCTCAAACGATTGTGATTTCTTTAAATGGAGAGGTTACCAATGCAAATGGAAATGAAGAGTATGCTAAAATTGATACTTTGACTTCTTCTTTTGTAACAGATTTTATGCCGAATACTTATTTACGTAATATTAATTTAAATACGGCCTTAGGATATATTAATGGTACTATACTAGCTCCTGGTGAAGTATTTAGTTATTGTGATAAAGCAGGGCCGTTTAATAAGGCTGGATATGTGTTTTATTATGAATTTGTAGGAAATGGTGTATGTCAAATAGCTACTACAACATATAATGCTGCTTTGCTAGGTGGATTAGAAATTGTAAAACGTTACCCACACGCGAAAAAGAGTTTATATGTTGCTGGTGGATTAGATGCAACCGTTGCTAGTTATTCTAGTGGTTGGTGTGTAGATATGCAATTTAAAAATACATATCAATATCCAATTTATATTAAAGCGTATTCGGATAATGGACAAGCTCATGTTGAATTTTGGTCTAATCATGATGCCAAGGGTGGCCTTGAATATACTACTTCTTCTAAAAAGATTGGAGTACGTGGATATAAATCTTATTTACACACTTGGAAAGATGGAGCAGAGATTGATGTTCATGAGATTGCTACTACTTGGTATACAGAAGAATAGATTTGAGTAAAATGATTGTATCATTTTACTTTTTTTAGTATACTGATTATTATAGGGTACTGAAAAGTAAGGTGATGTTTATGAGAAATAATAAAGGATTCACTTTAGTTGAATTACTTGTTGTCATTGTTGTTATGGGTATTATTACGGGAATTTCAATTCCTTTAATTCGAAATATTCAGACAAGGCAAGAAATGAAAAAATATACTACCTATATGGATGGGTTAGGTTATAGTGCT
>CACZOQ010000161.1 GCA_902782835.1 uncultured Erysipelotrichaceae bacterium | reverse complement strand
GGCCTGTTGGTGAAGTGGCTTAACACATTACCCTCTCAAGGTAACATTCACGGATTCGAATTCCGTACAGGCTACCATAGAATATAAAATCGTTATATAAACGGTTTTTTCTTTTTTTAAAATTATAATGAATAATTCAAAAAATGATGATATAATAAAAAAGAAGAATAAAGTAGAAGGTGAAGTTATGAATAAAATAAATAGTAATAAATCATCAAGATTAGGTACAGGATTAATCATCTGTATGACAATAATGATAATAGTATCAGGATATATATCTATCTTTTCATTAAGGAATTATTTATTCAATTTAAAAATAACTCAATATCCGACTGTAACATTAATCGATAAAGGAGAAAAAATTTGTACAGATAATAAAAAGAATAAAAAGAATAAAGTTGATTCAAACTGTAAGCATTTATATGAATACGTAATTGAAAGACAAACATATTATACAAAAATAAAAGAAGGAAAAAAACCAGTACCAGAAAAAGTATATTATAATCCAGAAGACCCAACAAAATACTATATTGTATATGATAGTACAATGTCATTTTTAATCAGTTTTATATTCTTTAGTATATTAATGGTTATCTGTTTAGTAATGTTAATATATGTTATAAAAACAAAAAGAAAAAATAGAAAACAAATGAAAGAAGAAAGGTAAGATTTTACCTTTTTTCTTTACCCAAAAATATGATAAAATAAAAGAGGTGAAATTATGGAAATCATTATAGGAAAATATAGTGGCTTTTGTATGGGAGTCAACCATACAGTAAAAAAAGCCATGGAAGAAGTACAAAAAAATCAAACAATTTATTGTTTAGGAGAAATCGTACATAACGAGCAAGTCATTCAAAATTTAGAAAATCTAGGAATGATAACAGTTCATTCACTAGAAGAAGTGCCCAATCAATCAAAAGTAATATTTCGTGCCCATGGAGAAAAAAAAGAAACTTATCAAGAAGCAAAAAAGAAAAATTTAGAGATTATTGATTTAACATGTGGGAAAATATTATTTATACGAAAAAAAATTGAAGAAAAACGTCCTGATCACTATATTTTAATAATAGGAAAAAAAGAACATCCAGAAACAATAGGAACCATTAGTTATGCAGGAGAATACTCAGGAATCATAGAAAATGTAGAAGATATAGAACCAGAACTTCTAAAAGCAGAAAAATCCTCTCAAAACAAAATATATATAGCAGTACAAACAACATTTTCTACTCAAAAATTCCAAGAACTAATAGACAAAATCAAAAATAAATCGAAAAAAGAAATAACAGTAGATAATACAATTTGTGATGCAACTGAAAAAAGACAAAATGAAACAAAACAGCTAGCAGAAACAGTAGATAAAATGATTATCATTGGAGGAAAAAATAGTTCTAATACCAAAGAATTATATAATATTAGTAAAACAATTCAAAAGAATTCCTATATCATTCAAAATAAAAATGATTTAGAATTCAAAAACTTTAAAAAATCAGATACAATAGGAATTATGGCTGGAGCATCAACACCAAAGGAAACAGTAGAAGAAGTAATCGATGCTCTAAAGGAAGAAATAAAATAAGGAGTCTTTATGGATAAAGAATTAGAAGAAAGAATCAAAGAAAAAATGAAAGGGATACAAAAGCCTTCTGCAGATGATGAAATGATTGATAAAAAAATTCAAGAAAAAATTAAAAATCAAAATCATAAAATAGAAGAAAAAGAATACCATCAAGAATTAATCAATATCCTTCAAAAATTAAAAAAGTTGAATATAAATATTCAATATCGAGAAGATATGACAACAAAAGAATTAGAAGAAGTTTTAAAACAAGTAAAATTGTAATAAACTTCTTTTTCTTTTATCTTGAAAAAAATAGAAAAATAAGATAAAATCAATATAGTAGGATAGGTGAAGAAGAATGAATAATGGGGAAACAAATACAAATCAAACAAGCGGTTTAGCTCCAATGGCCGGAGTAAAAATAGCACCTGCTCAAGAAGGGCCAGTAAATGCATCCAATGCAGCAACAGCAGCATCAGCTAATTCAGCTATCCAACAACAAAATACGGTGACTCAGCAGCCAGTACCAATACAACCAGAGCCTGTAGTAAATACAGCACCCCCAACAGTAGCAGTCCCTACAACTGCGCCAGAGGTTCCTACAACAGCTCCACAGGCAGAACCACAAATAGTTGAGACCACACCACCAACGACTCCAACAACACCAACACAAGAAACAGTTGCAGGAAAGAAAAAAAGCATATTAACTCCAATCTTAATTCTTATAATAATGGGTTTAATATTTTACAATGTATATACAACAAAAAATTATAATACAAATATGCAAAATTTAAAAACATCTTGTAGTCCAATAACAGCTACAAAAGAAGGAGTAGAACTAGATTTAAATTCATTTTTAGTTCAAGATCTTTATAGCAAAGTACATACAAACATGAGAGAAGATATAGCTCAACCAGAATTTAATGATGAAATGAAATTATATTTAGCATATCGTCAAATTTTAGAAAAAGACAAATATGATTCAAATTGTAATCTATTTAGTGCAACAACGATGGAACCATTTACTTGTGAAGTATCATCATCCTTTGTACCAAAAGCATTCAAAGTAGAAACAATGGAACTTGCAATAAAAAAATTATTTGGTCAAAATATGTATTTACCATTAAAAAATATTCAATTAGGAAACACTTGTGTAGTAGGATATCAATATATAGAAAATAGGGGAGAATTCGTAGAAGGATATTGCAATAAACAAGTAGCAACATCATTTAAAGTAACAAAAACATTAAAAAAAGCAGTCAGTACAAGAAGTAATATCGTTTTAACAGAAGAAGTAAAATATCATGAAAATGAAAAATTATCATTACCAGAATCACTAAAAAGTGGAACATATTATTATACATTCCACCTAGATATGAATTATAACTATGTATTAGTAAGCAAAACATATGAAAGTAAATATTAAAATGAGGGGGACAATATGGAAATAAAAACCATTATAACCGGATACCTAGACGAAAACTGTTATTTATTAATCAAAAATGGGACATGTCTAGTAATCGATCCAGGAGATGATTATAACAAAATTAAAGAAGAAATAGGGGAAAATAAAGTACTTGGAGTCTTAATAACACATTCTCATTTTGATCATATAGGAGCATTAAGAAATTTCCTAACCAAAAGAAGTATAAAAATATTTAAAAGAAGTAATCTAGAAGAAAACAAAGAATACAAAATAGGAGATTTTACTTTTAAATGTATCTATACCCCAGGTCATTCAAAAGACTCCGTAACATTTTATTTTGAAGAAGAAAATACAATGTTTATTGGAGACTTTATATTTAAAGAAAGTATCGGTAGAACCGATTTACCAGGTGGCAGTGATGAAGAAATGCAACAAAGTATTCAAAAAATAAAAGAATATCCACCTGAAACCAATCTATATCCTGGACACAACGAAAATACAAACTTAGCATATGAAATTGAAAATAATCCTTTCTTAAAGTGATTATTTTTTCTTTTAAAAACAGCAAAAATATGGTATTATATAAAACCATAGAGGTGATTTTCTATGAAAATATGGGCAAAAGTATCAATTCAAGATCAAAACAAAGAAGTAGAACTAATCGCAAAATCATTAACAAATTATTTATATGGATATGGTCCAATATTAGATTTATGTAGAAAATATAAAATAACACCAGAAGATCGGAAAATACTAGATCAATATACAGCCAATCGAATAGCTGGACTATTATTATTATACCTATCTAAAGATACCAAAAGAATTAATGACATAGCTAATAAATATAATATAGCAGCAACCAATATTAAAGATATTCATCCCATGATAGAAGGTTATATAGAAAAATAAAAAAGGATAAAGAAATATCCTTTTTTTATTTAGAAATTCATTAATACACTTACAAACCCCATTATCATAGCAATTAACATAATGATCGCAACAATTTTAACTATTTTATCATTCATGATATTCACCTCACACACATCATTATATAAGAAAAAGGGAAAAAAGTAAAATAAAAATAATGAAGGAAAAAAGTATCATAGTAGTTTTAAAAAAGAAAATAAAAAAAAGTGTCAATTTACACTTGATATTTTACATTCAAAGAAATATAATTATATTAGGAGGGTAAAAAATGAAAGAATTAAATGTAGTATTAACAGAGTTAGGAATCAGCAAAGTTCGTTTAGCAAAGTATTTAGGAGTATCAAGACAAATGTTATATAACTATTTAGGAATTGATGACATAAACAACTGGCCAAAAGAAAAAGCTGCTAAATTATTAAGTTTGTTAAATATAGAGGATATAAAGGAATTAGAAAAAATAAAAATTACAGGGGATTATATAATAGAAGTTGAAAATCGCTTAAATGAAGGAGTAAAAGACACATCAAATAAAGAAGTAATTGCCGATTTAAAAGGTTTCAACAAAAAAGAACAAGAATTATTATCCGATATTATTAATATATTAAAAGAAAAACTATCAACGGATAAGTCAAAAGAAACATATAATACTTATGTATACTTATATCATTTCTTGCAATCAATGGAAACGAATGATGAGCTAAAATATATTCTTGCATTCATGTCTAAATCTTTAGGCTTTGTAGACCCATTAGAATTTACTTTTAATAAAGAAAAACAATTTATCTTTGAAAGTATCATGTTTAGTGCAATGACTCTATATAATAATGGAGGATCATCAAAAGTAAAACTAGCAGAGTCCCATAAACGTTTTGTTCAAAATATTGAGCAAAAGAAAGAAGAAAAACTATCTCGTACTCAAGAATTAAATACGGTTAAAATCCAAGCCTTAAAAGAGCTAGGATATACCGAAATAAATGAAGATAATGCCAAAGAAGTATTTGAAAAAATAGCTGAAATTCAATCAAGAAAAGTATAGAATAGAAAGAAGGATAAAAAGTGAAAAAGAAAATTGTTTTATTACTAATCCTATTATTAACGATTACAGTAGCAGCAACTGGATGTGAAAAGAAAAAAGCAATCACAGCAGAAGAATTTAAAAAAACAATGGAAAGTAAAGGATATGTAATTAAGGATGTTAATGATCAATTTGAAGGACAAAAAGTATTAAAACAAGTTTATCTAGCAATCAAGGCAGATTCAAGTTATCAAATAGAGTTTTATGAACTCACAACAACAGATGCAGGTAAAGAATTCTATAAAGTAAATAAAGAAAACTTTGAGAAAGCAATAGTAGGGAAGGCTAGTAAAACACAAGTGAATATAGGAAATTATAATAAATACACCCTAAACAATGCAAAAAGATACAAAGTAATAGCAACCATAGATAACACTGGAATCTATGTAAATGCAAATGAAGCATACAAAAAAGAAGTTAAAAAAGTCATAGATGAATTAGGATATTAAGAATGTGAAAACATTCTTTTTTCTATGCAAGATAGGGGAGAATCTCCTCCATTCATATAATATCATGAAATAAGAATGATGAAAAAATATCTAATTATATTCACTAATAATATTTATAATCAATAAAAAATATTTATAAATGAAAAAAAATATTTAAACAATAATTTATAAATACACAAATATAAAGATAATTAAATAACTCAAAACAATAAAAAAAGAATAATATCATCATCATTCTTTAAGATTTTACCTATATAACTACTATATTCTAGGGGTAGTCCTAGGAGCATAGTACTTCCTATAATTGATATTATGTTAACTTCTATATAAAAACCAATATGAATTCCCCTATTGG
>CACZOQ010000160.1 GCA_902782835.1 uncultured Erysipelotrichaceae bacterium | reverse complement strand
TGTTGCAGTAGATAACAAACTAATAGAAATATCAAAAGAAACAATAAAAAAATCTAAATCACTAAGTGAATTAGAGCAAATGAAATAATACATTGGAGGAGTTGATCCAAATGAAAGAAAATAAAACTAATATAAATTGGTTCCCTGGGCATATGGCCAAGACCAAACGTGAAATACGTGAGAAACTTGATTTGATTGATATCATTTATGAAGTAATTGATGCTAGAATGCCTATTTCTAGTAAAATAGTGGATCTGGACGAATTAGTTATGGATAAACCTAGAATACTTGTTGTAACAAAATATGATTTATGCGATCAGAAAAAAACAGATATAATACTTGAACAATATAAGAATATGAATTACAGTGTTGTTGCTCTTGATTTAATGAATGGAAATTGTAATGAATTATTATCTATTACGAATACGATTATGAAAGGTATCAATGCTATTCGTGTTCAGAAAGGAATGAAAGAGAGAGCTGCTAGAGTTTTAATTGTTGGTGCTCCAAACGTAGGTAAAAGCACTTTGATTAATCGTTTAGTTGGGAGAAAAAGTGTTAATGTTGGTAATACTCCGGGGGTTACGAAAAGCCTTTCTTGGATACGAGTAAACAAAGAAATAGAATTATTAGATTCTCCTGGGATTTTATGGCCTAAGATGGAAGATCAAGAGGTTGCACATACATTAGCAGCATTTTCTTCTATTAAAGAAGAAATACTGAATTTGGATGATATTGCTTGTTTTATTTTAAAAAAATTATTTGAATACTATCCTGATAAACTTGAAGAAAGATATGGTATTACAGACTTGGATGATAATTTTATTGAAGCATATGAAATGATTGGACAAAGAAGAGGAGCTTTTTCTAAGGGTGGTGTTATCAATTATGATCGTGTTTCTGAAATAATTATTCGGGATTTGAGAAGTGGTTATTTTGGAAAAATAACTTTCGATAGAATTTAGGTTGTTATTGTGTTTATAATAATTAGAGTATTTTTACTCTTTTTTCTTGCTTTTTTTTTGGAATTAGTAGAAAATGAAAATGGTGAGGTTATGAAAAAAAAGGATATTCTTTCTTTATTGAATACTTTTTCTTTAGAGAAAGATCAATTCATGGTTTTAGGGGATGCTAGCATTGTTTGTCACGGATTGAAAAGGGAATGTGATAAAGTAGAAATTGCTAGTCTTGTTGATTTTTCTAATCCTGATGTTGAAGTGCATGTAATAGATTGCTTAAGAGATTATGATTGTATAGATAATTTTCTCTTTTTAGATTTAAAAAATTGTTTGGAAGAGAAAAAAAAGACGAATATTATAAATGATAAGGCGATTATTAAAAAAATAGAATTATATCTTGAGACATTAGATACTTATCATTATGAGAGAGAATTAAAAGAAAAAGGATATCATTTAATCGGTGGGGTAGATGAAGTTGGACGAGGACCTTTAGTAGGACCGGTTGTTGCTGCTTGTTGTATCTTACCAGACGATTTTCATTTAGATGGATTAACGGATAGCAAAAAGCTTAGTGAGAAGAAGCGAGAGTTTTTTTTTCAAGAGATAAAAAAACAAGCTGTTAGTTATGGAATTGGAATTGTAGATGAAAGAAGAATCGATGAAATTAATATCTATGAAGCAACGAAAGAGGCAATGATGCTTGCCATTCAGAATTGCTCGATAAAGCCCGATTATGTCTTAACGGATGCTATGAAATTAAAAATAGATATTCCAGTTCTTCCTATTATTAAGGGAGATTTAAAAAGTATTACTATTAGTGCGGCTTCTGTTTTGGCTAAGGTAACGAGAGATCATATGATGTATGATTTGGATTTAAAATATCCAATGTATGATTTTAAAAATAATGTTGGTTATCCTACTAAGAAGCATCTAGAAGCAATTGAAGAATATGGAATTATACCAGAACATAGAAAGAGTTATGGGCCTGTCAAAGAATATTTAGAAAAGAATGAGGTAAAATGAGATTATTTAAAGAATTAAAAGATGATCAAACTAAATCTTATAAAGATCGTTGTGAAGCATTTCGTATTTCAGAACAATTGTTAATGGAAAGAAAAGAGAAAGATGCTATTTCTATTGCGAAACTAGTTGAAAAAAGTAAAGATTTTGAAAACTTAAAAGAGAATATACGAGAAGAGTTATTGAATGATAAAGAAACAGATTATTTTCATTTTTCTTTATTGTTTGGATTGTATTTTGATGTGTTTAACTCTTATCCATATCTTTATATTTCTCCTGAAGTTCGAAAAATAATATTGAAAAAAGAGATTAAAAATTCTATTACTCGAGATTTTTTATCAAAAAATCAGTCTCTTTTAGAAAAATATTTTTCCGAACAGTATGGTATAGATAGTGATTTTTATCATTCTATTGTTGATTCTCTTTTTCAAGTAAATCATCAAAATAGTATTTTATATCATCCAGATATTATTATGGATATCGGTAAGATTCTTATGGGATATTCTTTATCAGACTCTTTTTTTGGGTGTAAGGAAGCTATAAACAGTTTTGAAGATAAGAATAATAATACTGTTGAAAAGATTCAATAGATATTATTGACAAATAAGATTTTTATTAGTATAAGTATTAATTAAATGTTTGAGGAGTGAAGTAAATGGGAAAAAAATTGGTGATTGTGGAAAGTCCTAGTAAAAGCAAAACCATTGAAAAATATTTGGGAAATGAGTATAAAGTTGTTTCTTCAAAGGGTCATATTCGAGATTTAGCAACAACTGGACCATATGGTTTAGGTGTTGATATAGAGAATGATTTTAAGGCTAATTATGTGCCTATTAAAGGAAAAGGAAATGTAATCAAAGAATTAAAGAAAGATGTTAAGGATAGTGATTTTGTTTATCTAGCAAGTGACCCTGACCGTGAAGGGGAAGCAATTGCTTGGCATCTTAAAGATACTTTGGGAATTAAAGACAATCATTATAAGAGGGTTTTGTTTAATGAAATTACTCATGATAAAGTATTAGATGCGATTGATCATCCAACGTTAATTGATGATCATTTGGTAAAGAGTCAAGAAACGAGAAGAATATTAGATCGTATTATTGGTTTTAGACTTAGTAAATTATTACAAAGTAAAATTGGTGCTAAGAGTGCAGGTCGCGTTCAAAGTGTTGCTTTGAAATTGATTGTGGATCGAGAAAGAGAAATTGAAGCTTTTGTTCCAGAAGAATACTGGAAAATTATTGCTATTTTTCCTGATTATGAGGCAGAACTTTTTAAGTATAAGGATGAGACAATCGAACTTCATAGTGAAGAAGAAGCAAATCATGTATTAGATTGTATTGGAGAAGATTATACTGTCGAATCGATTGAGAAAAAAGAAAAATCTCGTAAAAGTAAATTTCCTTTTATTACTTCTACCTTGCAACAGGAAGCTTCTACAAAATTAGGTTTTCCTGCTAGAAAAACTATGAGTATTGCTCAAAAATTATATGAAGGTATTGATTTGGGTAGTGAAACAGTAGGTTTAATTACATATATGAGAACGGATTCTATTCGTTTATCAGACGATTTTGTAAAACCTGCAATGAAATATATTGAAGAAAACTATGGAAAAAAATATGTTGGTTATGTAAAACAGGCAAAGAAAAAGGAAAATGTTCAGGATGCTCATGAAGCGATTCGACCAACTAGTGTTTTACGGGAACCTATGAAAATAAAACAATATTTAAGTGGAGACGAATTTAAACTATACAGTCTTATTTATAAAAGAACGCTTGCTTCTTTAATGGCAGATGCTAGTGTGAATCAAACTACTATTGTGTTTGATAATCATGATTATAAATTTAAAACAACTGGTAGTGTTTTATTGTTTGATGGTTATTTAAAAGTATATAAAGATTATGAAGAGAATGAAGATAAAGTTTTACCAGAAATTGGAGAAAAAGAAGTTTGTAAGACGACTAATGTTGAGTCTTCTCAACATTTTACCCAACCACCTGCTCGTTATACAGAAGCTAAATTAATCAAAGAAATGGAAGAGTTGGGGATAGGTAGACCATCTACTTATGCTACTATTATTGATACTATTAAAACTAGAGATTATGTTGTATTAGAAGATAAAAAATTCAAACCTACTACTATGGGAATTGAAACGACCGATCGATTACAAGAGTTCTTTAGCGATTTAATCAATGTTGAATATACAAGTGATATGGAAAAAGAATTAGATGAAATTGCAGATGGAGAACTAACTTCTCTTAAAGTATTAAAAGATTTTTGGGATTTATTTGAACCTCGGGTAAAAGATGCTTTTACGGATATGGAGAAAAAAGCACCTGAAGAAACAGGTGAGGTTTGTCCAGAATGTGGAAATCCATTAGTAGTCCGCAAGGGAAAATATGGAGAGTTTGTAGCTTGTAGTAATTATCCTGAATGTAAATATATTCAAAAAGAACAAGTTGAGACTATTGAAGTTTGTGATTGCCCTAATTGTGATGGTAAAATTATTGAAAGAACGAGTCGTAAAGGTAAAGTCTTTTATGGATGCAATCATTATCCAAAGTGTAAAACTGCTTATTGGGATAAACCTATTGGTGAAAAATGTCCTGAATGTGGAGAAATGTTAACTGAAAAAAATGGGGTTATAAAGTGTTCTTCTTGTGAATATAAAAATGAACAATAGTCTATTTAGAATAGACTTTTTTTCGTTTTTATGATATAATATGGTACAACTATGGAGGGGTTTGTATGAGAAAAAATAATTATTATTTTGTTGCACGTAATATAGATACGAATCAGTTTAAAATTTTGAGAGTATATGATGAGAGATGTACGTCTTTAGAGACAATTGATTTGGCTACTACTAAATTTGTCTCTCTTGATGCTCTTATTCAAAAGATGTATCAAAATCATATTATTGATAGCTTGAATACTGATTTATTTATTACTTATCGAAATTCGAATGGCAGAAGTCAAAAAATGAAGTTTTTAGAACCCGTTTTTTTGGATCAGAGTGAAACTTTACTTCTTCGAAATGTAGCCGAAGCTTCTAAAAAAGGGGATTTAAACAATTGTTCTGAAGTAGATGGAATATTAAATGCTTTCTGTCGGAGAATGCAATTAGATTCTAGGTTTCATTATTATGTTATGACTTCTTGTACTAATTTGTATTCCAAGTTTTTGGATTATTTTAAAGGAAATAATGCTTCTTTTTATAGTTCAAAATATAAAGATGGAGGTTGGGTTCAAAAATCTTATCCTTTACTTCGAAATATTATTGAAACTTTTCATCGTTTTGATTTTGGTTTTACTGATTATAGCACTTCTAGAAATCGATTACAAAGTTCTCTTCTTGAACAAACTGATAAGAGTTTTGTGGTTGGACAAATGAATGTATTTGATTATCTTAGAGAGAAGGAATCAAAAGAGTTAGAGGCTAGTGAACAATTAGCTAGAGAGTGTGAAAAAATTGAAAAACATGAATCTGAAAAACAACTAACAAGTGATGATAAACGTTCCATTGTTATGGATACCTTTTCTAAATTAGATTATGGTACATTTGTTAAATCAGGAAAGTGCTTTCATTTTAATGAAAAATTGTTTTCTAATTATGAAGATGAAGATTTGTCTCAGTTAAACTCTCTATTACCTAGAAAACTTGCTGGTTTTGTATATTTATATGTGATTCATTATCATCATTTAAAAGAAGATGAACAATTTGGCAAAAATACTATGGAGATTCAACGTGAAGTAGATTTAGATCGAAGAAATATTTTGAAACAATTAAAAGAACCGGAAAAATTAGAGGGTGCTTATCAATGGTGTTTGTTGTATAATAAATATAGAAATAAGGTTGATAATAATGGAAAAGAATATACAAACACAAGAAGAGACAGTAATGAATCCTAATTTGGATTCCTATTTGGATTATTTAAAGTATCAAAAGGATTATTCTTCTCATACTATTGAGAATTATAAGGATGATATAATAGAATATCTTAGGTATTTACAGAGTGAATGCATTGATTATAAAACGATTGAATATAGTGATATTCGTTTCTATTTAATGTATTTGAAAGAACAAAAAAAAGATATTAATAGTAGTATTGATCGAAAATTAAGTTCTTTACGAGGATTTTATAAGTTTATGGCAAATGAGGGTATTATTTCTACCAATGTTTTTTCTTTGGTGAGTGGTCCTAAGAAGGATAAAAAATTGCCTAGGTATTTTGAGTATAATGAATTAGAGGAATTGTTTTTGGTTCCGGATTTAGCTACTCCTCTTGGACAAAGAGATTTGTTATTATTAGAAATGTTATATGCTACAGGAGTTCGGGTAGGAGAACTTGTTCATATCAAAGTGAAAGATATTGATTTTGGAAGAAAGAATATTTTAATTTTGGGAAAAGGGAATAAGGAAAGATATGTTACTTATGGGGAATATTGTGAAGAGGCATTAAAGAGATATTTGCATGATGGTTATCTTTCTTTAAATACAACAAAAAGTGAATATTTATTTTTGAATAATAATGGTGGTGTTTTAACAGAACGTGGTGTTCGTTATATTTTAGATCAATTGATTCAAAAGACGAGTATTCATAAAAGTATATCGCCACACATGATTCGCCATAGCTTTGCAACGCATCTCTTAAATGAAGGCTGTGATTTGTTGACGGTTCAAAAATTACTAGGGCATGAGAGTATAAAAGCTACTCAGATTTATACTCATGTTACAACGGATCGCTTAAAAGAAGTATATTATCATAGTTTCCCTAGAGCAAAAAAGGGTGAATAATCAATAAAATGAAAGAATAAGTCTTTCATTTTTTTATTAGATTGGGTATAATAATATTGATTCAAAAGGGATGTGGTCTTGATGGGTTGTGATTTTCATTCTTTAAACGAATTATTTCAAAGAGTTCGACCAGCTTTAAGAGTTCGTTTAAATGAATTTCAAAGGAATGGAAATTCTTCTTTGAAGGAGATAGACATTTGGAATTATTTAATGATTGAAAAATGGAAAAAGGGAAATGGTTTAATGCTTTCTGATATTGTACATGATATTATGAATGTAGAATATTTAGATATTGAACTATATTTAAAAAAAGTGAAAGAAAACCAACAAGAAACACATAATTTTGAGGAATTATTGTGAGGTGAGTGTATATGGCAAAAAATGAAAAAAAGAAAGGTAAAAAGAGAATTATTGTTCATTCTTTAATTTTAATTTTATTTGTTGTAGGAATTAGTTTTTTATTTATACCACTATTTAAAAATTTAAAATTTGGATTAGATTTACAAGGTGGTTTTGAAATTCTATATAAAGCAGAATCTATCGATGGTTCTAAGATGTCAAATGAAAAATTAACTGCTACCTATAAGACTTTAAGTAAAAGAATTGATAGTTTAGGGGTTAGTGAGCCGGAGATTATTATAGAAGGAAATGATAAGATTCGTGTTAAATTAGCTGGTGTTAAGAATCCAGAGGAGGCTCGTAGTCAGTTATCTACTGTTGCAACATTATCATTCCGTGATACGGAAGATAATTTGTTAATGACAAGTGATGTACTTAAAGCTGGAGGAGCTAAAATAGGTCAAGATTCAAAAGGCGGTCCAGCTGTTGCTTTATCTGTTAAGGATAAAGATAAATTTTATGAAGTTACTAGTAAAATTAGTCAGCAAGATAATAATATGATTGTTATTTGGTTAGATTATAATGATTTAAAGAATAGCTATGAAAAAGAAAAAAATTTATGTGGTACGAATGCATCAAATTGTTTAAGTGCAGCTACTGTCTCACAGGGATTTGCTAGTGATGTTATTATTCAAGGACATTTTAGTCAAGAAGAAGTAAGTAATTTAGTAGATTTAATTAATAGTGGATCTTTACCTAGTAAGTTAACAGAGTTATCTTCTAATACTGTTGGAGCATCTTTTGGTGATCAAACATTAAAGACTACTTTAATTGCTGGTATCTTAGCGATAGCTGCTATTATGGTATTATTAATTGTTATTTATCATTTTGCTGGATTTATTTCTAGTGTATCAATGATGATTTATACATTCTTAGTTTTTGGAGTTTTCTGGGTTGTAGGTGGAGTTTTAACGTTACCTGGAATTGCAGCTTTAGTTTTAGGAATTGGAATGGCAGTGGATTCCAATGTTATTACTTTTGCTCGTATTCGTGAGGAATTATTAAAGGGAAAAAGTTTGCCTACTGCATTTAGAGAGGGATCTAAGGAGAGCTTTAGTGCTATTTTAGATTCTAATCTTACAACTTTAATTGTTGCAATTATTATGTTTATCTTTGGTGAATCTAGTATTAAAGGATTTGCTACAATGTTAATTATTACAATATTAGTTACTATGGTAACAATGGTATTCTTAACAAGATTCTTATTAAAAATATTTGTGAATACATCTTATTTTGATGATAAGGTTAGAGCTTTTATTAATGTTCGTAAGGAAGATATTCCAAATGTTAGTAAAAATGAAAAAGTTAAACCTAATCGTTTCCATAAAATTCAGTTCTTTGCACATAAAAGAATTGCATTAACCATTTCTATTTTCATTATTCTTGTTGGAGGAATTATCATTGGAACAAAAGGTTTAAATCTAGGAATTGATTATAAATCTGGTACTTCTATTACTGTTGTTAGTGATAAAACAATGAGTGTTAAGAAAATGCAAGGTGATTTAAAAGAACTTGGTTATAAAGCTAGTAGTATTGATAAAACTAGTGATGAGGTAAGTATTCGTATTGATCGAACATTAAGTGGTGAACAAGTTAAGGAAGTTAATCGTTTCTTTGAAGATAAATATGATGCGAAAGTTAATATTGGAGTTGTTACGAATATTGTTCAAAAAGAACTTGTAAAAAATGCTATCTTATCTGTATTAATTGCTTTAGTTGGTATTATTTTATATGTATCTATTCGTTTTAAATTTAGTTATGCTTTAGGAGGAGTTGTTGCATTACTTCATGATGTTGCTATTATGTTTAGTTTATTTGCAATTTTCCGTTTTGAAGTAAGTTCTATGTTTATTGCAGCTGTTTTAGCAATTATTGGTTATTCTATCAATGATACGATTGTATCTTTTGACCGTATTCGTGAAAACTTGAAAAAAGAGGATCGAAAGAAAATGACTGTTTCTTCTTTTGCAGAAATATGTAACCGTAGTGTTCAAGAAACATTTACTAGAACAATTTATACGACTATTACGACTTTGCTTCCTGTTGTTATTTTATTATTATTAGGATCTAGTGGAATCTTTACATTTAATATGGCTATGCTATTTGGATTAATTGCTGGTACTTATTCATCTATTTTTATAGCAACTATTATTTTCATGGCATTGGAGAAAAAATCTTTAGGAAAAGAAGAAAAAGTTAAAAAAGTTTATAAAGATGATTTAGAAGAGAAAAAGATAAAAGGAATAAATTGTTAATTGAGGGGAGATGAGTTCTTTGTCGAAGCCAAATGAAGAAATAACGATTGATGATATTATTTCCAAAGCTTCTGCGTATATTGAAGATAAAGAACAAATTGACATAATTGAAAAGGCTTATTTGTTTGCGAAAAAGAAACATGACGGTCAATATCGAAAAAGTGGAGAGGCATACATTTATCATCCGATGAATGTTGCCTTAATTCTTATATCTGTCTATGCAGATTATGAAACAATTTCAGCTGGTCTTTTACATGATGTTTTGGAAGATTGTGATTGTTCCAGTGAAGAGATGGAAGAAACATTTGGGAGTGTTATTACCAAGCTTGTTCAAGGTGTAACGAAATTAAGTAAAATTAATTTCTCTACTGAAAATGAATATTTGATTGATTATTATAAAAAAATTATTGTTGGTATGAGTGAAGATGTTCGTGTGATTATTATCAAATTAGCAGATCGTCTTCATAATATGAGAACGTTATGGGCAATTCCAGAGGATCGACAAAAAGTCAAAGCACATGAGGCGTTAGAAATACTAGCACCTATTGCTCATCATTTGGGAATTCATAAGATTAAAAGTGAATTAGAAGATTTATCTTTACGTTATTTAAAACCAGATGTGTTTTATGATATTGCTGAAAAATTGAATAAAACAAAATTAGAAAGAGACAAGACTGTTTATGATATGCAGACAGAAGTTACGAATTTATTGACAGAGCATCATATTCCACATGAAATAAAAGGAAGAGCTAAGAGTATTTATAGTATTTATAATAAATTAGATCGTGGTAAGAAATTTAGTGATATTTATGATTTACTTGCTCTTCGAATTTTGGTTAATACGGAACAAGAATGTTATTTAGCATTAGGGTTAATTCATTCAAAATTTCGTCCTTTACCAAAACGTTTTAAAGATTATGTAGCTATGCCAAAACCAAATATGTATCAGTCATTACATACTAGGGTTTTTGGAATTGATGGATATTTATTTGAAATTCAGATTCGTACATATGATATGGATGAAGTTGCTGAAAATGGTATTGCTTCTCACTGGGCATATAAAGAAAATGGTGGAAGTAAAGTTGGGGCTAACTTGCAATCTACTACGGAACAAAAACTTCAGTTTTTCAAATCTATTATTGATTTAAGTCATGAAAAAATGAGTAGTGAAGAGTTTGTTAATAGTGTTAAAGATGAAGTATTAAACAATAATATTTATTGCTTTACGCCAAAGGGAGATGTTATTGAGCTTCCAAGAGGGGCAACGCCTATTGACTTTGCTTATAAGATTCATACCAAAGTAGGTGAGACTACGGTTGGTGCCATTGTAAATAATAATATAGTTCCTTTAAATTATGAATTAAAAGATAATGATATTGTTAAAATTAATACCAATAAGAGTTCTACTCCATCTAAAGAGTGGATTCATATGGTTAAAAGTACGGCTACTCGTAATAAAATTAAGGCCTTCTTTACAAAGAATGAAAGAGAAGTTTATATTGAACGTGGTAAGTATTCTTTTGAAAAAGAATTACGTAAGAGAAAACTGTCATTTTCTGAGTTTATGACAGATGAGAATATTCAAAAGATTTGTGAAGCTATAAAAGTTGAAGACTTAGATGATATTTATTTGAATATCGGTAATGGCAAGACGAGTGCTACTAGTGTTATTAATGTTATTGATAAAATAGAGGAGACTGTTGCTCCTAAAGTTGTCAAAGTTTCAAGCAAATCAATTGATGCTGATATTATTGTAGATGGTATTGATAAAGTAAAAGTTAATCTTGCAAATTGCTGTAATCCTGTTTATGGGGATTCTATTATTGGTTATATTACAAAAGGTAATGGAATTACTGTTCATCGTATTAATTGTCATAATTTGGAAATGTTAGAAGATCGAACACTTGAGGTTCATTGGAATGATAATACGGATAAACGTTATATGACTTCTTTATTAATACATACGAATGATAGTGAAAATCATATGTTGGATTTTGTTCAGACTATTTCTGCTATGAATGTTAGTGTAGATGGAATCAAAACAATGAGTAAAGGTGAAAAGTCTATTTATGAGGTTGTTTGCTATGTAACTGGACTAGAACAATTAGAAAAATTAATTATGTCTATTATGAAACATAATTATATAGAAAAAGTTGAGAGGGAGTTTCGATGAGAGTATTGGTTCAAAGAAGTGGAATAGCTAGTGTTGAAGTTGATCATTCTATTGTTGGGAAAATAACAGATGGATTAGTATTATTTGTTGGATTTACAGAGGGTGATTCAAAAGATCAAATTGAGTATCTAGCAAAAAAAGTTGTTAATTTAAGGATATTTCCCGATGAGAATGATGTTATGAATAAAAGTATTTTGGCTTATGGTGGTAGTGTATTATCTATTTCACAGTTTACTTTATATGCTGATTCTGCCAAGGGAAATCGTCCAAGTTATATTCAAGCTTTAAAAGGTGATGAAGCAACTACATTATATGATATGTTTAATGAAGAATTAAGAAAGTATGTAAATGTAGAAACAGGAATATTTGGTGCGGATATGATTGTATCTATTACTAATATTGGTCCAACTACTATTCTATTGGAGAGATGATATATGTTAAAAAATAAATTAAATTATAGAATTATCAATCTTGCTGCTTTAATGATTTTATTGTATATTGGTTTTTCTAATATTGGCTTATGGTGGGGAATTATAAAAAAGTGTATTTCTGTGTTATTCCCTTTTATCATTGGCTTTGCTTTTGCTTATGCATTTACACCTTTGGTTCGCTTGTTAGAAAAAAAAGGAGTGCCTAGAGTTTTATCTTTACTAATTGTCATATTTGGAATTATTTTTATTGTAGTTGGGGTTTTTCTTTTAACTTTACCAATGATATATGACCAATTATCGTTAACGTTAAAAATGGTAGTAGAGATATTGCACACAATTAGTGAAAAATTTAATATTAATATTGATTTTTTTGAAATGGAAGTTACGGATTATTTGAATGTCATTTTAAATAGTTTAGGTTCTGTTACTTCTTCAACTGCTATTGAGTTGTTGGGAAAATCTTTTGATTTTATTGGAAAGTTTATTGTTGGATTTGTTGGATTTATTTACTTTTTAGTAGATATGGAAAAAATACGTGATAGTGTTAGAGATTTTTTAATGAGTTTTCATCCTCGTTCTTTTCAATATATTCAATGTATGGATACGGAGATTAGTCATTATTTAAAAGGTTTAGAAATCTTTATGTTTATTCAGTTATTTGAGTATTGTTTTCTATTTTTCATTATTGGACATCCAAACTGGTTGATTTTAGGTGTTTTATCTTGTCTTACTACTATTATTCCATATTTTGGAGGATTAATTACTAATATTATAGCGATTATTATGGCTAGTGTTGTTTCTTTCCCTTTAGTGGTAGCAACTAGTATTATTTGTTTAATCTTTCCACAAGTGGATGGATATCTTATTTCACCAAAGGTTTATGGTAAAACCAATAATGTTAATCCATTAATTACGATTATGGTTGTATCCATTGGAGGTACTTTGGCAGGAATGATTGGTATCGTGGTAGCCCTTCCTTGTTATTTGTTATTACGAACAACTTATCTTTTCTTTAAAAAAGATTTGAAAAAAGGAATGAATTTAGTTAAGGAGACGATTTAGTCTTCTTTTTTTTATTATTTTTGTTATAATAATATGCATTAAGGGGGATATATGTTAATAAATCATGGTACCGAACAACTTTATAATCAATTGAATCATTCTTTGCAATTGTTAGAACGTCCGATTAGTCGTGAAGAACGAATTGCTCTGGCTAATTATATCGGAAATGTTTATGCAGCTCTTAATTTAATGAATGAAGAGAAGATTGAACCAGATTTAAAACATGTTTTTGGTAATTCTAAGAATCGACATAATTTTTTAAGAAGAATTGATATTTATGAAGTTCAGATGCTTGATCATTTTATTTTGAACAAAGATTTTCATAGAAATTTTATGCTTGATTCTTTAACCATTGTGGAAGATGAAATGCGATTGATACCCGAAGGAGATTTTGCAGAAAAGACGATATTATCTGAGGATGAATTCTATGATATTTTCTTAGGTTTTATGAAGAGTATTCATTTGGAGGAATTGTTTTTAAAGTTTGTTCAAGAAAATCGTATTTATTCAGTGAATTATCAACCAAATGATAAAATGAAAGGGTTTACTATTTTTAATCCTATTACTAAAGAAACAGATTCTTTTGTTGGTGATTTTAATTTTGATATATCTTCAATGCTTACACTTGCTCATGAGTTTGGTCATGCCTATGATCTGTCTTTATTTCATCAAGATGTTCCTGTTTATAATCAGTATTTCTATCAATCTTTTTTTAACGAGGCTATTCCTAAAATGTTTGAACTATTATTCATTCAATATTTGGTTCAAAATCATATAATGATGGAGGAAGCAAAAGATTTGAAATTTGAAACATCTGTAATTCATCAAGATTTTATGTTAAGTGCTTATATGTTATCTTTATTACCCGATTCACTTATTAAACATTCATCCTATAAATCTCTATCGATAGAGGAATTTGTTCGAAATGTGAAGCCTTATTTTTTAAATGATGATGGGTTGATTGAAGGATTTGTGAGGGATAGTCCGCCATTTGATTTGTTGGAAATTTTTAAATATTCCTATGGAAGTATTCTTGCGTTATTCTTAAAAAAATCTGTATTAGAATTTGGTTACTCTGATGGTTTATTTGGGGACTTTTTACAAAATCGGGCTCAAATGTTTTCAGAGCAGTTCTTTAGGGATTGGGAAATTGATTCGGCTCATTTTGAAAAACTTTATAAAAAAGAAATGGAAATTTTAAAAAAATAATTGTTTAAAAGAGGAAGTTGTTTTATAATAAGAGTATCTTCTTGGGAAAGAGTATCCTTTGTTACTTTTCAGAGAGAGTATGGTGGTGGGAATACTTAAGGAAAAAAGGTGAAGACATCCCAAAAACAAGAAGCGTTTTCCTACGTTATCAGGAATAAATGAGTAAAAATAAGGTGGCACCGCGATGTTTTATCGTCCTTTGGAGTGTTACCTTTTTATTTTTAGGAGGGATAAGATGATACAAAGACAAAAAGGCTGTAATGATATTTTTGGAAGAGAAGCGAAAGTTTGGAAATATGTGGATACAGTAATTGATGCTTTAATGGAGAAATATAATTATAATTATATTCGTACTCCTATCATAGAAGCTACAGAATTATTTCATAGGGGAATTGGTGATACAACCGATATTGTTACAAAAGAAAGTTATGATTTTCAAGACAAAGGTGGACGTAATATAACTCTTCGTCCAGAAGGAACAGCTGGGGTTGTTCGTAGTTTTATTGAAAATAAGATGTATGGAGATTCTAATCAACCTGTTAAGGTTTATTATAATGGTACAATGTATCGTTATGAAAGACCTCAAAGTGGAAGAGATCGTGAATTAACACAGTTTGGTATGGAAATATTAGGCAGTGATGATCCTATGAGTGATGCAGAAGTTATTTCTTTGGCGGTTAATATTTATAAAATGTTAGGTTTGAAAGAAATAAAAGTAAATATTAATAGTTTGGGCGATACAGAATCTCGTTTGGCGTATCGAAAGGCATTGGTTGAATAT
>CACZOQ010000159.1 GCA_902782835.1 uncultured Erysipelotrichaceae bacterium | reverse complement strand
TAAGCATATCCTAAACTTATACTTAGAACCACAACAAAAAGGAATAAGCTAAAAAAGCCCTTCTTAGGATTATAACGAAATTTTCTTTTCAATCGTTTCCAAGTATTCATAGAATCTCCTCTAGTATCTCTTATAATTATTATAAATTATTATTGATACAATCTAAAGTCTTGTTTTATCTGCTCTTGTAAACTTTACAAAAAAAAGGAGTCTATTTGACTCCTTTTTGTCTCGTTATAATGAATGAAACACCTTTTTTTTCATTCTTTATGGTAATATCATAATCCATTAAATTTAACGTTTTTTTGACGATGGATAATCCCAATCCAAATTCGCCTTTGATTCCTTTACGAAAGGGAGTAAAGATTGCTTCTAAGAAATCATTATCGATTGGATCTCCATCATTATATAAGATTATTCTATTTTGCTTAGCTGTTATTTTTATGACTTTATCTGTATATCTCATAAAGTTACTTAGAAGATTGTCTAGGATTGTTTCCCAATTTTCTATAGATCCAAAATATTTAGATTTTTTATCATAGAATACTTCAAATTTAATATCTTTTCGATGAAATTTAAATTTTTCTACTTCTTCTTGAATTAGTTTTTCCATATCAATTGGGTCTTTGACAACTTCTGTATCTTTTAAATAATCTAATTTGTTTAAATAGAGAAGAGAGCGAACTTTTTGTTCTAACTTCTCTGTTTGTACTTTTATTGTATCAAAAGCAGTATCTTTATCTTCTACGCCATCTTCTACTGCTTCAATATATGATTTTATCACGGTGAGAGGAGTTTTAAAATCATGGGATATATTTTGATACATTTGATTGCGATATTTCTCTTGACTAATTAAAGAAATACGCATATCTTCGATGGCCAAGGCGAGAGAGCGTATCTCGTCATCTATCACGAAATCTACATTGTGATTATAATTTGGATTATCAATATTATCAATTTTATTTTTTAATTTTTCAATTTTTCTTACTACATGAGTAGACCAATATACAAGCATTAGTCCAATGAGTAAAAAGGTTCCTAAAATAATTGGAAATATAGCACTAATAATAGAAGCTTTTGTTCTGTTAATATAAGCATCATTTGATATCGCAATCTTGGTTATTTCAGCATCTTTTAAGATGTAGTAATAATATACTTTATGATTGTATAGAAACTTTCCATGTGTATCTTTCATCTGTTTTTCAATTTCTGATAAGTTTTTATACTGGATTACTTTTTTAATATTAGGACTGGTAGCGATATGATCGCTTGTTATATAAATATAGGCAATTTCTGTGTTTAATAAATTATTATCTACATCCATATCATATATTTTTAATGGTTCACTTAAGTAATTATAGACATTTTGTTCTGCTACTGGGATAAGCATTCTTGGGAGAACTACTCCTAAAGAAATAAATAGTAAGATGAAGGCTACACCTACTACAAACAATAATTGTTTGCTTAAATTATTCTTTCTCATGATAATCGGTATCCATACCCATAAACGGCATCTATTTTTAGTTTTGGTAATCTTTTTCTTACTCTTCTTACCAAGTCATCTACTACTCTATCATTACCGAAATAATCATTTCCCCATACATTACTTAATATTTCTTCTCTTGAAAAACACTTATCTTTATTTTCTATAAATAATAATACTAAATCAAATTCTAAGGTTGTTAGTTTTACATTTTTACCGTTACATTGAACGGTTCTCTTGTCTAAATTTATTATATAATCATCGTAGCTTATTTCTTTGTTGCCTTCTTTTTTATCTTTATATACTCTTTTTATAATATTATTTACTCTTAATACTAACTCTTTACTAGAATATGGTTTTGTCATGTAATCATCGCTTCCTAATTCTAAACCGAAGATTTTATCAATTTCTTGATCTCTTGCAGATGTAAAGATAACAGGTACATTTTCATCTTTTTCTCGGATTGCTTGAATTACATTGTAACCGCTTACATCATCTCCTAACATGATATCTAATATCCATAAGTCTACTTTAGAACCAATATATTGAATCGCATCGGATCCTTTCGTAAATAAAACTACTTCATAACCAGCTTTTTGTAAATATAATTTTACGACATTTGCTAAAGCTTCTTCATCTTCTACTAAACATATTGTATACATACAATCACCTATTTCTAGTATAGCACTATTTCCTTTCTATATCTATTCTTCTCAATCCTCCTTTTTTCTAATTTAATCTATATACATTTTAATCAAAACTTATTTTCTTTTCTTTATCTTATAATACATTACCTCCTTTTCTAAAAATAGTTTACCTCTTAAATATGTTAGAATTATCTCACAATTATGGGAAATTATGGGATTGTAAAATTGTTGACAAAAAAATCTAAGAATTATTTCTTAGACTTTAATCTTCTTTTACTAAATACCACTCTTGATAGAAATTAATCTCTCTACCACAGTATTCACATTCTTTTTTTGTTAGGTCAATACTAGCACCACAACTTGGGCATGATATTTGACGAATTCCTCCTGATAGTTCTTGATAACCATTTACTCTTTTGAATAGATAAGATTTTGTTGTATTTTTTGAACTAATTTTATTATTCTTATATTTTACAATTCGAATATCTACTTCTACTTTTACAGATAGTTGATTTTCTTCTATTTGTTCTGTAAAAGAATTAAAATCAATAATATCAAAATCAATTACACCATTATGATTTGTTTCATAATAATATTTTCTTAATTCATAATGGAAATTATTAAAGAATTTTACTTTATCAATTCCAAGAGAGGACATTCTTTTCCAAAAAGCTTGTTGTTTTTGATTTTGTTTTTCTTTTTTTCTTTTTAGACCTGGTAATAATATTAAGGCATCCATATAATAGAAAAAATAAAATAATATTAAACTAATCAGAATCGCTCCTACTACTACTTTTAATATATCAAAGAAATAGAAAGTACGACTGTTAGGGATAATAAAGAAAGATGTAATTAAGATTGATACAATAAAATCTATCATATATGTTTTTATCACATAACTTTTATCTTTAATGGTTAAATCAAAATAATGTTTACTTCCTAATTCTTTATTATCATAATCCATATTATATGTAGTATGACAATAAGGACAACCATGATAAAAATCTTCTATTTTTCCTGTCATTCCACAATTGATACAAGATATTTGTTGATCATGATTCCATTCATATGTATATAACATACGAGAATCAAACAGGTTTTCTTTTTTTAGAAGAGTTCCTCTATAATAATCTTTTTCTATGATGATTCCTTGATGAATATTATCTTCTTTAGAATGATCTGTATTTCTTTCTAGTATTTGATCGTCTACTTTATATTTTGTTTTTATATTAATTCCATATTCTTTTAGACGATTTTCTTGGGCATTTTCTACTATCATAAATACCTCCTAGTGATTATTGTTGTTATTATTATTGTTATTGTTATTATTGTTATTATTGTTTGATGAGAATCCTCTACTACTTGAAGAGGAAGAAGAACTTATTGGTACATAATGAGGAATGATATTCATTAGGGTTGCTGTTATTTCTAGTCCATCAATGGAGCGCGAGGGATTTACTGAAAACTCTTTTACAATTTTTGTTCCTTCTGCTAGAAAAGAAATTTTGTTTATATAACATTTTATTTTATTTTTTGGATTGGCCATAATAAAATCATATGCTTCATCGCAGAATGGTTTAGATACATTATAATAATTTGCTAGAGACAATATATTTTTAACAGCTCTTAATTCATTATATGTTTCCGGATTTGTTTTGATCATCTTCTTCTCCTCCTAGCATAAAAAATTCTATATTTTGAAATGGTAGATTAATAGCATCTATATGATAATAAGCATTATTTTTTTGTTTTGTATAATGATAATCTCTTAGAGATGTTGTTGTAAAAAATAAATTATTTGGTTTTTCCTTTGATAAATATGGATAATACTCATTTAATAAATTGGTTAAATCAATTTGATAAAAACCTTCTTTATCACTTGGATTTTGTTCTAGAGCCATATAATATACCTGATGAGTCATGATGTGAGCTTGTTTTTGTCTTCTCTCATCTCCATATTCAATTGTATCTCCACTTAATAACATTATATAAAGAGAATTATTATTTGGATAATCACAATTTTCTTTTAATAATGATTTTTTCATGTAAAGCGTTACTTTAATATTTTCTTTTAACGCTATGATGTTTCGGATTGGATTTAGTATTTGTGAAGTTAATGGATATTCCTCATCTTCTACCTTTAAAAGGAAACATTGGTCATCATAGATATATTTTAAATTAGCATCTTCTTTTATTAAATCTTTTAGGCTTTTATATTCTGATGGATTTCTCGTTGGATAATAGTTTATTATTTCTTCTGGATGCATTTTCTTTACATATTCATAAGCAAATTCTTCTGGGCATGGATCTTTTTGATATCCCCAATCTTCATAAAGTTTTTGTTGTAACTTACAGGTATAAGATTGATTGGTATGATAAGTATTTTTAACAAATGGGCAACCTGTTTTACATAAATATAAATATGGACATTCTCCACATTCCCTTGAAAATGGCAGTTTACTATGAGCTTCTTGTATTTTTTGAAAAGCTTGATTTAATATTTCCTCTGGTGAATTATGATAAATATTTCCATAGTAAAAATCTGGATGTTTTTGACCTCTTACACAGGAATAAATATCTCCATTTTTCTCTAGTAAAAAGAACTTTTCCCCACAATTATCACAGTTCGTGCAGTAACCTGGTCCAAATTCTTGAAACCAAGCGTTTTTTAATCCTTCTTCTAGTTCTGTTCCCGTAAATTTTTCCTTCATGTATTGATATAATTCTAGTTGTTCTTCTTCTGTTATTGGATGAAGTAGTCCATTAGAATTATAATCAAAGCCTATCATGAAATTAAAATCGTTCATATCTAGACATGTATTGTGGAATAAATATTCTATGTCTTTTGCAATTTCTTCTTTTTGAAAATGCTCTTTAAAAATAGTAGCTGATACTTTCTTATGATTGGGAAGATTTGCTAGTAATTGAACATTTTCTAATATTTTATCTAGAGTCTTCCCTCCATTTTTAGTTACTCGATATTCTTCATGTTTTAATAGTGGTAAATCTAAGCTGCCACTAATTGATACATTATATTTTTTTATGGTATCTAGGTGTTTTTTTATATCATAAAGATTTGTTTTTATATGAGGTCGTCCAATTGGAAAACCATTACTTTCTATTAATACTTTATTGGTTTGATAATACTCATCAATATATTGAATGATACTCTCAAAATCATTTTTTGAAAGAGTAGTCACTTCTCCACCATGAAGAGAAATATTAAATGGAATTACTTTACTATCCCAAAATTTTTTTACTGCATATTCTAATGTGTCTAATGGTTTCATATCTTTCCATTCATCTTTCGTGTTTTCCTCTAAATAACAGTATTTACAAGCTATATTACAGGCCATTGTTGGTACATATAAAAGATGAATAAAACGATAATTAGTACCCATATCCATAATAACTCCCCCCGTTATTATAATAACCATTATCATCATAATAATTTCTTGTCTTTGGTTGACAATCATTTTCGTAATAGCCAATCGTTGGATAGGTTTCTTTAAAAGCTCTACTATTCACTAAAGCATTCTCAGAGATACAAACCGATTTTAAATTTGTATTACGAAAAGCAGAACTACCAATTTCTGTTACACTTTTAGGAATCGTTGCTTCTCCTAGACTTGTACAATTTCTAAAGGCAGAACCTCCAATTCTTGTTACTCCTTCTGGGATTGTAATCGATTCTAAAGATATGCAATTTTCAAATGTACTTCCATGAATTTCTGTTACTCCTACTGGGATATTAATTCTTTTTAATTTTGTACAATTTTGAAAAGCTCCTCCTCTTATTTCATGAACTGTTTCTGGTAGTTTGATGCTTTCTAATGTTTTTATATTTTTAAAAACATCTCCTCTAATTCCTACTACATTACCACCTTTATAGGTCTTAGGTATGTCTAACTCTGTATCTTGTTTTAAAAGACCAATGGTATAATATCTTACGACATAATCATTTCCTTGTTTTTCATAAACGATTAATGGTTTTTGAAAGATAGAAATTGGTAATACAATAAAAATAAATAATATTAAAAATCTTATAATTTGATAAAGCCTTTTTTGATCTGTTGCGGATGATAAAACACTGGAGACAATATAATTAATTTTTTCATCTGGTCTCATCATTACTTCTTTTATTAAATATTTTTCAATATTATATTTTTTTACAATATTATAATAAATGATTGTTACAACAGCCATGATTCCTACTATCCAAATAATACTCATATGATAAGATACATAAATAGTCATTAGAATTACATAGATTATGGACAAAATAATGGTCATAATTGTTTTACGATTCTCAATACTTGGTATTGTTGCATGAATTCCACTTGGTGAGTGACTCATTTCATTTAATATCATTGATTGTAATGCATATTCTGCTGAACCTGATGTAATGAGTGGATTGAATATTTTACGATTCAATGGAGTTCCATTACTAGCTTCTGGAAGTGCTGGTGCCGTATTGGGTGGTGTTACTTGAGTGATCGTTGTTGTACCAGGTGAAATTGGGAGTTCTTTCCCACAATTCATGCAATACTTCTCAGTTATTCTTGCTTCTGCTTGGCAATAGGGACATTTTTTGATAGCATCTAGTTTATTTAGTGGTATATTACCTAATGGAAGATTTATAGATTGTTTTGATATATTTGTCGATTGATTTAGAGTGAAACTTCTTTTTGTGGTTGCTAGTGTCATCAAAAATGGTCCTACAAAAATCGATAGAAAATCAATAATAAATACATATGGAAAAATAGGTGTTATGATTAATAGTAAAATAATACGAATAAAAAATATTTTCCAAAAAACATTTTTGACATTATCTTCTGGTTTCGCTAGTATATTTGATAATGGAATTAATAAAAAAATGGATGAGTGGATGGTACAAAAAGCTTCAATTATATAAGCTATGAAAAATGGTATGCTACTGTCTCCATCTGATGCATATACCCAAATTGGGCATAGAAGTGTTAAAATTAATAATCCAAATAAAACCTTTTTTTCTTTTCTCATAAAACTACCTCGACTATTTTATTTTATTATAACCTAATTTAAAAAAAAAGGAAATTCCCTTTTCTATTTATATAAATTATGTAAATCTGTTCCTGTCTTATCTTCCTTTTTAGCTGCCTCTTCTTGTTGAATCACTTGATCCGTTTTCACTTTCTTTTTTGGTTTTGGTTTTGGAGGATTTTTCTTTAATTCTCTTTCTCTTTCTTCTGCCAATTCTTTATTATATTGTTTATATCCTTGTCTAACATCGGATCCATCTACATTTTGATAAGAAGAAGTAAATAAGAAACGATATAGGAATATAACTAATAAAACAGCAGCTAACCCACCTAATACTTTAAACAATAATAATGTTTTATTATCGAATCCTGTATTTCTTCTCATACCAATTTCTTCTACTGTTTCGCCAATAAATTCTAGACTTCCACCTGTACGGCAATTGATATTATCACTTAATACAGAAATATAGCGAATATCTTTTACTGTTTTATCATCTGCTAGGTAAATCTTATTGACTGCTATCACATAACTCATTTCTTCTTTACTAGCCAATACTTTTCCTTTAATTGGATTAGAATCTTCATCTTTTGTAGAGCAATGATTAATTACACCAATATTCTTTTTATTTTCATCAAATAAACCAATACTAATACTAACAGGTAATGCTTCTCTACTAATATTTTTCAAATTATCAAAAATAATATACTCTGCTGGATGTCCATCATTTCCTTTTTCATTATAATAGAAATTTTGATAACTAAAATTATTGGTTACAATCGTTGTTTTTACATTATTTGGTATCAATTCTTTTAAATCATAATTGGCTGCTTTTACAGGGATAGTCATTAAGATTAGTAATAAAATTATTATTTTTCCTACTTTTTTCATATTATCGATTCCTTTCAATATATTCCTCTATTTCTTTCCACGTTGAAGCATAATCATCTTTTAAACAATATTTTCCCCTATCATCAAATAATATACAACGAATACCCATGGAAGTAATTTTTTTATAATTATAGGGATCATCATCAATCATTAAGTCTATACCATTTTCTTTACAAGCTTGGGCTTTTTTATCTCCATAGACAGAAGTAATTATGTTATCTACTACTATATTTTCTTTTTCTAGCCATTTTTTTGTTATTTCTAATACATCAATTGTTGGTACCAGTGAATTATTTCTGGATGTAATGATAATGATTTGATTTCCTTTACTGCGAAGTCTTTTTAAAACATGATAAACTTCTCTTTTAATTTCAGCATTTTCATATATATAAGATAGATATTTTTGAAAAAACTCTGTTTTTAGATCCTCATCATTCATTATATCTAATGGAGTTATTTTTATTTTTTCTGCATATTCTTCTACACAGAGATGTACCATTTCACTGGTACGACATATCGTATCGTCTAAGTCGACTCCTATTTTCATGATAATTCCTCCAGTTTTTGAATGGCATCTTCGATGGTTGATACTTTTATAAGCTTTATTTTTAATTTCTTATCTTTCTTATATTTTAATGCATCTTTATAATTTTGTCCACTTGGTACTAAAAAGATATCTGTTTTATCGGATACAGCTCCTAATAACTTATGTTCTACTCCACCTATTTGGCCTATCGTACCGTTTTCTTCAATGGTTCCAGTTCCTGCGATTTTATATCCTTTTGTTAAATCTTTTTTAGTTAATTGATTATAGATTTCTAATGTTGTAATTAAACCTCCAGAAGGTCCTGACTCTGTTTTTTTAAATTTAATATTTACATTTGGATTACTTTTATATTCTTTTACGTATTTTAATCCAACTCCTAATAATAAAACATCCTTTTCCTTATATAAAGAAGCTTGAATTGTTTTTTCTTTTCCTTTTCTTTCTAATTCTATTTCTACTGTATCTGTTTCTGTTTTTGTTTGAATATAACTACGAAAATCTTTAATATTATCATAAAATTGACCGTCTAAACGAATAATTCGATCTCCTATTTGTAAATCATTTTTATTATCTTTTGTTTTGGTAATAACATATAATTCATTTTTAGTTTCTTGGACACTTTTATTCGCTAATGTATAAGCCCAGTATGTTGCATTTGCATTAGCAGCTTTCAAATCTAAATTACTTCTAAATTCAATGTCTTCTATACTTTCTGTTTCTTCATATTTATATAAATTAGCATCTTCTCTTTCCCAAGTTGGAATAATATAACTTAAGACATAAGAACTAATAGTTCCTTGTAATTCTGTTACAAAACTGATATTGAAACTTCCTTTTCCTTTATGTGCTTTATTTACTTGAATTCTTGAAGATACATCACTGGTTCCTCCACCTGTAACGATATAGTAGTTCACAGGTATTTGTAGAATGCAATACAGAAGAATTAAAAAAATAATAAATCGATATTCTTCTTTGATTGCTTCTATGATTCGAGTTGTTATTTTCTTCATCTTATCACCTATTTTTATTATAACAAACTTTTTTATGATGGAAAATAAAAAAGAGTAGTTTTCTACTCTTAATACGTCCAGCTAGTAACTCCTTCACTTCCTGTTGTAATATAGTCAATTGGACAAATAACAGAAATACCATAACGAGTAGTTAGTTCTGGATGATAAAAACCTATATAAATGGATAAGACTTTGTCTTCTTTAATACTGATTAAAACGTTATTAATACTTAAATCTTTTACTATTTTATTATGATCATTTTTAGAACTTCCTAATTCTGGTAATGGATATTCAATTAAATCAGTTGGAGGAGTCCCGTATTTGATCATAAAAGAGTCATTTACAGTATCGGATCCTCCTATATGGTAGGATGATTTAGCCAAAGTTTGTTCTACCACTAATTGTCTTTTTGTACCGTCTTTCAATTCACAATCAACTGTATATATAACTTTATCTCCATCTGTTTTTCGATCCGTTTTGGCATGTGTTAAGCCTATTTTAATAAAGTCATCTTGTATAGCTTTTGTTAGAATGTTTTTATAGGTTATGATTTGTTGTTTATAACCTTCAATAATTCTTCTTTCATTATAAGCAGATACTGCTTGATACATAGAAATGGTAATGATTACAACCAAGACAAAACAGATTAAGACTTCAACGGTTGTCATTCCTTTATTATTTAATCTTTTCATTATTTATTCACCTCGATTGTAGCGTAAGAATAATAATTATTATTATCCGTTTTATGGTGAAAACTTGCAATTACACGATATTTTGCATAATTTAGTGATTCTGTTGTATAGTCAGGGAGCGCTTCAATATAGTCTCTCATTCCTGTTCTGAAAAGTCTTTTGCCACCGATTTGTTCACATTCTGCATTGTCTACATTACTACCATATTCTGATAAACATCTTTCAATATATTTGTTTTTACATTGATTTTCAGTATCAAAGCAATTATCATTATATTTTTTCAAAGTATTTCCTTTTACGAGAGTTTTAAAAGTTTGTTCTGAAGTATCTTCACTTCCGATTCGATATTTCGTAATATATATTTCACAATTGGTTCCAAAACGAGTACAGCCCTCTACTTCTAATGATTTTACTAAAGAAATACATGTTTCTCTTTTTTCACTGCTGAGAGCTCCTCGGTCTACATCTGTACAATCAAAACGTACGAAATGGCGTTCTTTCATACTAGTATCTTTATCAGATGGGACTTCAATGGAATAGGATGAGTCTTCAATCATTTTTTTGATCCAATAGATTGAATACTTTCCGTCTACATCGTCATAAACCTCTCTTTTTTCAAATTCTCCGATTAATGGATAAAAGTTACTGTAAAGCATAGAAAATATTACCATTAAAAAGACTGTAACTATTAGTGTTTCCGCTAATACGAATCCTCGGTTGTCACTTTTTTTCATTTTCCTTATTCACTCTCCTTGCTATTCTTGTATAATTATTATATAATAATATTTAGTAAAATACCATAGAAAGTAGACAAAGGGGTTGAAATGATGGTTCAATTTGATGTCAAACGTGTCCAAAAGGGAACCGAAAGTTTCATGGTGTCTTTTGATTTTACAAAGACTCCAGTTACTCAAATTGCAGACTATATCATTATAGCTGCTGCCAAACACAACTCATCTGATATTCATTTCGATCCTAGAGAAAACGGAATGATGGTACGTTTTCGTATTGACGGTGATTGTCAAGACTACACTTTCGTACCAAAAGCTTATGAGAAAAACTTAACGACTCGTTTAAAATTATTAGCAAATATGAATATTACTGAATCTAGACTTCCTCAAGATGGTGCCATTAAAGGAACTTTTGGAGATCAGTATTTGGATATGCGTGTTTCTTCTTTACCATTAAATGAAGGAGAAAAAATCGTTATTCGTATTTTAGATTATTCACGAAGTTTGGAAGGAATTGATACTTTAGGATTCCATCCAAAAAATCTTGAAAAAGTTAAAAGAATGATGGGAATTCCAAATGGTATCATTCTAACAACAGGTGCTACTGGTTCTGGTAAGTCAACAACGACTTATTCCATTTTACAAGGACTTAATAAACCTGAAACAAATGTTATTACTGTTGAGGACCCAATCGAAATGAATATCGAAGGAATCAATCAGGTTCAAGTTAATGCTGAAATTGGTATGACTTTCGCTGCTGCCCTTCGTTCTATTTTACGTCAAGACCCTAACGTTATTCTTATCGGAGAGATTCGTGACTCTGAAACTGCTCAGATTGCTGTTCGTGCCTCTATTACAGGTCACTTAGTTTTATCTACTATCCATACCAATAATGCTTTAGCTACTGTAGAACGTCTTTTAGATATGGATGTTGAGCGTTACTTATTATCAACTGCTTTATCTGGAATTATTTCTCAAAGATTGGCGAAGATGTTGTGTCCTGACTGTAAATATCAAAGAGAAACAACAAAATATGAGAAAAAAGTTTTTAAAAAATATATGAATATGGACGTTTCACATGTTTGGGATGCCAATCCAAAAGGTTGTGACCACTGTCGTCGTGGATATCGCGGACGTATTGCAGTACATGAAGTCTTAGAGTTAACGGATGATATTCGTGCAGCTATTAGTAATGAAAAGATTGAAAAGAAAGAGTTAGCTAAAATGGTATATGATGGTGGAACCATTACTATGCTTCAAGATGCGCTTATTAAATGTTTAGAAGGAAAAACTTCTTTTGAAGAGGTTTATCGAACGATTGAAATTGAAAATGAAGATGACGATAACTATGAAAATGAAATGGCAACAGAAATTAAGGAATCTGTTCCAGTTGATGAAGAAGTACAAGTTAGTGATGATTTATTAGAAACTCCAATTAAGAAAGATGGAGAAAATGATATATCTTCTGTTATAACACCACCTGCCTTTACGGCTGCTGATTTTGCTGATACTCCTGAAGAACAAGCTCAGCTTGCTGCTCAAAATGGAGAAGAGGCAAATATAGAGGATGGAGAATCACAAACACAACCTACTACTGCACCTACTACTGTACCTGCGACAACTGCTCCAACAACGGCACCTACTACTGCACCTGCAACAACTGCTCCAACAACGGCGCCTACTACTGCACCTGCAACAACTGCTCCAACAACGGCACCTTCTACTGCACCTGCAACAACTGTTCCGACAACGGCACCTACTAGTGTTCCAACAGTTACACCTGCTAGTGCCCCTACAGCTCCAGCTGTTGCAACCACTCCACTTGTGACACCACCTTCTGTTGTTTCACAACCAGTAGCTACTACAACACCAGCTGTTTCTACAGTTAAAGTTGCTAATTCGGTTTCTACAATTCCAAATGTTGTTTCTCCTCAGCCAATCCCAACAACTCCTTTGGTTCCAACAATTGCCCAAAATACATCTACGATTGTTCCAAATGTTGGGGCTCCTGTTGCTACAGTTCCGAATGTTTCTCAACCAACATCTGTTCCAACTGTTGCTGCACCTGCTATTGCTCCGGGGGTTACCATTCAAGGAATGCCAACATTAAATCAGAACGCGAAACCTTTAGTTCCAAAAATATAACAGATTGATTTTCAATCTGTTTTTTTTACATGATAATTTATAATAACAAGTGCAACACTTGAATAATTTTAATCAAAAAAGTTCATATATTACTCATGATATAATGT
>CACZOQ010000158.1 GCA_902782835.1 uncultured Erysipelotrichaceae bacterium | reverse complement strand
TGTTACGATGATTCATATCACTACTTTAGAATTAACTAAATTACGACAAGTTGGTCAAGGTTCTTTTGGGACTGTATTTCAGAAAGATGATCATACAGCGTATAAGGTTTATCATCCATTTATAGAAGCGGTGGATGGTTCATTGATTACCAATCCATCACTTACTCCTTCTCATAGTCGTCTTTCCCTTTTAAAATGTCGAGGAAAAAAATTACAGTATTCTGATATTTTTCAAGATTGTTTAGCAATTGATGGAAAATTTGGGGGAATTGTGATTCCATTTTACGATGGTTATACGTTAGATCATTTTTTTGATGCCCCTTTTTCATTAAAAATGGATTTATCAAGACAAATTCTGAGAAATGGTTCGGAATTGATACACAATGGTATCTATCCGTTAGATTTTAAATTAAAAAATGTTATGGTTGAACATGGTAATATTCGTATTGTTGATTTAGATGACTTGCATACTAGAGTCCCTCTCATTAAAAATGGTCTTCATAAAGCTGGGACAGTTAGTGGTATTAGCCAAACAATTATATCTTTATTTCAGGAAAACTATTATCATTTTTTTGGCCCTACTATTGCTGATTTATTAGAGAGAAAACGTTACTCTTACACTTACCGTTTAGATGAAATAGCAGCCTATTTAGATGATAAATCCAAAGAACGTGACTATTTAATTATTCATGATGGAAGTGATATTGATACTATTAAAGGATTAACACATTCTCATCCTTATCATATAATTTATTCTCATCCAAAAGAACAATATTCTAAAGACTATTTTTTGTATATAATTCAAACTTTAAGAGAAAACGGGATTTCTTTATATGATATGACTCCTGATCATTTTCTAGATAAAATGTTATCCAATTCCGCTGTTCATGATTGTATTGAAGTACATGGAAAACAAATTACAAAACATATATAATTTTGATTTTTTAATGTTTTTTTGTTATAATAAGCCAATCATCTACTGATTTATTGACTTTGCTTGACAGATATTATTTGAATAATTTATTTCAAATTTTAAAATATATGAAATAATGATGATAAGAGGTGATTATTATGGATATGAATATTTTAGTTAAACTTTTAGAACAAAAAAAATATGATGCCATTAAGATTGCTTTAACGGAAATGAATGAATATGATATAGCGTCTATTATTGAAGAATTACCTGATGATAATATTATTCGTGTTTTTAGACTTCTTCCCAAAGATAAAGCTACTGATGTATTTACGGAACTAGATACGGATACTCAACAGGATTTAATAGCTTCTCTATCAAAATCTGAGGCAAAAGAAATCATAGAAAATATGTTTACGGATGATGCCGCTGATTTATTTGAAGAAATGCCTGCTATTTTGGTGACTAGTTTACTTGCTAATGTATCAAAGGAAACACGTAATGATATTAATAAGCTATTGAAGTATCCTGATAATAGTGCTGGTAGTATGATGGCTATTGAGTATATTCATTTAAAAAAGGGGCTTACGATTCGTGAATCCATTGAAAGAATTCGTAAACAAAAAGAAGAATTTGTATCCTATGACTGTTTCTTTGTCACAGATGAACATCGTAAATTATTAGGAACGGTATCAGTTAAAGATATTTTAACAAATGATCCGGAAGTTTTAATTGATGATATTATGGTTGAATGTGAACACCCTATTAATACTATGATGGATCAAGAGGAAGTTGCAACAATATTCCAAAATTATAATTATAGTTCACTACCGGTTGTTGATTTGGAAGATCGTTTAGTTGGGGTTATTACGATTGATGATGTTGTCGATATCATTGAGGAAGAAGCTACTGAGGATATGGAGAAGATGGCAGCAATCGTTCCAACTGATAAATCTTATGATAAGATTACTGTTTGGGAAACGTTCCGATCAAGAATTCCTTGGTTATTATTGTTGATGGTGAGTGCAACTTTTACGGGTAAAATCATTCAAGGTTTTGAAAAACAATTAGCTGCTTATACAATTTTAACGGCTTTTATTCCAATGCTTATGGATACTGGTGGTAATGCTGGTGGTCAAGCTAGTGTTAGTATTATCCGTGCTCTATCTTTAAATGATATTGAGTTTAAGGATATTTTTAGAGTTATATTTAAAGAATTACGTATTTCTATTTTATGTGCAATTGTTTTAGCTATTTGTAATTTTATAAAGATGTTATTAATCGATCATGTTACTGTTATGGTTGCAGGGACGGTTTGCTTAACTTTAGGTTTAACGGTTGTTTTAGCTAAACTTATTGGTAGTACTTTACCGATGATTGCTAAAAAGATTGGACTGGATCCTGCCGTTATGGCTAGTCCATTTATTACAACTATTGTAGATGCTTGTAGTTTATTAATTTACTTTGGTATTGCTACTGCTTTGCTTGGATTATAAAAAAACAACATTTGTTGTTTTTTTTATATGTGTCGGATTACTTCAAACCTTTGTAATTCTACTTCCTCTTCTTCCGAGATATTTGCTTTTCTTTTTGCGATTGATATTTGTTGGTCGATTGCATCAATTCCCTCTAAATCTGGTAACAATACCCCTCTTTTACTTCCTTTGGTTACAATAACTCCATATTTTTTTACATCTAATTCATTCTTATTATTAATTGTTTCTGGTTTCGTTAACACATCTACGTTTATTTCTAACCAAGGTAATTCTTCTGTTGTGATAGGAGAAAATCGATTGTCTTTTGTTGCAGCACTGATAGCATTTTCTATAATTTCTTCTGCTATACAGGATGTGATTGGTAGAATCGTTCCAATACATCCTCTTAATTCTTCCCATTTATGAATGGATACAAATACTCCACTTCTTTTTTTTAGTAATTCTTTGGATGTTGTTTTTGGAATGTTTATGACTTTATTTTCTTTTATATAGGATTCTATTGCATTTCTAGCTAGTTCTACATATTCATCCTCTTGTTTTTGTATTTCTTCGATGTTTCTATTCTTATTTTCTAAATATATTCTTTTAAATTCTCTTTCTTTTGATTTTTCTTTTGGATATATTTTACATAGCCCATATCCTACTCCTGTTTGATCTTCATGTGATAGAAAGTTTGTTTCTACGTTTAATCCATCAAGAGCTCCTGCCATGATGGTAAATGATCGGTGCCCACATTCTGCACTTTTTTCTAGTAATTCTTTATCTATATTCAATAGTTTCATAAAATTACCTGATTTCATCATATCACATATTATTTGATCATAGATTGGGCCTTCTTTTATAAAACCATAGGGACCATATGTTTGTAATTTGTGTGATAGATCTCCACTTGCGACAAAGACTACTTTTCTGTTTAACTTGTCTACTGCTTTTTTAATAATCATTCCTAAATTATAGTTTTCTATTAATGGTAGTGTCGATAATCCGATACGAATGATTTTCCCTTTTTTGTAATATTTTCTAAGAAAATATAAAGGTACCATTGTACCATGGTCTAGTTCTTTTTCTTCTATTTTTCCTGTTGGGAAATGATTTTCTTTGGCAATTATTTCAATTGCATTCATTAATTCCATATCTTGTTGTTCGTGAAAAACAACTTCTTTCGCTCCAAACGTTTGGAAATCTCCTTGTATGTTTTCTTGATTTCCCATATAGAAATAATCCGAATAGTATGGTGCGTGGGGACTGGTAATAATAACTGTTTCTGGTTCTAATTTTGCTATTTCTTTTGCTATTTCTTCATAAGATTGTATTGTTTTTAATACTTTTTTTTCTTCTCCTCTTCCAATTTCTTTTACAATTAATGGAGGATGGGGAACTATATAACTAGCAATGATTGACATAAGACACCTCAATTCTTCTATTTTTTTTTATTATAACATAAAAAACGGATTGTTATCCGTTTCTCATTTAGAATTCTTTCTTGATATAGATTTTCTTTGCTATTTATTTTCTCTTTTTCTTTTGTTATTTCTGTATCATCATATTGATTTAAATATCTAATTTTAAAGGAATATACCATTACAATT
>CACZOQ010000157.1 GCA_902782835.1 uncultured Erysipelotrichaceae bacterium | reverse complement strand
TAATAAATCATTTAGTAAGCCTTCTTTTACATAATAACGATATCCACCACTTGCTAGGCTCATGGTACTATCATCGTATATGATTCCGACAATTGAATATTCTTTTGATTTGTCTGGTTCTCCTGATAAGTTAACTCGATAAAACTTTTCTTGCAATAGTTTGTCTTTGTTCGTCACTAAATCATAGTCGTCACTACTACCTTGAATGACTATTTCGTTATCAGTTTCTGCTGCTCGTCCATAATCTATTTTCTTATTTAGTATTTCGTATGGTGTGATTGTACCTGAAAACCAGAAGTTTTCATGAACATCTGAAAATGATATGGACATGTCAACTATTTTGTCATTTTCCATTACATATTCTATATTATCAAGATTTTTAATATAAGATATTTCTTCTGGTGAAAATGATGTTTTATCATTTTTATTCATGATAATTCTATGGTCATTGGTATCTAGAAAAATAACATTCATTCCACTTTTTGAAGCATTATATTCTCCTTTTCTGAAATAAGAGTATTCCAGCATTAATGCACAAATAATAAAGGAATAAACTAAAAATAATAATACAAATTTTGGAATAACGTTAAAAGCATTATAGATTCCCAGAATCCATTCGTCTAAGAATGATATATTCTTCCCTTTTTTTTGGTTTGTGATACTTGCTTGTTCTGTTTCTTTAATCTTTTTGTCTTCTATAATTTTACCATCATGCATGGTAATTTTTCTTGTTACATATTCTTTTACTTGATCATAATTATGTGTTACAATGATTACTAATTTGTCTTCAGCAATCTCTTGTAATAGTTTAATGATACTGGTTGCTGATGCTTTATCCAAATTTCCGGTAGGTTCATCGGCAATTATAATAGGAACATCTTTGGCTAATGCTCTAGCAATAGCTACTCTTTGTTTTTGACCACCTGATAGTTTGGATACTTTTGTATTTTTATAGCGAGTTAAATTTACTTTTTTTAATAGACTAAGTACTTTTTCTTTTCTTTTTTTGGGACTTACTCCATTTAGAGTTAAGACCATTTCTATGTTTTTAAAAACACTATAACTATTAATTAAGTTAAAGTTTTGATAAATATTTCCAATGTTTTGTCTTCGATACTCTTCCCAGTCTTTTTCTATATAATGGCTCGTTTCCTGACCATTAATGTACATTTCTCCTTCTTCATAAGTATCTAATCCCGATATTACGTTTAGTAATGTTGATTTACCGGAACCAGATTCTCCTGTTATTGCGACAAATTCTCCAATCTTAAACTCAACATTGATTTTGGTAAAACCTGAGGCAATAACTCCTTTACTATAGTAAAATTTGGATACATTTTTTAATTTAATCATAGGCATTTCCCCTTACGCACATTATAACACTTTTTTCTTAAAATTTCAGTATTTTGCTTTATGATAATGTTTTTTTTATTCTTTTTTTATTATCCGTTTTTTATTATAACATAGATATTTTATTTCTTTTCTTTTTTTATTCTTCTCTTTTTGTTATAATGAAGATGGTGATAGACTATGGGAATGGATATTATTATTCCAGCTTATAATGCAAAAGATACACTTTTTTTTACCCTTTCTTCGATTGCTGTTCAACAAAGACTAGACAAGATGAATATTCAAGTTTATTTAGTAAATGATTGTTCTGATTATGATTATCATGATTTTGTTGAATATTTTTCTTCTTTTTTCCCTATTCAAGAATTAAAAACACCTAAAAATGTTGGACCAGGTGGGGCACGGAATTATGGGATTGATCATAGTCATCAAGATTATATTGTATTTATTGACAGTGATGATGTTTTTTATTCTCCCTATTCCCTTCATTTATTATTTCAAACTGCATTAACTAAGAAACGTGATTTGATTATTAGTAACTTTATTTATGAAAGAGATCAAAAAAGAATTGTTAAGAGTAAAAATTTAATATGGCTTCATGGTAAAGTTTATAAAAGATCTTTTTTAGATCAATATGCGATTCGCTTTAATGAGTCTAGGGCTAACGAAGATAACGGATTTAATCGATTGATTTTATTATTACCTTCCAATATTATGTTTTTAGATGATGTCACTTATGTTTACCGGGAAAATACAGAATCGATTACTCGTAAAAATAATCGTCAATATCGATTAGATGGCTTAGAAGGCTATACTTATAATATGGAATGGGCTGCGAAAGAAGGACTAAAACGTGGTTGTAGTAAGGAATCTATTTTTATTCTAGCAATTAATGTTTTAATCTGTATGTATTATTATTATATGGAATTATATGAGGACTTTGATGTTTCCCCTATTCTCAAATGGTCAAAACCTTTATATTCTATTTATCTAGAAGATTCTCAAAAAACGATTCGTGATGAACTTCTTCAAGCTTTTTTAGCAAGAAAAGAGAAAGAATATAGAGATAATGGGACTAAATTTCACCGTGTTTGTTCTTTTAAAGAGTTTTTAAGAAAGGTTGATGAGATTCATGATTGATATTATTATACCGGTTTATAACGCACGAAAGACATTACCTAGAACTCTTATGAGTATTGCATTACAAGAAATATCTACTGATATTTTAGTTACGATTGTTGATGATTACTCTAGTGAAGACTATCAGGATATTATTGTTCACTTTCAAAAATTTTTTCCAATTCAGTATCATCGATTGGATGAAAATATAGGTAGTGGTCTTGCTAGAAATAAAGGTTTAGATCTTACGAATCAGGAATTTCTTGTATTTATAGATGCAGATGATTTATTTTATGACGTTGATTCTTTAGAAGCACTATACCAAACTATTCATAATAGTCCTTATGATATTGTTTCTGGTGCAGAACGAGATGAAGCGAGAAGCCTTGTTTTTATTAATGAGGGAGATTTACATGGTAAAATCTATCGAAGGTCTTATATTGAAGAAAACAAGATTCGCTTTAATCATACTCGTTTCCATGAAGATAATTATTTCAATAGTTGGGTTTTATTAAGTGGTGCTAATAATTATAAGCTTATGAAACTTGTCTATATCTATTGTTTTAATGAATCTTCTATTACGAAACAAAAGAAAGATTTAAATTTTCAACGATTGACGATTCTTCTTTCTAATGTAAGAGACCTTCTTCAGATGATTCCACTTACAAAAGAAAATAAAGAATTAATATCTCATTTTGTTTTTATTAAATATAAGTATTATAATCGAATTTATCGTGAAGAATTTACTGACGAACAAAAGAAAACTTTTTGTGATTGGATTCAAATCTATGATCCTGAAAATATTGATTTAATGGGAATTGAAAATGTAGAACTATTAGAACAAAAAGTAATTGATAAGTATAATAAAAAAATGCATGATTAAGCATTTTTTTAGTCTATAAATTTTCTTTCGATTCGATTTGATAATGTACTTAGTATTTCATAGTTGATTGTATCACATTGTTTGGCTACATCTTCAAGGGTAATTGTTTGATTATCCCATATGTATACGGTGTCCCCTACTTCGACATTTAAATTGGTGACATCAATCATACAACTATCCATACAGATATTTCCTAGTATTTTTCTTTTTTCTCCTTGAACGATTACTTCTCCTTTATTGGATAAACTTCTTCTTAAGCCATCTGCATATCCTATTGGTATGGTTGCTATTGTCATAGGCTTTGGGGTTTGATATTTTCGGTTATAACTAATGTATTCCCCTGCTTCTATATTTTTTATATATGTTATTTTTGTTTTTAATGTTGCAATTGGCTGAATAGAAATAATGTCTTTCGCGCCAAGGAATGATTCATATCCATACATGATGATTCCTGGACGTACTAGGTTGGTTATAGATTCAGGTGCTTTCATTATACCGTTTGAGGCACTGCAATGGATGTATTTTAACGTAAATTCTTTTTTTACAATATTGATTGCTCTAATGAAATTATTTAATTGTTTCTCAGTATATTCGGCACTTTCATCTGCAGAAGAAAAGTGAGTATAGATTCCTTCTACTGTTATATTGAAATTATTTTTAACCAATTTTAGGTAATCTTCTAAGTTTTTTAATTGTATTCCTGTTCTGTTCATTCCTGTTTCTATTTCTAGATGCACTTTGATTGGAAGATTCACTCTTTTTAAAAACTCTATTTCACTAAGACCTATTGTTATATTATATTGATTTATATCTTTGATTTCTTCAATCGCAGGTTGATTGATTACCATAATCTCTTTTTCATATCCTAATTTTCTTATTTCAATTGCTTCTTGAACTTCTGCTACTGCTATGATAGAAAAATGATTTAGTATTTCTAGATTTTTATTTATATATGTTCCATATGCATTTGCTTTTACAACAGGCATTATTTCTTTATTACCTACATATTTTTTAATTTTCTCTATATTTTCTAAAAATGTATTGGTTTTGATCTCTAATACTGTATTTTTCATTGTATCACCTTCTTTATTATAGCATGTTTTATGAATATAGTGAATTCTTAGATTTTTATAGAAGAAAAAGATGACTATTTCATCTTTCTTTTAGTAGATATTTTCTTCTATTTTTGATAGTACTCCTATTACTAATCGATATTTACCACCTATTGTAGATTCTTCTACGTTACAAGTCTGCAATATAAGTATTTTACTGGAATCTGATAATTGAATATTGATTGTATAATTGGATTTATTTTTTAGTTTTTCAATATGTTCATACCAAGTAAGACCTCTAAAAGTATTAATATTTACGTAATCATAGTCAGTTGGTTCTACATAACTTGAAAAGATGTTGTAAGTATATTTTTTATTATTAGAATATAAGTGGATTGTTGGATGATTTTGATAGAATTCTTTCGATTCATATTGATGTAATTTTAAGAATGGTAAATCTTCTTCTTTACCACTATGTCCATAGATTAGAATTTTTCGATCTTCAAAATTTACTCTATAATCCATAAAAGGAGATCCTTTTATATTTTTACTATGATCTAATTGATGATTTAAGTAATATGTATTGTTATCTGTTTTTACGATTGGATAACTGAGTACTTCTGGAATATCTAGATACCCTATTATATCTTTATTTTGATAATCAGATTGTAATTTTTCTATATTAATACCTTGATTATTTTGTACTTGTTTTTGAATAATCTCAATTGGTTTTTGATTAATTTCTGTTTCACTTTGAGGTTTATATAATGGATAACATAGAATGAATACTAGTATAAAAATTATAATCTTTCCAATTATATCTTTTTTGTTATTTTGTTTTGGATTGATTGTTTTTTTAGTTTTTTTCTTAGAATTAGTACTCTTTTTTGTACTTTTAGTTGTTTTCGTTTTAGCATTTTTTGTTACTGTTTTAGTAGTGGTTGTTTTTTTCTTAGGTGTCTCACTTTTTTTTATTG
>CACZOQ010000156.1 GCA_902782835.1 uncultured Erysipelotrichaceae bacterium | reverse complement strand
TTATTATTCTTTATTTGAGTTTTTCTTTGAAGTTCCTGTAAAGCCTTGGTAGTCACAACCAAATCATTAAAAATCATGCGATCACCATCCCTTCCAACTTCTTTTTGCTTGCCTTAATACTTTTCAATTCTTCGGTATATTGATTATTTTCACCGTTTGAATCATTATCCATACCCAATTTAATCCTCTTATCCGCAATAATGCTATTAGCCTTTGATACTTCATTCTCAAGAGCTGCAATAACATCTATTAATGGCTTTAATATAGATACCGGATCACCGGAAAAAGCCATAATAATCGTTAACGGATCCTCTTCGTCTTGGACAGATGCTATATCCGAAATAGCCTTTTCTATCAACGAACCCTTCTTGATACCATCAATAGGTATAGCTTTAACATTTACCTGTGCTTTATCTGCCTCATTGTAGAAATCTTTAATTCTTTTAATAAATTCTTCTATTTCTTCCTCTCCGATTTCATCATCATCAAAAGCGTCATATATTTTTTGAAGGGTTTCTCTGCCAATCTCAAGCTCAGCTTTTGCAACGCTTTGAATACGGTCTTGTATATCATTTAACAAAGCAAAAGAATCTCTTCTTTGTTTTATAGCATCATCAAGCTGTCCATCTTCAACCATCAGCTTGTTTCTTTTTACCTTACTAAAAATAGATGATATGTTAATGCTATCAAGAACAATTACTCCACTTGCTCCGCTTTGACCGATATTAAAATACTTACGCACAGTCTGCTGATTATTCTGATCCGCTCCCTTTTGAGACATTACATTAAGCAAGGATTTCCATTCATTGCTATGTAATGACGTCGTTGCCTTATTAGGTTTACTAGCTAAAAGCGCTTCCAAATTAAAGTTCTTAAGACTTTTTTCTCTGAACTCACCTGCAAGAATGGTTCTATATATTTCTGCAGAAATAGCCGCTTCAATATATTTTGTTTCGATTCCATCCTTATATTCAGATACTTTCTTAATTAAAATATCTTTTATCGATTCTGTCCATGTTGTTATTAAATACGCATCAAAATCAGCGTCTGGGTAATTCCAACTCTTATTACCAAATTCTTTCCATCGAATAAAAGCTAACACTAAATTAAGACTTTCCCAATTAGCCGGTAATATATATAAGCCATCTTTTTTTGTTTGGCCTTCAAGTGCAACCAGCAAAACCGATGAATCCCTGACCTTTTCGGCGTTATCCATCGAAATGCCTTCCGCTTGCCAATTTATAGCATTAAAAAGGTAATCCGGAATATCGTCGTAAACAGCCGCATGAACAGTGCCGGAAGCCCCCGTATACGAAGAAATATCTATTTTCTTTTCATTTGTCCACTTTGTAAGAAGTGTATTGGCTGCGTCAAGCTTCTTAATTTTTGCACTAGGAATACTTATTTTATCATTATCATTCTGTGAACTACCCGTAACATCAGGAGTTATTGGTGTTATAGGCGGTATATCATCTCCACCTGTATCTGTAGGCGCATCCACCTTATCCATTTGAAGAACTGGAAAACCAAAATCATCATATAATTCAGCTCTAATCGATGAAATGTATTTTTTCCCTTTATCCTCAAATTGTTCAGGAGTGCCATCGCCCCATACACTCATAAACTTTAACAATCTGTCCGCCATCACTTGATCTGATATCTGAGAATGTATTCTAAAGTTGAGTGTGGTATTAACATTCAATATCTTAACATCGATACTAGGGAAGTTTTCCTTATTAAAGATAGCATCTCTAACAACTGGTTCGATAATATCACGAATAATATATCTTGGAGTTTGATGTCCTTTTTCTAAAACATTATTATAAAAGTATATTATGCTCTTCTTTGTAAAAGGATAAATGTTTACTTTCTTTCCATGTCCAACACTTATGCTTTCCCAATTTTTTCCTTCTATAACATCATGAATAGGATAATCTTCCGGATTTGCATGATTTAAAACCCAGTTAGAAATACTAGCCTCATCTAAGGACATTGTATTCACATATCTAGCCACAAATTCAAACAAACCGTTACTATCAAATACATCGCTTGGAATGTAAAGGTATTTTGATATACGATCTTTATGATTATCCTTAAAATTGTTTTGAAGATAGTTGTTCGTAGTACCCACTATTGAGGAAATTCTACAAAGATCGTCGCCATCACGTTTTCCTGTATGCTCTTCAATTAAAGCATCCAATAAAGCGGTATCAACACCTGTAAACGAAGTGACGTCTTCAATAAACAACGTTAATTTTTTATCTAACCTATATAATTCTTTTCTAATATCCAAGAAAATCTGCTTAAAATCACCCGGTTCGATACCTGCGCATCTTTGAATAACATCATTTCTAAACTGATTTAAATAATCAGCTAATAGTTTTGCCGTTTCAGGGCCTTCCGCATCAGACAGCAAGGCTAACGCTAATCTGCTAGCCTTTCTATCGCCACCAGAACTCTGAATACTTTCATAGATATCTTGCGAGATAAGAAAATCACTTTTTTCAAATTGCGCAATTGTATCTCTATCTACTGAGGAACGTTCAGCGATTTTAGAATACATTCTTTCTATGGGGCCCTTCTTGCGCATAAGATACTCATGAACTATCTCATTATTTAAGAAGGCAACAAGATTTCTTTTCTTAACATTCGGTAATTGAATATCATGTTCATCCAAATCATTATCTATTTCAATAATGAAGTTATGATAAATCAAATCTTTAAGCTTGTTTTCTTCTACTGATACGGCCGCTTTAACAAGTCTTTCATAAACCTCTTTATTTGCAATGCCTTGCACTTCAGGTTTTTCCAGCAGCTGTCGAATTGTGCCTTTTAAAGTATTATCGCTTCTTCGAATAAACAAAACCACTTCGTTACTTGGTTTACTCTGTTCAAATCTCGCAGCAAACCATCGAATCAAATGTGATTTTCCAGTACCACTCTGACCATAAACTACGATAAATTGATGTTTATCATCCGGATTAACCACAAATTGATTATATAGTTCTTCTTCTGAAAAACTTTTTCCACCACTAGGCGAAATATCATATTTATCCAAAACCTTAAGTTTCCTCAGAGGCACATGGGTCATAAGAAAATCGCCATCCGATGTCGTGATTGAATCCGGTCTTGCCACATAGGAAATACGTTCTTTAGCTATTTCTGAATTCATATAGTACAACTCCTTTACAAAACTGATATATGTGTAATGATTGAGTCATTTGAGTATGCTTTTAGCGGATATAATGACCACATATCCTCCTGATCATGAATATGTTCAAGCTTAATTTTTTTCTTATCATGCAAGGCTCTTAATCCATTTGATACCCCATAGGATAATTCTTTTTGAGAAGTATTGGTAATAACAATATTCGCCATCGGTGTAATTAAATCGATAAACTCGGTAATTGTATACTTTTTCTTCTTTTCAAACTCAACAGAACTTATAATATCATCCAAAAAAACATATGCGTTCGGGATAATAAACATATAATCTCTTGCTTTCTCTTGTAAGTAACCAAATCCCAAAAACGCGGCCCAGAATCGCCATGCTCTCATAGCCATAGCATCAACCGGCATCCCCACCATATCAGAAAACATTGGACCTAATGTAGCTATATTCTTATCACATTTTAGAATTTCACTTCCCATATCATAATAAGCTTGTGTAACTCTATAAAACTGACCATTATTAAGTCTTTCAAGATTGTTATTTATGTATCTTCTCATAGACTCAATGTTTTTAACGGTTTTGGGTTCCACTGCTAAAGATAGCAAATCATCAGAAATAGTAATTAATCCCAATTCTTCTGCAGCATTTTTATAATCATTAAAATATTCAGAACCGTTTCCTAAAAATTTAGGTTCCATCTTATCTTTAATATCTGCAACAGTAATTGGACCCTTTTCAACAATCTTACAAAGTGCAAATACTCTCTCGGGTATTGCAGGTGTCACCATTTTTTCTTTAAACATACACGCTATCCTTTCTATGAAAAAACAACATTTGCTTTTAAACTCGGTCCATCAACCAATTCTGTAATATTCTTCCCAGCTTGTGAAATGAATGCATCCGAATTAGTTATATGAATGACCTTAGTGGATTCTTTACCGCACAAATTGTTTTTAACAACTACATATTGTTGTGCTAAATCCAATTCTTCTTTGGGATAAATAATAGCAACCAAACCAGAAGTAAAATAGAAACCTTTAAGTTTGATCAATTGATATAATTCTTCAACGCTAAAAATCATTACATTTCTATTTGATTCATAATTTAGCAACTCATTTTCCTTATCAAACTTATCTGGTATCACAATCATTGATACGCCTTTATTTATAAGTTTCCCTATTAGATCTTCACGCTCTGACTCTTTGGCAATAATTATTACCTCTTCAGAATCACCAAAAAGAGCTTTTTGCTCATCGCTTATATTTTTTAATGGTTTACTCACCTTGTTTTTTAATGGAAATTTAGGCACATCTCCTATAATGATTTCATCGTGAGCATTGCATCCAGCACAATATTCGAAAACTTTAGAATACGTATCCGTAAATAATTCAGATATACATTTTCTTGAATTTGGAGATACTGCATTTGATATGGCATTATATGAATCTTTATAATACCTCCACTCCTCTTCTCTCAGTGTCTCTATATACGTTTTCAATTTTTCATCATTCACAAGTAATCTGTCATCTAAAATTTTAATTAGAATAATATATTTCCCGTTTTCTGCTTTTACCTCAAGAATCTGAATCATATTATATCTGCGAAGGAAAAGAAGAACATAGACATTCCAATTCAT
>CACZOQ010000155.1 GCA_902782835.1 uncultured Erysipelotrichaceae bacterium | reverse complement strand
GCAACAATAGATGCAGCTCCTGTTCCGGTACCTCCACCCATTCCACAGGTAATAAATACCATATCAGCACCACTTAAAGCATCTTCAATTTCTTTTTTAGACTCAACAGCAGACTCTTTACCAACTTCAGGTTTTCCCCCGGCTCCTAGTCCATCCGTTAAAGTAGCACCTATTTGAATTTTAACATCTGCTTTTGATGAATTTAAAACTTGTAAATCCGTATTAGCAGCAATAAACTCTACTCCTTTAACACCGGATTCTACCATTCGATTAATAGCATTACCACCACCGCCACCTAAACCGATGACTTTGATTTTAGCTAATTGATCCATTTCTAGTCCGCCTATCATACTTTTTCCTCCTTAATGTTCGAAAAAGTGTCCAAACACTTTATTTAGCATAGCTTCTTTTGAGATATCAGTATCCATAAATACTAATGAATCTCTATCATCTTTAGAAATCATTTTATATTGTTTTCCACGTAAAGATAATTTATCATCAAAATACTTTGTAATACCATAACAACTACTAAATTGATTATGACGAATTCCCATAGTTGAGATATTACATACCTTAGCAACAAAACCAAATTCTTGCTCTACTAATTGTGAAAAATTAGACAATTCGGTCAAGCCACCTGTTATAATTATATAACGTATTTCTCTATTTGTTAAGTTTTTTATTTCATTTTTCGCAAGTTTTAATATTTCTCGTACTCGAGCTTCTACTACTTTAGAAACTCCTACTTGATTCAAATCTTTTTTTTCATCTTTACTCAATTCTAATGTATAAATATCATTCGCATCAGCATAACTAGAAACCGCACTTGCAAACGTTTCCTTAATCATTCTAGATTCACTCATCTTAGCTTTAAAAACATAAGTAATATCTTTATCTACATGATTACTTCCAACAGGAAGAACACTGTTTTTAATTTGAATACCTTTATTAAATACAGAAACATTCGTGGACTCTTCCCCAATATTAATAATGGCTCCTACTAGCTCATCATACTTTCGATTCTTAATCGTATAATAATCTCCAACAGAAGTAAAAGCAATATCAACTGTTTCAACACCACTTAACTTCAAAGTCTCTAAAATTCTATATAAAGGTTCTTTTGGAACAGTACTAATTACAACTCTTGTCTCTAAGACACTACCTTTCATTCCTTTAGGATCCAAAACATTTTCATGTTCATCTACAGTGAAACTAATTGGCATAGCAGTAACCAATTCTTCTTTAGAAAAATCTTGCCCTTTTATAGCATCTAATAAAACATTACTGACATCAATCCCAGTAATTTCATTATAATCCTGTACATTAACAGATCCTAAAACAATATCCATATGACAATTAGAAGGAGGAATACAAGCCACCACTTTAGTAACCTTAATTCCTAACATTTCATCAATTTGCTTTAAAGCATTCCGAATACTAGATATAGCTGCTTTAGTATCTTCCACAAATCCATTTTTGATACCATTAGAAGGACTACTAACTGCTGCTAAAACATGATATTTATCATTTATTTTTTCTGATACAACAATTTTAATGGCATTCGTACCTAAATCAATTCCTGTATATATATCACCCATAGAATCCTCCTATCTTCAAAATTATTATACAATATTTTATTTTTTTTGCAAACCCTAAATCCGTACAATTCCCCTTCTTTTCTTCATAATAGCTTTAATCAACATTTACATTCCATAGTTGTTCCAAATCATGAGAATGATTGCTAATCATCAAAACCTCAGAAAGAAAAATATATATAATAGACTCTATTCCATAAGGATTAATAAAACCCATTAAGAAAGAAACTAATAATAATTTTAGTATAATAATACGAGTATCTTTCTTTTTAAAATATAAATAAATACTACTAAATATGGTAAACAAAAAACAAAAAATCAAACTTCTTTTACAATAGTTGAATAAGTAATCCATAAAAAAAAGAAAATCAAAAGGAGAAAATAAAGAAATAGAATCGGAATCTTTTTATTCATAAAAAACAACTATTTCTAATTCATTATTCTTTTATTTGAAAATGGTTTCCATTGTCCAAATACAATACCCCTTTATGATTCTCTAATTGTTTATATACTTCATTATAATGATTAATCATTTTAAATTTTGTCAAAGTAAGATATACCATATTACCATCATCCATATAAAGTAAAAAACGGTCTTTATCATAATCATTTGGTTGATATTCAATATCGCTTATCTTAGAAATGGTATCCTCTTTAATTGTAGACATACCATCTATAAATTTAGAATACTTATTATCTGGAACATAATTTAATAAACGTGGTACACGAAAATATTTATTAAAAGTATCTTCTTGAACCGAATCTCCATTTTTTAAAACAAAGTGAGTCTGGCTTTCATCATAGAAAATAGGACGGTTTTCTTCAATATAGATTTCTAATAAAAATCCTAGTTTTTGTTTCACAACAGCTTTCTCAATATAAGGAGATTCTTCTAAATGTTTTACCATTTTTCTACGATTAATAAAGAAGAATTTGGGATAATCCTTCACATCCGCTAATTCTAATATCGTATCATCATTCAAATAATATGTATTTCGAACCAAAATATTTTGAATTGGCATTTGAGAAATAACATACACGCCAAAAACAAGTCCTAAAATAATCACTAGAACCAATAAAAGATTTCTAATTTTTATTTTCCTTTTCTTGACGATTTTTTTAGACATATCTACTCCCAATTAACAAATTCTTGTTCTATTTTCATATCGATACCATAAGTTTCTAAAACCGTATCATGACACAAATCAATTAAATATTTCACATCATCACTAGATGCATCTTGACAATTAATGATAAAATTAGCATGTTTATCACTAACCATTGCCCCACCTTGAACTTTTCCTTTCAAGCCAACATCCTCAATTAGCTTACCTGCAAAATTCCCCTCCGGATTACGAAAAACACTACCTGCAGAAGGAAATTCCAATGGTTGAGACTCGATTCTTCTTTGTCTACGTTCACGAATAACTTCTGCAATTGCATCTTTATTTCCTTTTTGCAATTTAATAATAACTTCTAGGCAAATATAATCACGATGTTTTTGTAAAAAAGAAGAACGATAATGAAAATCCATTTCTTTATTTTCTAAATATATTATTTTTAGTTCAGGAGTAAGAACTTTAACTCTTTCAACCACATAACCCATATCAGATTTATAAGCACCAGCATTCATAAAAACAGAGCCACCTACACTACCAGGAATACCGGAAGCAAATTCTAAACCTGTATATCCTTTTTTGGCAGCTAATAAACTAAGCTTTATGAGAGACACCCCTGCTCCGACACGGATTTTATTTTTTCCAAAAAACTCAATCTGATCTAATTCACTCAAACGAATTAATACTCCTTCATAAGGTTTCTCACTAAATAATAAATTAGAACCATTTCCTAGTAATTTATATGAAATCTCTTCCATTTTTAAAAAACGAACCAATTTAACCAAACAAGCAACGTTTCTAGGATATGCAATACAACGCGCAATACCCCCTACCCGATAAGTTGTATATTTTCGTAGTGAAGCATCTTCTTCAATTTTACCAATATTTAAATCTTTTATTTTTGAAATGAATTCATTCATAATATCACCTAATTATTTTTTTAGCTTCTTGGTAAATACGAGTAGCAGAATCCTTTATTCCTAAAGATTTACTATTCTCAACCATCTTTTGATAAGAATCTAAATCATCAAAGACTTTATCAATCTCTTGTAAAATTCGAGTTTTAGAAAAATCCTCTTCTAATACAATATGACAAGCACCTGCATCCTCAAGTTCCTTGGCATTCATATATTGATGATTATTTGTAACGTAAGGAGATGGAACTAAAATTGCTGGTAACCCAATAGCCGTAATTTCAGCAATCGTACTAGCACCTGCTCTTGAAACAATTAAATCACTATCTTTTAATAAACAAATTAAATCTTCCATAAACGGAACAATTTTAACATTATCAGATACTTCAATATCCTTATAATCATCATAGTATTTCTTACCAGTAATAACCAATACTTGATAAGCTTTATCATTAAAACCAGGAATTAATTCTTTAATTCGAACCGTCATTGTAGTACTACCTAACGAACCCATGACAACTACAACCAGTTTTTGATTTGCTTTAAAACCTAAACTCGTTTTGTCTTTTTTAGGAACAGAAAGAATCTCTTCACTTCTAGGATTACCAGTATATACGACTTTATTCTTTGGGAATAAAGAAACACTATTTGGTAAAGAAACACAAATACGATCTGCAAAACTTCCAATAAATTTATTACTAACTCCAGGAATAGAGTTTTGTTCATGAATTAATATAGGAATCTTCTCTTTATGAGCAGCATACAATACAGGCGCTGTAATATAACCCCCTGCTCCAATAACTATATCCGGTTGAAATTCTCGTATCTTTTCTCTGGCAATTTTAACTGCTTTTAAAAATAACCGGATAACCTTTATATTAGCAAAAATATTTTTGCGATTTAAGCCTTCCATATCTATTCCTACAAAAGGAATATCAAGAGACGGAATAATATCTTTTTCCATACGATCACTCGTACCTATATAAAGAAACTCACTATCCGGTTCCATTTTTTTAATTTTATTTAAAATCGCTAAAGCAGGATAGATATGTCCACCCGTTCCTCCAGCTACAATAATCGCTCTCATAGAGTCCCCTCCATATACCAAAATTATACCATATTCTTCCACAGTTTTATGATAATTCTAAGGAATTATATAATACTTTACATAAAAAAAGATGTTAGAACACTAACATCTTTAAGGAATTATATAAGGATCCAGTTATGGTCGGTCCACTATTGGATGTTACACTGCCCGT
>CACZOQ010000154.1 GCA_902782835.1 uncultured Erysipelotrichaceae bacterium | reverse complement strand
TAGGACACATTACTTTTTCTCCATTCCATAATTTTTTAGAAACTTCCTATCTAATTCCATTCTCTCATCTCCTCGATAACTTACTATTTTTCTTTATTCAACTTGTTAACAATATTACCATATTGTTAACATCATAGTTTTTTTAATCAATATCATCTTTGTAATAATCGCCTTCTTCAAAATCTTCCTCTTCAAAGTCCCATGGATCAGCCTCTCTTTTGCAAACTATCAGTCATATTTATTTATTCGCTATAATCAACTGTTTCAATATTGGTTAGGTGAATATTCCCTTCTTTAGGTGTGAAAAGTTTTATATAATATGGTTTTATATCTTTAAGGATATTCTTTACAAAAATAATATTTTCATCTTTATCTTGTATTTTTAAATTTGGATATGTCTTTAACATTTTTTCATTAGAAAAATACTTTTGAGTATAATAATTCTTTTTTTCATTGTTTAATACTTTCTCATAATAACTAATATAATAGGATTGGTTAGGAATATTTATATCATTTTCATATACTAATCTTGAATAAAATATTTTTAATCCATATATTGAAATTACTGCATCAAATATTAAAAATGCTGTTCCAATGTCTGCAACAATTGGTAACATATATTTAGGTAATTTAATTTTTATCTTATTTATGAACGCTTCTATATTAGGATTTAAATGTCGCATTAAATAAATTGCAAGAATTCCCCATGCAATTGAATAAAAAGCACATACTCTTCCATTTATGTTGAACGGTTCAGTTGAGTAATCCCACCATTTTACATGAAGTATCAATTCTCCAAACAAACTTACAAAATATTCAATTATGGATCCTACAACATAACCAGAAAAAAACAAAGTATAGTTATTCTTCATGAAAAACTGTAAAAATAGAATCATTAACACAGCTCCAAAGCCATATATTCCGCAAAATGGTCCATATAGAAAACTTTGTCTGCTCTCAAGCACTCCTTTTGTCAACATTCCATATATTGTTTCAAGGCAGAAGCCTAAAAAACTATATATTACAAAATATGCCATCAACTTCCATGGTTTTATTCCCAATATGGTAAATCCATCTTTTTTGTCATAGTTATCTGCTTTTTCTTCTAATTTCTCTATTATTTCATCCTTAATATGTTCACTTTTTTCTATTGCACTGTAGTATTCTTTTTTTAAGTTTTGAATTTTATTGTCGTTTTTTGACTTTTCAGTTATCGATTTCATTTTGGTTTTTGCTTCATCAACTAACTTTGAAATACTATCATTTATATCTTTGTACTTTCTATTCTTCATATATTTTTCCTCATAATTAATACTTATTTTTATTTTTTAATCCTTTGCAAGTTTCAATAATCATTTCTTTCAATAATTCTTTATTATAAGGTTAATTAAATCATATATTTCAATGATTTACAAGCAAAATAAATCTTCTCGGTTCAAATTTGGCAAATTATGCATTAAGTATTGCATAATTTAATGCAACAGGAAAGAAAAACATAGTGATATGAAGGGTTATGTAGTGAACTATCGTAAAAATTGGAGTGCCACGAAGTGGTATGACGTGGCAATATAAAGCAAGAGTCACAATGAATACAAGATTTTCCTTGATTTACCCCTGCCAATAAAAAAGAACTCTTTATATAGAGTTCTTTTTTATTAATTTTAAATTTTTATTACCATCCAGTACCATAATTTGTTATTTCATATGTTCCATCTTCATTTTGTTTAAGTATTCCAAGTCTTCCGATACCATGTACCCATCCTGATTCTTCATCATATTCTCCATCTGGAATAAGGAATTGCATTACTTTTGCTCCTTCAGCTGGTTCAATGTCTATTGACACTTCAAATGCAACATCATTTTCACCTAACTCTAAATCTTTAACTCCTTCAACTTTTTTTGCTTGTTCAGCTGTATATGTTTTATCAACTACTATTTTAGCAGAAGCTAAATCTTCTCCAAAATTCTTTTTTAATAATTTGTATACAGCACTTTCTACTCTATCT
>CACZOQ010000153.1 GCA_902782835.1 uncultured Erysipelotrichaceae bacterium | reverse complement strand
ATTATTCATATCTAAAAATCCTTTCATAAATAATAAAAAAAGAGGCGAGTAGTAATTTTTAACCTATAGGAACTACTTTAGCCTCATCCATAAAATATCATAGTAGTGTCGAATTGTCAACTTATCATGGGATAAAAAACTCCAAAAGCTTGTGCTTGTTTGACTTATAGGTGAGAGGTGTGGTAAAATTTTGGAGAAATTGTTTTTATAGTAGTTGTTGTAGGAAAGGAGGAAATTTATGTTAACAACAACATTGCCGCGGCGAGCAGGACTTTTAATTCCTATATCTGCACTTCCTAATAAATATGGAATTGGTGGATTTGATGAAAAGGCCTATTCGTTTATTGATTTCCTGTCTAAAGCAGGGATGAGTTATTGGCAAATATTGCCATATGGTCACACCGATGGATATAATTGTCCATATCAGTGTTACTCAAATGTAGCAGGAAACCCGCTTTACATTGATTTGGATGAGTTGGTGAAAATCGGATTGATAGAACGGACATCATTAGAGGAGTGTGAAGTTTATTCCAGAAGAATTGACTATGAAGGAGTTAAAGAAAAACATTATAAGATTCTGCGAAAAGCTTTTCATAATTCTCAGAATAATCCGACTATACAGTATGAGATGCAAAGGTTTTCATCAGAGAATTCGAACTGGATACGAGACTATTCACTTTTTATGGCTCTTTTAGAACATTTTAACGAGAAGCCGTTGTGGGAGTGGGAGCCTCAAATTCGTAACCGCGAGAAAGCAGCAATGGATTTATATACAGAACAGCTGAAAGATGAGATTCGATTTTTTGAATTTCTCCAATATCTGTTTTTTAAACAGTGGTCTGCCTTGAAAAAGTATGCAAATAGTAAAGGAGTTAAAATAATAGGTGATATACCTATTTACCCAGCACCGAACAGTGTTGAAGTATGGGCGAATCCTGAACTGTTTGTTTTGGATGAAGAGAAGCGCGTTAAACTCCAGGCAGCTGTTCCTCCGGACTATTTTTCAAAAACTGGACAACTTTGGGGAAATCCTATTTACAATTGGGATATCATAAAGGAAAAAAAGTTTGAGTACTGGATTAATCGATTTAAAATTCCCAACCTTTTTTGGGAACCTGATATGAAGCAATGGGCTGATGTATATCGCATAGATCATGCTCGTGCTATTCAGGACTATTACACTGTTCCCGTGGGGGAAAAAACCGCTATTAATGGTTGGTGGAATCCCGGTCCTCGTATGGATTTCTTTAATGCCATTAGAGAATCTTTGAAAGACGTTAAGATTATTTCGGAGGATTTAGGAATTATTGGGGATGATGTAAGAGCTTTGATGAAACAAGCTCGAACACCTGGGATGAGAGTTTTGGATTTCGGGTTAGATTTGAGTCCAAATAATCTCAACTCCCCGTATAAATGGGATATAGAGTGTGTTGGCTATACGGGTACACATGATAATAAACCAATAGTTGCTGCAATCAAAGAGTTGAAACAGGAGGCACGGAACAATGTATTGAGATATATGAATGTGTCTTCTGATGAAAATATGAGTATCGCGACAGCAGCTATACGCACTGCTTTTAATACTGATGCATTCTTGGTTATTGTGCCTATGAGTGATATCTTGGGTATGGGCGATGAAGGGAGAATAAATACTCCTGGAAAAATAGACCGGGATAAAAATTGGACACTGCAGTTCCTTTCCGAAGATTTTACTGACGAATTGGCCAGTTTTATATACTGGTTGGTAAAAACTTCAAATCGACTTGCAAAGTAGAAGTTTTTAATAATACTTTTTTACTGGAATTGAACTATAACAACAATTAGGGGACCCCAAATGGGGTCCCAGTTTTTTTACAAAATATAATTATTAAAAAACTAAATAGTAGATTATAGTTATTATAACTGAGACAGGTATTGCTAATCCAAATGGAATTAATAAAAATAGATATATTATCATGGTTTTAAAAGTTAAACTTGGAATATCTAAAAATGATAAAGGTCCAAGTTTATTATAATCTGGATAGACTGTTTTAAATTCTTTATATATTTTATTAGTAATACCTAAAACATTAGAATAAATCAAATATTCTTCCCATAATTCTACTTCAACATGTCTTCTTTCATCAATTAAAGAATAATCTAAAAGATATTTCTTTAATCCTAATAAGTACTCTGCAATTGGTTTTAAATTGACACCATTAGCTTTTTTTAATAGGTGATAATACCAATCATCTAACTCTTTTTGATGATTGGTAGTCCATAGTTGTAGTTCATTAGTATCAATAATATTGTTATCTCCAGCAGCATCTTTTAGGAGATTATATAATTCTTGTTCAATATCTTTCTTAAAAAAGTTTCCATCTTTTAAATCTATGCCAAATATATTATTTTCTTTATTGGTTAT
>CACZOQ010000152.1 GCA_902782835.1 uncultured Erysipelotrichaceae bacterium | reverse complement strand
AATATTTCGAATTAAAGGAATTGAAATACCCGTAATAATACCCATAACAACAATGACAACAAGTAATTCAACTAAAGTAAACCCATTCCTATTTTTCATAAAATCACCTAGCCTAGTATCTTACTTTATTAGTATAACACAAAAAAAAGAAATGAAAATATCATTTCTATAAATTTAATAATGAATAAAAATAATCATTTAAACACTCTTTAACATAATCAATCTTCTCATTTACTAATTCTCTATTCTCTCTAATTAATTTAATATCTATCATATTATCAATTCCTATTTTCTATATATTTCAAATCTATTTTTTTGTTTAACATGTGGATATTTTTCATGATCAACTTCAGAATTAAACATCTCAAGTGGTCTAGCTGCAAAATCCACTCCTTCCGTACATTCCGTTGGATACAATGGTTTATAAATCATTAATTCTTCTTTATCCTCCGTATGTCTAGCAGTACCAATAATCTCATATAAATAAGCATTTGGCTCTTCACGTAATCGCTCTTCCGATAGAGTCTCCCTTTTAAAATGTTGAACAATGTCACCTTTCTTAAATCTTTCTTCCATAAATAATACCTCCTAAAATATTTTATTATATATATTATGAATCATAATTTTAGAAACATCTTCCATAGAATACTTCGTTAGAAGCAATTCCCTTATATCTTTCGAGACTGTTTGATAATCAAAGATCATCTCACCATAATCTTCGTCAAATAATCTCTTACAAAATACCATATCATCTGTTGCTACCGAGACATGATCAATTCCCATAATTTCAACAGCATGATGGATATGTTCTAAATACAATGAAACTAAATCACTTGATTGATGGCCTTCATCTCTTACAAATTGATCATAGCCAACAATTCCTATAATCCCATCGACACTCTTTAAAGCCAATAATTGTTCATCACTAAGATTTCTAGGGTGTTGACATATATCAAAACAATTGGAATGACTTGCAATTACTTTTACTTGTTTTCCCATTTTCCTCTGTTCCTGTATCAATGAAATTGTATCATAAAATGTTTTTTCATTCATATGACTTAAATCTATTACAATACCTAAATCGATAGCTTTCATTAAAAAAGATTTCCCTTTTTCTGTTAATCCATAATCCCCACGATTACCAGATCCATAAATATTTGGATTATTCCAAACTAATAATATACTTCGGAGCCCCAAACGATAAAGCTCTTCTAATTCTTCTTCTGTTTGAATATAATCACAGCCCTCAATACTAAAAATAACTTTTTCTGTGGGTAAATGTTTCTTAAAAAAGTCAACAGCAATCCGAAATATTTCTAAAACGTGAATTGGATGATTACCTACTTCTTTTTTCATTTCTTCTTCATTCATGAAATACAAATTAGCAATAAGTCCCGAGACATTATGACTCCCGAAATTTTGTAACCATTCATTTAAAAAAGAAAAATCATTTTTTAAATAAGAATAATAGATAATCGATAATAAATCATGATGTAAATCAATCATAAAGCCATCTCCTAAACAAAAAAAGATGATACTTAAGGAGTGCAAAAAGCACGGTACCATCCTTTCTTTCACTTATTTTGATAACGGTATTGCCCGGAATTTCTTCATCTATAGAGTAGATAAATAAGTATTTTACATCGTTCTCACCAACCACGAATTCTCTTAGCTAAAATATTCTTATTATTAGTTCTAATGATCGACTTGTTTTCATTATAATAAATAATTAGTTTTTTATCAAGATTTTTTAATTATTTCCTGTAATATTAAGAATCCTTTATAGTACAAATAATCTTTGAATTAGAGTCATCATCATATTTCCTAAAATCATTAATAATGCTAGGTTCAATATTTTCAACCTTAGTTTCTTTAAAACCATAAGTACCATCAGATAAACTAACATAATAGCTAGCTTTCCCATTCACAATCTCTACCTTAACATAACCACCAATAATATCACGCATTGTATAAAAAGGTAAAAATATGTAATCCTGGAAGTCAGCATAATAGAAATAATAAACTCCATTTTGAGGATTAAATGGATCATGCCCACAACCCACTTTCTTGTTGTTAACACCTTTTTCAGTTTTAGAAGTGATTCTTTTAGCAGCATATACATAATAATAATTATTAATATTTTTAGTAACTTCCTCAATATTACTCATATTTGCGTAAATCACAATTCCTAAACTCCAAATTGCAATGAAAAAACAAGTAGCTAAGATAGTTTTACGATACTTATATTCTTTTTCCAAAGCATTTTTACCTTCGTCCTTGGAAACAAAACTATATCCTTCAAACAAATGAGAACCATAACCAATTAAAAGAATAAAGATACCAGGAAATAAAGCAGTTAAAACTCCATTATATTGAAATTTTTTTCCTAAATGATAAAGCAATACAAGGGTAACAATAGGTCCAACAATTGGAATTAAAGTTAAAAGACCAATCATTTGATTGTGAAAAATAATATCAGCTAAAACCATTTCATGATAAACAGGAATGAGTCCTGCCCACCAAGGTTTATTACATTTCATAAATACTAATTCTGTCCCATAAACAAATAAAAACAAAAGCGAAAACAAAATAGCCAAATAAGGAAAAGAAGACATTAAAAATGCATCCAGACTAATTTTAGTAATAGGAACTGTTAATAAAAAACTAAGAAAAAGAATAAATAAATAAATACCAAGAGTAAGACCAAAACTTACTTTTTTATTTCCAGTATTATTTCCTACACTAATACGATATTCGTTTGATTTTTGATGAACAGCAAACTTTCCAGATCCTACTTCGTAAGTTTCAGATTCTTGAGGAATATAAGGGCGCATATTCTCATTAGCATCATGATCATAATTTAGATTCCCACATTTCATACAATAACGTGACTTACTATTAACTTCAGCTCCACATCTAGAACAAAAGATTATTTCACCTTTATCATCATTCATAAATATCTCCTCGATTCTATAAATCTATTGTATCACGGTCAAAAAAGAGAAGCAAATTTTTTGCTTCTCTTAAATGTAAAATCTTTTTACCATTTGAAATTTTTTGCAAAAGAGTATCCCGTAGGACATGGACTTCTATTGCAACGAGTACCTGTACCATTCAGCCATAAATCCGTTTTACCATTAGCAGAAGTTCCATACTTCCATCCACCATTCCAAGAAAAATTATGTCCCTCATTTATCGATCCTAAAGCATTTTGAGATAAATTATTATCACGAATATACACATTTTTCCAATCTGGAAATTGACTTCCTTGACAGGTATATCCATTTACCAAGAATTTAGATGAATTATTAACATAATTGGAATTCGCAATAATAATAGAATAGAAAGTAGCATTGCCAGAAATACTAATAGAAGTACTTCCTGTAGTAGCATAAGCATTCGTATTCCATCCTTTTGCCTGTAATAGCAAATCATAGTGACTGCCACATCTCGATATAAGACTACTAGGAATATTATTAACGGAAGGTACATTGGATATAGCACAACTAGTTTCTGCATTCCACAAATTGCATGTTCTCGTTACAGATGCTACTTGCCCATTCCATTTTTCTGCTCCTTTTTGATAAAGAAAAGTTGCTGTAACCGTTTTCTTCCATATAGCATATAAACTCAAATCAGCATTCGTTGTATAACTAGCTCCAGGCTGATAATCAGTTGTTGTATCGGAAGAACTTGTTCCCCATCCTTCGAAACTATAACCACTTCGAGTAGGAGTAGTATTCCTTAAATTAATAGCAGTGCCATGATTTTTTGTTTGACTACTAGGCGCTCCTCTTCCACCATTATTATGATAAGAAATCGTGTAAGTAGCAGGCGAACAAGATGCATTAAAATTACGAGTAGTAGCAGAACTTGGAGTATAAGTAGCTCCACTCGCTTTTTCTAGTCCATCACTATCAGGACTAACCCATTTACAGTTATAACCAGATTTGGTTACAGTTGCTAAAGTAATAGATGGACTATCCCAATTAGCCGTAAAAGTTACAGTACCAGTCTTATTTCGTAAATTCGTATAATGTTTTTCGGTTCTGTTACTAGATGAAGTGGCTGTTTCAGTTGTAGTTCCATATCTATGTTCAGAATTAGTCATATTCGTGAGAGTCCAACTCTTAAACGAATAATCATCAGTTTGTTGATTAGTACTGATAGTAGCTCCCGTACCATTCTTAGAATAATTAATAGTAATGCTTTTCGTAGGATGACTAACCTCAAACTTAGAACCATAAGATGCACTAGTTGGACAGCTAGAACAAGTACCTCCTCCAGCATAAGAAATTGAATAAGTAATTGGAGACCACACTGCATATAAATCAAGCGTTCCAGATTCTTTCTTGTCTTTCATATTTTCCTGATTACTATAGACAACAGATCCCCCGGAAGATGTAGCCCATCCACTAAACGAATGCCCCTCTTTCGTGAAAGAATTAGCACTCAAATTACAATTAACGCCACAATTACAATTTGTATCATTCATCGTTCCTTCTCCACCATTCTCATGATATACAACTTTGAATGCCTTAATCGTACAAGAAGCATTGAAGTTTCTCGTGGTTGCAGAAGAAGGAGTATAACTTGCTCCACTTGCTTTTTCTAGTTTATCATCATCTGGACTAACCCATTTACAAGTATGACATGCTTTAGAAACAGTTGCTAAAGTAAGAGTTGGCCCTGTCCAAGAACCTGTAAAAGTAACATTTCCAGATTCATTTCGCAAATTCTTATAACTTGTTTCTTTTCTTCCAGATGTAGAAGTCTCTGTTGCTGTAGTACTTCCATAATAGTGTAACGAATTCGTCATACCAGCAATACTCCAACCATTAAATGTATAACTACCAGATTGAGAAGTTGCACTAATAGTCGCTCCCGTACCATTCTTAGAATAACTAATAGAAATCGTTTTCGTTGGATTTGATACAGTGAAAGCGGAATTATAATTAGCTGAAGTAGGACAAGTTGTACATGTACCCTTATTAGAATAACTGATATTATAAGAAATAGCACTCCATTTTGGTTTAAAGCAAACCATAATATCACGTTTTTTGATTGCGTCCTTTAATGTAGTTTTATCATTCGATGGTAATTCATTTAAAACATCAATTCTTTTT
>CACZOQ010000151.1 GCA_902782835.1 uncultured Erysipelotrichaceae bacterium | reverse complement strand
TTCTTAAATGGCAGGGGATGAGAGAATCGAACTCCCAACAGTGGTTTTGGAGACCATTATTATACCATTTAACTAATCCCCTGTGTGGACTTGTCAAATAAATTAACAAAACGATTATAACATAAAGGACGAGGCTAATCAATAAGAAAAGGTGATTTTTCAATTGATTAGCCTCGTTTTGATATGAAACAGATTGTGAGAGTTTAAAACAATTATAAGAATTGTTTTAAAATATATAAAATGAATATATAATAATATATAGATAAGGAGAATATATGAAAACAGTAGTGATAACAGGAAGTGCCAGAGGATTAGGATTTGAAATGGCCAAAGTATTTAAGAAAAATGATTATAATGTAGTTCTTAGTGATGTTAATACAGAAAAATTAAAAAAAGCTTTAGAGGAATTAAATCAAATAAATAGTAAAACACAAGCAGACTATCAAGAATGTGATATAACAAAGGAAGATGACATTCAAAGATTAATTTCTTTTTCAATAAACAGATTTCAATCAATTGATATATGGATTAATAATGCAGGAGTTAATCAACCGGATAAAGCAATTTGGGAATTAGAAAACGATGAGATTCAATGTATTTTAGATGTAGATTTAAAAGGAACAATATTGTGTTCTAAATATATTATGAAAGAAATGATGAAACAAAAAGCTGGAGCAATCTATAATATAGAAGGATATGGAAGCAATGATGCAAAAATGCTCGGTTTATCAATTTATGGAACATCGAAAAGAGCGGTAACTTATTTTACAGAAGCTTTAGCAAAAGAATGTGAAGAGAAACACACAGGAGTAATAGTTGGAAAGTTATCCCCAGGAATTATGATTACAGATTTTATTACAAATGCTTTAGCAAATAAAGAGAGAATAACATTATCTGAAAAAACAAAAAAAGTTTATAACATTTTAGGAGATTATCCAGATGTAGTAGCAAACTATTTAGTTAATAAGATGATAACGAATACCAAAAACAATGTAAAAATTGATTGGTTACCAAACTATAAAGCAGCGTGGAGATTTATGACATCTGGTATTCATAAAAGAGATTTTTTCATAGAAAAAAAATAAAATTGATGATAAAATATAAAAAAGAGGGTGACTAGAATGGATTTTGAAGTAGAAGATGAAGAGGTAAGAGAAAAAAAGAAAAAATCCAAGAATAATCAAAAACTAATGATTGGTGCTTCTATATTCTTTTTAGTACTAGCAATTATACTAACATTAGTTTATTTAGCAACACCAAAGAAACAGAAAACAACAGTAGCCCCTCAACAAACAACAGTAGTTGAGGAACCAAAAGAAATTACGATTGTAAAAGAAGATAGTAATGATAGACCATTAGCAGTTATGATTGATAATAACATTGGTGATGCAAAACATGCCGGCTTATTAGATTCATATGTAAATTATGAAATAATAGTTGAAGGTGGGCTTACCAGAATAATGGCAATTTTTAAGGATAGACAAGTAGGTGTAATCGGACCAGTTCGTAGTGCTAGACATTATTTTCTAGATTATGCCTTAGAACATGATGCTATATACGCTCACTTTGGTTGGAGTCCTTCTGCAGAAGATAATATCAAAGAACTAAATGTTCAAAATATTAATGGAATGGTAGACACATCTGGTTTTGCTAGAGATAAGAATTTACCTTCTCCTCATAATGTTTTCACAACAACAAATAAATTAAAAAATGTAGCTGAGACAAAAGGATATTTAACTACATCTAATTCTTGGAAAGTTTTTGAATATAGTACAGATGAAATCGAATTGAATAAAAATGAAAAAGGAGAAGCTGTTGAAAAAAGTAATCTTCAAACAGCAAGTCGAATATCAATAGATTATTCTGCTACAGAAAATCGTAGTTATAATTATGATAGTGTGAATCAATATTATTTACGATCAACCAATGGAAAAGCTCATATTGATCGTAGAACAGATGGACAACTTCATTATAAAAACATTATTATTATGAAAGTTGAAAATAAGACAATGGACGATGAAGGACGACAGGATTTAATAACCGTTGGTTCTGGAAGTGGTTTCTTTATTACGAATGGTTATTCTCTACCAATCAATTGGGCAAAGTCAGCAAGAAATGCAAAAACAATTTATACATATGCTGATGGAACTCCATTAAAATTAAATGATGGAAATACATTTATTCAAATTGTACCAATTTCCAGTAACATAGTAATAGAATAGGAGGAATTACATGAAAGTTGGATTATTTGGAACAGGAGCTTATGGAATGGCTCTATCCAGTATACTAGTTCACAATCATTGTGAAGTAACAATGTGGACTAAAATAGAAAAAGAAAAAGAACAATTATTAAAAACCAGAAAAAATGAAAAATTTATTCCTGGATTTACATTAGATGATAGTATACAAATAACATCAGACGTAGAGGAGTGTATTAAAGATAAAGATATCTTAATTATAGCGTTACCTGCTGCTTATGTAGATGCTTTATGCGCAGAAATGGCTCCTTTCATTGAAGATAATCATATTATTATTGCTACAAAAGGTATTGAACAAGGAACAGGATTGTTTATGCATGAGATTGTTGAAAAACATCTTCACACAAAAAATGTTGCTGTTATTAGTGGACCTTCTTTTGCAATTGATTTAGTAACTAAGATGCCAGCTGGATTATCTGTTGCTAGTACAAGTCCAGAAACTATATTATTAACTAGAAAAGCATTACAAAATAATTATATTAAATTAAGAGATACAAATGATATGACCGGAGTAGAAATTTGTGGCTCTATTAAGAACGTAATTGCATTAGCAGCAGGTATGTTAGATGGATTAAATGCCAATGAATCTACAAAAGCAATGTTAATTGCTGAAGCGATGCATGATATGGAAGCAATCTTAGATGCATTTAATTGTAATAAGAGAACAGTTTTATCGTTTGCCGGTATTGGAGATTTACTTTTAACTTGTACTTCAACTAAGAGTAGGAACTTTAGTTTTGGAAAATTAATTGGAGAAAAACCACCAAGAGAAAAAATAGATGCCTATTTAGCAGATACTACAGTAGAAGGATACTATACACTTGAGTCTATCTATCAATTATTAAAGAATAAAGAAGTAACCATTCCAATTATAGATCTAATCTATGAAATCGCTGTTCAAGGAAAAGATCCAGAATTATTATTAGTCTTCTTAGTATTTAAATCTTAATATTAAACTTCTCATAAAAGAAAGAAGGAGGTTATTATGGATAATTTTATGTCAAAATTTCTAAAATCATCACTATTAAGTTCTATTGGATTAGCTATTTTAGGAGGATTATTATTTTTTCAATCTGAACTAACAATTGTTTCTATTTCCTACGTTATAGGTGGAATACTGGTATCTGTTGGTGTTATTGCTTTGCTAAAGTATATTAATAATCTAAATAAAAACATCAAAAATGAATTAGATATAATATATGGATTAGGTACTGTTATATTAGGAATCATAGTCATCAGTAATCCAAAAGGGCTAGCAAGTATTATTCCATTTATATTAGGTGTATTAATTATTATTAGTAGTTCAGCAAAGTTACAATATAGTTTAGAATTAAAAAGAACAAACAATCATTTATGGTTATCTACTATGATTATTTCAGTATTAACACTTCTATGTGGAGTTTTACTTGTATTTAATCCATTTAAAGGAGCAGAATTTATTACAAAAATAGTAGGAGTGTTACTATTTACATATGCTGTATTAGATATTATTTCTACTCTAAGAATTCGTAAAACAGTAAAAACAGTCAAAAAGGTATTAAAGGATTCAGTAAAAGATGCAGATATTATAGAAGATAAAACCAACTCTATAGAAAAAAGAAAGAAAAAGAAAGATAATGGAGAAGAGATAGAGAAAACGGAAGAAAAAGAAGATACTGACGGTGAAGAGGATAAAAAGGAGGAGACAGAATGAACCAATATACCCCTTTAATATTAGGAATAATAGATACATTAAATGATTGGAATGAAAAACTAAATGATTTTGCATCAGGTCACATGGATAATGTTGCAATAGGTACAGCTGTGGTTGCTGCAGTATTTGTAATATCAGCATGGGGAATTAGTGTATTAAACAAAAAATAGTAAAGAAATAAGCCGAAAGGCTTTTTTATTTGAAAAAAAACAAAAAAAAAGATATAATAAAAAAGAACGAGGTAAATATTCATGGATACAGAAAAATTAGAAGTAGGAAAAAAATATGAAATCCATGGCTATAAGCATGATGGGAAGATTCATCGTTCTTGGGACGAAGCGGTCCTATTAGAAATACATGATGATTATTTAATTTTTGGGAACGAAAGAACCAAAGTAACGGAATCAGACGGAAGAACATGGAGAACAAAAGAACCAGCAGTTCTATATTTTTTCTATAATGATTGGTATAACATAATTGGCCAAAATAAAAAAATAGGAATTTACTATTATTGTAATATGGCATCCCCTTTTATTATAGAGAATAACACAATTAAATATATAGATTATGATTTAGATCTTAGAGTATTTCCAGATGGCAGTTTTAAAGTTTTAGATAGAGGAGAATACAAATATCATAAAAACCTCATGAACTATCCAGAGTCAATTGACAAAATATTAAAGTTTGAATTAACAAAATTAATTGATACCGTGAGAAGAAAAGAGAGCGCTTTTGCTGCAGGAGAAGTAGAAAAATATTGTAATTTATATAATAATTTAAAGAATGAGAATGAATAATTCTTATTTTTTTTAACAAATAAAAATTTTTTTAAAAAAGTTACAATTTTATTATTTATTGATAAATAAGAAAAGTAAAAATCAACACAACGTGGCGTTCCAAAAAAAAATTAAAAAAAGTTGTTGACTTTTAAGTTTTGATTTGTTATATTAAATGGGCAACTTGCAAGAAAAACCTGTAAAATCAACAAAAAAGAAGAAAAAACTGATTTGCAGAATATATTGATATACTAATATATAAGGAAAAACAAGTTGTGTAAAATAATGTACAAACAATTGTAAAAAAAATATTAAAAAAATATTGACTTTACTTTTCATGTTTGGTATATTATTGATGCAGCTCACAAAAAAAGCTGTAATGATCTTTGAAAACTAAGCAAAACGTCAATTTTGAGTAGCTAGGAAAAATTGAACAAACTTAAATAAATAAATTTATTGAGAGTTTGATCCTGGCTCAGGATGAACGCTGGCGGCATGCCTAAGACATGCAAGTCGAACGAAGTGGCCCAAT
>CACZOQ010000150.1 GCA_902782835.1 uncultured Erysipelotrichaceae bacterium | reverse complement strand
TTTTATGAAAGAAGACCACCGAATAAAAATAGTTTCCAAAAATGTACAAACGATAGAAGAATTATTAAAAATATCCCAATCAAGTACGAACTTTTATACAATCTTAGAAGCAGGAGAACAAATAGAAAGAACGTATTTAGAAACCTGTATTATTTCTTTACAGTTAAGAGAAGAAAAAGTTGTTTATACAGATTGCGTAAACCCCAAAATAAATAAAACATATAATTATATATTTGAAAATAAAATACTACAAGATATAACGCTTCCAGTTCCTAACTTAGTATTTCAAAGTGAAGTGTTAAAAGCTATAAAAAGCACGAAAATAAAAGAATTACGTACATGGGAAAAAACAATTGATATTATAAAGATTTATGGAGGGATTCATCAAAATTATTATGGCTTTATAACAACAAAAGAGAAATCCGATTTAACCGAAGAAAACTATTTATATTTGGAAAGAAGTATTTTTTCATTGAATGTAATGAATTATCCTATGGGAGATGATTATTATTATGAAATCATAAAACCTAGAATCCATAATTTAATTATAAAAAAAATAAATTCAAATAAAACGAATATTTTATTATTTATTCCCTGGATGGTTGTAGGAGGGGCTGATCGATTTAATTTGGATTTTATACGATTAATTGATAAAGAAAAGTACAATGTAACAGTATTGACTGATTTACCAACAGAATATATATGGAGACAGGATTTTGAAGAATATGCAGATTCCATATTTGATTTATCAACATTTCTAGATCGAAGAGACTGGCCAACATTTATAGAATATATCATAGAATCAAGAAACATTGATCTCTTAATAGTAAGTAATTCTGTAACAGGATATAATTTATTACCATATATAAAACTAAAATATCCAGAACTTCCTATTATAGATTATATTCATAGTGTAGAATTATACAATCGTTATGGTGGGTACGGAAGAGACAGTTATATGATGAATTCATTAATTGATAAAACATTATTTTGTAGTAAAAATGCCAAAGAAACCTATCAAGTGTTATTTCAAAATAAATCAAATACAGAAGTGGTATATATAGGAGTAGACTCTAATAAATTTAAGCCAAATGAGGAATTACGAGAAAAAGTTTTAGAAGAATATTCTCTAAAACATACAATTAATATTGGTTATCTATGCAGAATAGTCGGACCAAAAAGGCCATTATTACTAGCAGAAATAGCCAAAAAAGAAATAGAAATAAATCCAAACATTCGATTTATAATAGGAGGAACAGGTCCTTTATTAAAACCATTAGAAAAGAAAATAGAAGAATATGAATTACAAGATTATTTTATATTATTAGGAAATATTGAAGATCCAGTAAAATTCTACTCAATGTGTGATTTGACAATAAATTGTTCTATAAAAGAAGGATTAGCTTTAACTGCGTACGAGTCCTTATCCATGGGAATTCCCATTGTTTCTGCAAACGTCGGAGGACACAAAGAATTAATTGATGAAAAATGTGGAGTTATAGTTCCTCTTCTCCAAAGGGAAGAAGAAATTGAAAACTATGATTATCAAGAGGAAGAAATTGATAATTATGTAGAAGCTATTGAAAAAGTAGTTCATAACTTAGAGAATTATAAAGAAAACTGTCGTAGCAGAATAACGAAGAAATTTTCATTAGACAACATGATAAAGAAAATGCAAAAAAATATAGAAGAAGTAAAGAATAGTAATAGGACATTAACCATTCAAAATTCCAGAGAATTAAAGAAAAATGAAAACATAGTATATGAGTATACAAATCATTATTTTATGAGTAGTGAATACGAATATAAAACTCAAGTAAATCATTATTATGCAAAATTTGAAGTAAAAGAAGAACCTATTGTTAGAGAAGAAAAGCTAATTATTAAAATAATTAAAAAACTTCATATATATAGTGAGTATTTATTAATAAAAGATTTCATACGAAATCTTATATTAATAATAATTTTTCCAATAAAAGTTCTTTTATTAGAAATAAGAAAAATAATGAAATTATTAGGAGGAAGACATGAATAAACAAAAATTTGGAATTGTTTTATACAAAGAAACCGCAAACTTAGGAGATGATATTCAAACCTATGCAGCTTATCGATTTTTACCAAAAATAGACTATGTAATTAATCGAGAAGAATTATCTTATTTTACTCCAAAGAAAAAAGAAAAAGTAAAAGTAATTATGAATGGTTGGTTTAATCATGATAAAACTCAAGTGCTACCATCTCCTTATATAGATCCCTTAATGATATCCATTCATTATTCAGCCAATGACTTAAATTTAAAATCTGGTTATAAATTTTTAGACGGTTACGCAAAAGAAGTTTTAAATAAATATAAAATTGGTTGTAGAGATAAACACACATTAGAACAATTAAAATCGATGAATTATAAAAACATATATTTTAGTAGTTGTTTAACAACCACCCTTGATCCAATTGGTAAAAAAAAGGAAGAAGATTATATTGTAGCAGTTGATATGAATCCAAAAATAATAGAACATTTAAGAAGCATTACCAACTTAAAAATAATAGAAACAACACATTGGCTATTTATTGATAAAGATATGACCTACGAAGAAAAATTAGAAAAAATAAAAGAATTTGATAAAGGAAGTACGGATAAAAAGAATAAAATGATAGAAAAAAATCAAAAACGTTCTTTTGAAGAAAGGATGAAACGAGTCGAGAAACAGTTAAAACTATATCAAAATGCAAAGTTAGTATTAACGGATCGAATTCATGTAGGACTACCTTGTTTAGGATTACAAACGAACGTTTTATTAATATATTATGATTATAATAGTGATCGGATTGAAACATTTAAAGAATTATTAACAAATTGTACAGAGAATGAATTTCTTAATATGAAAAAAGAAGATTTGAAAAAAATTAAAAACAAAGATGTTTACAAAAAATATAGAAAAGAATTAATAAAAAGAGTGAAAGACTTTATAGAAAAAGAAGAAGAAAAAGATTCTTTACCAGAAATAGAAGACTTTGAAGAACGAAGCATAAAAAGAGAAGAATATATAAAAGGACTCTATCAAGAAAAAATTAAGGATTTAGAGGAAAAAATAAAAGAACTTGAAAGCCAAAAAACAATGGTTGAAAACTATAAAAAAATAATCAATTCTAGATCTTGGAAAATAATAGGAAAGTATTATAAAAACAAATTGCAGTAGTTTGACTATCCTTAAAATACTATGATATAATATATTTCGTCAAAAATAAAAGGACGTACAAGGAGATAAGTAAATGATGGCATTAAAAAGAATAATCATAAATTTTAAACATTATCGATATTTAATGATTCAGTTAATTACAAGAGACTTTAAAAGAAAGTATAAAAGAAGTGTTCTAGGTGTTGTATGGAGCCTATTATATCCAGTTCTTATGATGTCTGTTATGGCGATTGTTTTTTCTCATATGTTTCGTTTTAGTGTTGAAGGAACCAATTATCTTGTTTATTTAATGACTGGTATTATTATGTGGTCCTATTTTAGTGAAGCAAGCAATTCTGCCATGACATCTGTAGTTGAAAACTTTGCTTTAATAAGCAAGGTCTATATTCCTAAATACATATTCCCAGTAGCAAAATGCCTATTTGTAGGAATTAATTTTGTTTTAACTTTAATACCATGGATTGGATTAATCATTATAACTCAATTTGGATTAGGTACATATCCAGCAAATATTAATATTTATTATTTACTATTACCATATATTTTTGCTTGCTTATTTTTATTTACTATAGGAGTAGGCTTATTTTTATCTTGTGTATCTGTTTTCTTAAGAGATGTATTCTACATCTATGGTATAATCTTAACGATATGGAATTATTTTACACCAGTCTTTTATAGCATCGAAATACTACCCAAATCATTAAAACAAGTTTTTGCTTTTAATCCTATGTATCAATATATAACAACTGCAAGAGATATTGTTTTGTATGGAAAATGTCCATCCCTTTTAACATTAGGTCTATTAGCACTGATTTCTATTATATCATTAGGAATAGGATCTCTTGTTTTTAAGAAGAATCAAGATAAGTTTATTTACTATATTTAGGAGGAAAAACATGATTAACGTAAACAATGTATCCATGAGATTTAACTTAGGAATTGAAAAAGGTTTTTCCATAAAACAAGGATTTATTAACTTTTTTGATCCTAAAAAACACAAAAATAGAAAAGAACTAAAAAAACGTAATACATTTTGGGCTTTACAGGATATATCATTTCAAGTAAAAAAAGGAGAAGTAATCGGACTAATTGGAAGCAATGGTGCAGGAAAGTCTACTTTATTAAAAGTAGTAAGTGGTGTTATGAAGCCAACCAAAGGGTCTGTAGAAGTGAATGGAGTTATTTCTCCTATGATAGAATTAGGAGCAGGCTTTGATGATGAATTGACAGCCAGAGAAAATATTTTCTTAAATGGAGCAATTTTAGGCTATCAAAAAGAATTCCTAGAAAAAAGATTTGATGAAATAGTAGAGTTTTCAGAACTAAAAGACTTCTTAGATGTACCAATTAAGAACTTTTCATCTGGTATGGTCGCAAAACTAGCATTCTCTATTGCGACAATAGTAGACCCTGAAATACTAATTGTTGATGAAATTTTATCTGTAGGAGATATTAAGTTTCAAGAAAAAAGTAAAAATAAAATGCTAGAAATGATTCGAGGAGGAACAACAGTATTGTATGTTTCTCATTCCATTGAATCAATACGTGAACTATGCGATCGTGTCATCTGGTTAGAACATGGAAAAATAATCAAAATTGGAAAAACAAAAGAAATTTGTAATGAATATTATAAAAAGCAAATGGGAAGAGAATACAAAGAAAAGGGGAAAGCATAATACTTTCTCTTTTTCTTGAAACATTCATTATTTAGCAAGTTTTACAGAAAGAAGAAAGCATGCTAT
>CACZOQ010000149.1 GCA_902782835.1 uncultured Erysipelotrichaceae bacterium | reverse complement strand
CAATTAATTAATAATTAATTATTTATAAATTGTATAAAAAAGTGATACGAATAAATATCGTATCACAATTGTTTAACTAATATGGTGGACTAGGTCCGCACTGGACGAAACCCGCGTCCACAACGTTAAAAAATCAATAAAATCCCGTAATTTTTAATTTTACGGGATTTTTAAACTATTGAAACGGGATTAGTTTAGAAATGTACGGAAAATTGAAAAAATTATTTCCGCACTTTGAAGTTCCAACAAATCAATCAGAAAATGTATATATGCTCATAATGTATATCTCTTTAACAATAATTAATTGATTTTAAACCCGTAAATCTCTCCGGTTGATTCAATACTAGCTTTTATATAAGTTGCAAACAAACCAATGTGATAGGCGTATTCTCCTTCTACTGATACTCCTTTACGAATATAAGTTTGATCATCTGATTTATTCTTAGTTATATAAATATTATAATCTTGTCTTTGAACCAAATTCAAAATATTTATACATACATCATCATTATAAATATAATAGCAATATACAGGTCCATAGAAAAAGAATTTACCATTTTCATCTATGGCGTTACCTAAATCAATTTTTTCAAGTTTAAAACCATAATCCTTAAATAAAAAATCAAATCTTTCTAATAGTTTTTCAGCAAATGATTGTCTAACAACTACAGTTTTCTTTTTATCTTTTTTGTACGTATCAAATCATTTTTTATAAAAAATAATATCTAAATAATTGGGTTTAAATAATCTATGTATTTTAGCAATTTTGAATCCATCTGATGTTTGTTTAAACCCTATTTCCTTTTTTAGTTTATTAACTGCATCTTCTGCCAGTTCTAATGTTGTGAAAATACCAATTCGTCTCTTTTCTATTTTATCAAATAGATTATGTTTATGAATAACTTTATAATAAACCATTTAACTTACCCCATCTATTTTTCAAATATTCTTTTATTTTTTTTAAGTTTTGCACTTTCAACATCAATAAAACACTCAACAAATTTATTAGTTTTATAATCTTCCTTATAATAGTTATACATCATTATTATTTTAAATGTATCAATATCTTTTTTCAAAACTAATTTTTTAAATTCATATTGTTTGGCATTTATTGGTTTAATGCCATCAATAGTAGAATCATAAATTTTAATTGTTTCATTACAATTTACACATTGTGCATTAATAACAACTTGCTTTTTATGTTTAACAATATCGGAAGACAATATTCCTTTAGTTTGTTTTCCTGTATGATATATATAAAATTCATTACATCCGCAGTTACATTTTAATTTTCCCTTTAAAGCAACATTATCTATTTCTTCTATGATTTCTAAATTATTAATAATTCTTAATTCATCCATAAACATTGCCTCACTTAATTCTTTTGTTTATTCATTTGTTCTTCAATAATTTTATATACTTCTTCAGGATTTTCTATATTATCGAAATTGTAATTAATGCTAGAACCTTTATACAGTTTAAATTTGATGCTTCCTTTATTTTTATTGAACATACTTTTTTTTAGTTTGATATACTTTATATTGTCATATGAACAGACTCGATAAATTCCTTTACAAACAGTAATACCATTATCAGTTACTCCATAAGTAATTTGATTATAACTAGTTAAAACTACTATACTTGCAACAATTATCGCAAATAAGCTACATCCTCCAGATAACCATAATATATTCCAATTAGATTCTCCACATAAAGGTAGTATACATGACAGTAAAATTATAATAACTGGCCCTATAATACCAAACTTCATCATATAGACCCAAGTTTGAAATTTAGTAGTTTCATATTGCCACAAAATATTGTATGGTTGTTCATAAAATCTATAGCGTTCTGTAATATAGTTTTGCAAATATAAAGTTGCTTCTTTTTTTGCATTTTCAAGAGTATCAAAATATGAAATACCAGGCAAATCTTCCCAAGACCAAAAATCGTCAGAACTAACATCTTCATAAAAATAGAATCCCTCTTCATCCTCTATTTCTAATCTTTGATATTTTAAACTTACTAATCCGTGGTCATGTGATATAAAACCTCTAGTTTTATAATCATGAGAATAAACTATATTATCATCTTTCAGTTTTTTAAGTTTATTAATTACATACTCTTCTAACAAATTATAATTTTTATATAGGGATTCTTGATTTCTAGGATGATTAGCCACTTTTAAAAGGATATTTGATTTTAAATAACATATTATTTTAAAGTCTCTCACTTCCGCAATAACTATATCAATATTTAAATCTTTAATCTTTACTAATTTTGCATTATGAATTTTAGAGAAAGATAAATTGACTTTTAAATCTATATCAATATTTCCAAGATATTCTATATTTCTATCATCTAAAATATTTACACCATCAATATAATATTTATTTGTAAAAACTATTTCTGAAAAATAAACTTTTTTTCTCATATTATTACCTTTTAAATTCATTTTTACTAACTATAATTTTATTTAGTACTTCATATATTTCTTTCTCATTTTTCTTTCCTAATCGAAACAATCCAAACTTTATTTCAGTGTCATCTTTAAGAATAATATAATAAAAAGT
>CACZOQ010000148.1 GCA_902782835.1 uncultured Erysipelotrichaceae bacterium | reverse complement strand
GAACCATCTTCTGCAACAATTGACATCATTTTCTTTTCGATTTCTTGATTTTCCATGTAAAAATCCTCCCTTTACTATTCATCATATAATATCATTTTACCATAAATAAAAATAAATACAAGCACTTTTATTTGATTTTTTTAATCAAGAAAGTTTTAGCCCCAAAACTACAATAATTCTTTTTATAATCCTCTAAATATTTAATGTTATTGATGTCTTTAGCCTTTTTATTATTAGAGTCATAATATCCTTTTAAACGAACTTTATCATAAGAAAAATCACCGAATATATAGTCAAAAGGATCAAAATAATCCGTAATTTTTTCTTCTAGAACTTCTTTATCTAAACAATTTCCAACGTTTTCAATAATTTCATAAGAAACACCATTTATATCAATCTTTTTCATACCTATCCTCCAATTCTATTATAACATAAATCAATCTCTTTCTAAATAATCTGATCCTTTATGAGGTTCTTCCCTTAATAAATCATTATAATCCTGTTGTCTTAAAGCTTCATACAATACAATTGCTACACTATTAGATACATTTAAAGCCCTTACTTTATCCGTCATAGGAATTCTCATACAATGTTCTAAATCTTTCTGCAATATTTCTTTAGGAATACCTGTAGATTCTTTTCCAAAAATAAAATATAATTCTTTATTCTCAGTATTTCGATAATCAAAACTCGTATGAGGTTTATGACCATATCTAGTAAAATAATAATACTCTCCAGGATTTTTCTTTTGAAATTCATCAAAATTTTCATAAATCGTATAATCTAATTTATCAATATAATTCACACCACTACGTTTTAAGTGTGCATCATCAATAACAAACCCTAATGGTTTTATCAAATGCAATTTAGTGTTTGTAGCCACACAAGTTCTCATAATATTTCCGGTATTCTGAGGGATTTCAGGTTCAAATAATACAACATGGTTCATAATAAACACCTCCATTAGAAAAGGAGAACTACTCTCCTATTTTATTAATATCTAAAAATTGTTTTGTCTTAACAATCGTTAATGGTTTTTCTAAAGTACCTTGTAAGATAGATTTGATTTTTCCGTCTTCAAATAAAACAAAAGCAGGATAATCAACAGTAAGTTTTTCTTTATACGGATAAGAATTATTAAAATTATTTACAAAGTCATCTTGTTCTAAATCCGTTAAATTCAAATAGATAATTTGATCATTATATTCCTTTTTCTTTAATAATTTTTTAAAGTCTCTTTCAAAACTTCTGCAAACATCATCATTAGCCGTACATAAGTATAATACAACCGTAGGATTATCCATCAAATAATGTTCTAAATCTTCATAATAAATTTCTGATATAGCACCACTAATAACAGGAGTTTTCTTTTTTTCTTCATCGTTGACTTTATAAATCTTACAAAGATAAAGAACTAAGACTATACAAAATAGAAATAGAAAAAGTAATAATAAATAATTTCGTAACTTATTAGGTTTTTCTTCTTTTTGTTTTCTCATAGAACAATCACTCCCTATATTCCTATTTTATCATAAAAAGAATACTTTTGCATACCAATTTCTAATTTTATCTTTTTTTAAATATTTTAATAATATCTTCCCTACTTTCATCAAAAAAGTTATAACAATATGAGCACCCTTTTGCAATATAAAGTGTAGAATCTAATAATCTTTTATCACAATGTAGAATATGAGTATAGACTCCATCAAAATAAGTAGGAAACCTACGACCTTTTAAATCTTCTAAATAATTGAAAGAACTAGTAGTAAGAGACAAAACGTTACCCTTAATTAACATATTCTCTACTCGCCCATATCCCATAATCTCAAAATTCATAAAACCAAATTTTTCCTCATAAAGAGATAAAAAGTCTATTATTTCAGAATCAGATAACTCTACTGATAAACAAACAGAAGAAAAACCAAATCTTCGTAAATAATATGCAGTATAAATATTCATAACATTTAATGGATAACTTCCTAATACGACAGCCTCCCTACAATCTGCATAATCAGCAACATAATTCTTTTCTTTTAAAGAATCTAGTAAATGAAATTTTTCTCTTGGAACATTATAATAAATAGAATCAAGATGTTTATACTGTTGGTATAATGAATCATCCAAAACATATATTCTCTGAAAATCTAAAGATAAACAAGTCTCTAACTGTTCCGCATTAGAAACAACACAAGAATAACCAACATTTTTTTGAGTAATAGGGATAAAATCAAAGGATACCTCTTTTTCTATAAAATCCCCTGCCATCTTAGAACGAGCATTACTTAATTGTTCCACCAGTTCTCTTCTAATCTGATTGATTTCCTGAATAGAAATAAAGATAGCATCATCCACTTTAATCCTATAATCATCACAAATAAAAGGAGTATCGACTAAGCGATTTAGCTGTTTGATGATACGTTCTTTATCCATAGGAGCATTATTTGCTTTGGAAACAATGCTTCCCTCTTTTTGAAAAGTATGAACGCCATCACTAATTTCAATTTTTAAAGATTGTCCAGTCAAAGCATATACTGAAAAAGAAATAGGTATTTTCTTTTTTACTGTCTGTTCAAATTCTTGTTGCAATAAATAATCTCCTGTTTTACATAGAACATCTTCTTCTTGCAAATCTACTTTATTATCTACATAACAAATAGAAGAAGAGGAAGAAATATAATTTCCTTTAGAGTCATATAAATAATTAACAACAAATCCCTTTCCAATATTGAAAAAACGAATAGAATCATATTGATGAAGAGTAAATCCTTTTACCAATTCAATTTTAATTTT
>CACZOQ010000147.1 GCA_902782835.1 uncultured Erysipelotrichaceae bacterium | reverse complement strand
GTTTTTTTCTTAGGTGTATCACTTTTTTTTATTGCAGTTTTCGTTTCTTTTTTAGGAGTGGTACTCTTTTTTGCTGTACTCGTTGTACTCTTAGTTGTTTTAGCTTCAGCATTCTTTTTTACTGTTTTTGTTGTTCTTGCAGTAGTTGTTTTTTTCTTAGGTGTATCACTTTTTTTCATTGCAGTTTTCGTTTCTTTTTTAGGAGTGGTACTTTTTTTTGTTTTACTTGTTGTACTCTTGGTGGTTTTTGTTTTTTCTTCTTTTTTTGTAGCCATCCCTATTCCCCCTTTGAATAGGCTATATTATATCATAAAAAGATTATTTCGTCAAAGAAAAAAGGAATGATTCATTCCTTTATTCAAATACTTTTTTGAATGCTAATGAAAGCATACCAATGATAGAACTAATGAAATAGATTAATCCAGTGCTATTATTTGATGCAGTATCTGGTGGGATTATTTCAATATCACCATCATTTAATACATTATGAATATTATATTTGTCATAAGATGGAGTGTATTTAGCGATAGGTTGTTCTTGTAATGTATAATTGATTTCTTCTCCATTTTCATATTTGTCTAAGTTTTCAATTGTATATTCCCATTGCCCTTCGCTAGTAAGTTCTACTGTTTGTAAGAACTCTCCATTCTTGTATACATCTACATATATGATTGTTGGTCTTAATTTATGTTTATCATTATAATCTGACCATGTTTTTATGATATGGATGTTTATTTTTTCTACTTTATGTTCATTGATTAATTCATAATTTGTATTATCAATTTGTTTAAGAGTTGATTCATATTCTTCTACTTCATCTTCTATGAATGAATATGTAATTGGAGTACCATGGTCTCTGTATTTTGGTAAATTATTGAATTCTACCCTCCAATTATTCTCTGCTGATAAGATAGCAGAAGTTACTTCTTCATTTAAATCATTTATTACATGTACTGTGATACTTTCAGGACGTTTACCGTCTTGATTATTAGCATCTTGCCAGTTCTTTGTAATTGTATAATTTACGAGCTCAGGTGTATGAGTATTAATAATATCTAATACTTTTGCTTCTGATTCATATCCAACAACATCTTTTTCTTTAGCAATCCAAGTAATTTCTTTGCCGGTTGCATATTTAGGTAAATCATTAAATGTATAATGCCATTCATTAGAATCATCTGTTTTTTCAATGGTTCTTTCAGTTCTATATACTTCTTCTTCCTCAACCATTGCGATTAATTCAATTTGAATTGAATCAGGTCTTATACCATCTTGATCATTTTTATCGTTCCATGTTTTTGTTCCTGATACTTTAACTAGCTCTGGATTATATGTATTTATGATTTTATTTGTTTCCATTGATATATCTGTATCATAATCTACAACTGGTAGTTCATCAATACTATAACTAATTTCTTTTCCTTCTTTTTCATATTTATCTAAATCTTTGAATGAATAATACCATTTTCCTTCTTTATCTGGTTGTACTGTTTGACGTGCTTTCTCTTCTTTACCTACTTTAAGTATAACGGTAATAGATTCTGGTGTTGCAAAATTGTAGATATTTGTTGTATTATCCCATTCTTTTTCTCCAGATATTTCAATTTTTTCAGGAGTATGAGTATTGGTAATTATATAACCGTCTTTCATATTTCCTGTAATGCTTGTTTTGGTATATCCAGTTGGAATATTTTCTTTTTCTTCTTCTACTGTGTATTGAATTTCTATTCCACCTTCATTGTTTTCTCTCTTATATTTTTCAAGATTTTCGAAGGTTGCTGAATAGTTATTAGATTTTGTTAATGTTACAGTTTTATCTGTCTTTGTACCATCTGCATATAATGTAACAATTACATCTTTTCTTAATCCGTCTTGATTATCAGCGTCTACCCATTCTTTTGTTACAGAGATATTTGTTTTATCTGTTACATGAGTATTTGTGATAGTAAATCCATCTTTAGCATTACCAGTTGTTTCTGATTGATAATGTTCATTAACATTTACTTCTTCAATTGTATATTGAATTTCTTTTCCTTGATCATATATATCAAGGTCTGTAAATTCATATGACCAATTGTCATTTACTTCATCTAATGTATGTGTTGCAGCAATTTTTGTTCCTTCATTTGTTGTTGCCAAAACGTTGATTAAAATTGTTTCTGGTCTATATCCATCTTGATTATCAGCGTCTACCCAATCTTTCTTAACACAGATGCTAGTTTTTTCGATTGTATGAGTATTTGTTAAGGTAATCGTTCCATTCGTATTTTCATTACCTGTTAGACTATAACCATCTATTGTTTCTGTACCATCTGCTAGTGATTCTTTTACCGTATAAGTAATTTCTTGTCCATCTGCGTATTTTGGTTTAGCTATAAATTTCGCAGCCCAGTTATTTC
>CACZOQ010000146.1 GCA_902782835.1 uncultured Erysipelotrichaceae bacterium | reverse complement strand
GAATGACATTTCGGTCCTCTACCCCATACTATAATTACTATTTTCGCAACTATAATATCACATTTTTAAACCATATTCAAACACAAATCAAGGGATTTAGCACAGCTTGACATGAATGATAACAGATGATAAATCGATATTCGAATGATAACAGATGATAACAGGAGTTCGTATGAGGCAAAATCCGTTTATCATAATATCATTTCGGTCCCGACCCGATCCGGAAAATAAGACAAAAGAACCGTCCCCGTGTCTTACCCGTGTCTTATACAGATGAACATCACGTTGCTATCTCGCTTCGCGATCATAAGTTTGAAGGCTTCACCCTTTCAGCCAATAATTCGCTCAAACAGAGTTCGCCTTTCTTATGTGTCTTACCATGAATACGTCTGTATTCTTTAATAGACTCAACAAGCAACCCTATATTGTTGCCAAAGAAATCCTCATAAAATTTGGAACTATTATCATATTTCTTGTTACCACATCTTATATTAGCTTTCGCATACTCTTTAGGAGATACTGAAGATTTTACTTTTTCATAATCATGGATCAATCCACTTGCAATTATAAAAAGAATCTCCAATTCCGGTTTAGTACAGTATTTTTCAATACCGATAATTCTATCTCTATATTCTTTAGGAATCGTCAGTTTATCGCCTTGTTTATCTCCAATTCGTAATATCTTTACTTCTCCCGTATAAATATTCAGTTCTGTTCGAACTTGAGCATTTGTTGTTATCTGTCTCGCATGGAATGTAGTAAGTCCCAGTAAGTCATCTTCAGTAAAAGACAAGCAATCAGCCTTCAAGAGCATATCCATGACCTTTTTCTCATTTGGTCCTTCACACATTACCAGCAATTTCATTTTTTTAATTCCTTTTTAAGATCCATGAGAGCCTCGTAGTTTACCGCAGTTTTGAATACGTTATTATAAAACTGCTTACTTTTAAGCAGTTCCGGTCTTACATCGTAATCTTTATACATATTGTAAATCCTAATCTTATCATCAGACTTGGTTATGTAAATATTATCCTGACGATTAAAAAGATCCAATATTTCACAATAATGCGTGGCAAATACCAACGTTGCATTTTTCCTGTTTATTGTCTTATCCTTATATAAACTTATTATATTTTCTACCAATGTCTTATGAAAATGATTCTCTATCTCATCTATGAGAAGATCAAAACCCTCCTTTAGAGACAAAACCACCAATGTATATAATATCAGGCCCTTTGTAGTTCCACTGGATAACCTGTAATATAATTCATTATCTGAAAGAATATCTTCTCTACCGCAATAAACCAAGCGATAATTATGCTCATCCACCATTTCTAGCCTGGATATGTTTTCATCAAAGGCCCTGATTATTCTGGTCATTATATCAGTGGACAAAGGAAATGCCTTTTGTATCCCAAATGCTGCACTGTACGCACTTGCACCAATATCAAAGCTGTTATAGTATATTGAAACACCTTTCGTCTTCTTAAGAGCAAAGAAAACAATCGATGTATCTTCCGGCAGATCGCCATCTATGCGAAATACCTCTGCATTTGCGAATTCGAAAAGACTATTCACATTGCTCTTATAAAATTTTTTACGTAATAATTCCTGATCTTCAAATACCACTCCCAATGCTGTATCTTTGAGTTTTGTCGAGTATTTGTAAATATATCCTTCGTGATAAAAAAATATTATTAATGAAACCTTATCCAAATCAAAATACTTTTTATCAATCCTGTACTTTCCAAAAATATCATAGCATATATTCAGAAGGTCTAAGACAGATGTTTTTCCCGATGCATTCCTACCAACGATACCTATCGTCGAAAAAACAAAAAGTCCATCTGCAACCTCTTCCAGTTCATACTCCTTATCCTCTGCCGTCTTTCTTGCAGATGGGACAAAACTCAACTCAAATTCATCAGCGCAATTTTTAAATCCCGTCGAAACAACTTTCAATAATTTCATCACAAATGCCCCTTTCTGGCAAAATTATACACCCATATCCGTTTTAAAACAATATTTTTGTTTAAATCGGCATGGATGTATTTCAAATTATTCTTCATTATGTACTTAATTATTTAAAATCACTCAAAATAAGACAGAAGAACCGTCCCCGTGTCTTAGAGCATTCATAAACCTACCCGTGAAGTAATAGCTCCGCTGTACGAAGTACCAGAACAGGCTTTTTTC
>CACZOQ010000145.1 GCA_902782835.1 uncultured Erysipelotrichaceae bacterium | reverse complement strand
TATCCATTTTATTGTCAATCTTTTTCTCTAATTTGTTTATCATATCTATTAACTCATCATCAAATGAATCATTAACTTTTTTATTTGATATTTTTCCTCCAAAGTACTTATTAGCCATTGTTATTGTTCTGTTAACAAGATTGCCTAGAACATTTGCTAAATCACTATTTATTCTTTCTGTTAATAACTCTTCTGTAATACTTCCATCATTTGCAAATGGTATTTCATGAAGAACATAATATCTAACAGCATCAACACCAAATTTAGCAGCCAAATCATCAGCATACATTATATTACCTTTTGATTTACTCATCTTATCATTACCAAACAAAAGCCATGGATGACCAAATACTTGTTTAGGAAGTGGTAAATCAAGTGACATTAGAAAACATGGCCAATATATTACATGAAATCTTACAATATCTTTACCAATCAAATGTAGATCAGCAGGCCAATACTTCTTAAATTCTTCTGTCGGATTTTCAGTATCGTAACCAATATTTGTAATATAATTTGTCAACGCATCTAACCAAACATAAACAACATGTTTTGGATTAAAATCTACTGGAATACCCCACTTAAAACTTGTCCTAGAAACACATAAATCCTGTAATCCTGGTTTAATAAAATTATTTAACATTTCATTTTTTCTTGATTCTGGTTGAATAAATTCAGGATGAGATTCAATATAGTCTTCTAACTGTTTTTGATATTTACTTAATCTAAAGAAATATGATTCCTCACTTTTCTTTTCAACTGCTCTACCACAATCAGGACATACTTTTACACCATCTTTTTCTACTACTTGTGTTTCAGTCCAGAATGATTCATCTGGAATACAATACCATCCTTCATATTTATCTAAATAAATATCATCTTTTTCATACATTTTTTTAAAGATATGTTGAACTATTTCTTCATGTGTTTTATCTGTAGTTCTAACAAATTTATCATAACTAGTATTCATTAAATCCCAGATACGTTTAATTTCACTTGTTGCTTCATCAACATATTGTTGTGGAGTTATACCTTTATCTTTTGCTTTATTTTCAATCTTTTCTCCATGTTCATCTGTTCCTGTTTGAAGATAAACATCAAATCCTTCTAATCTTTTATTTCTCGCAATCGCATCAGCTAATACTATTTCATATGTATTTCCAATATGAGGTTTACCTGAAGCATACGCAATTGCTGTACTTATATAATATTTTTTACACATAATTATCCCTCCTAATAATCACTTTCTCTTGTTTTAAAGTTTTCTATTTCATTATCTACAGTTAAATATTTAATAAATATTCCTTGACATATCGCATCACCACGTTTTACAACGTAATCTTTATCTCCTTCATTTTGAAGTTTAACAAATATATGACCTTCATTATCTTTATTATTATAATAATCTTTATCAATAACACCAACCTGGTTACACATTCGTACGTTGTACTTAAAACCTTGACTACTTCTATCAACTAAAAGTAATACTTCATCATCATTCATATTAGCTTTAATACCTGTTGGTATTTTAATTATTTCAGTTGGCTTTAATACAAAGTCTTCCAAAGAATATATATCATATCCTGCTGCATACTTTGTATCTCTTCTAGGTAAATTATATGTATCATATAATTCTTTATCATTATGAATATCTTTACTAAATTGTTCAAAGCTTATTTTTTCAAAACATCTCATATATTTCACCTCCAAAAAAAAATTACTCCCCTACTAAGGGCGTAATTACGCGATACCACCTTATTCACAAAGTAAAACTTTGCCTCAAACATTTAACGCATGTATACGTCTTAATTTACATATCAATTAAGCAGTTCAAGAGCCATTCGAAATGTATCCTTTATCTAGTTTCCACCATCCTAGAATCTCTTTAAAATTCAAACATTTTTCTCTCCATCAAAACTTTATACGTAGATTTTAACACACTTTTTGTTATTCTTCAAGATATTTATTTAAAAAAATAGTATTAACATCTATTATTTTTTCCATTTCT
>CACZOQ010000144.1 GCA_902782835.1 uncultured Erysipelotrichaceae bacterium | reverse complement strand
TGGTGATCGCATGATTTTTAATGATTTGGTTGTGACTACCAAGGCTTTACAGGAACTTCAAAGAAAAACTCAAATAAAGAATAATAAGGAACAACAAGAAAATGCAGAGGCAAAGTATCGTATTTTGCTTATGCAAACAAATCAGTTAGTTGAGATTATTAGTTATTTGAAGAATAATTCTTCATTTTCAGTGAATAAGGAAGTGGTAAGTCAATTAGATAGTTTGTTGGATGATTTTGAGAATGCTGTTAGCGACGGAATGGTTGCTGCAGATAAAATAACGAGTTTGGATAATTCATTAAAGCTTGTACAGAATAATGCAAAGAAGGATTGGCCAAAACAGTTTTCCGAAATGGCTGGACCTACAATTAGTACGTTGGAGGCTATTAAGGGAATTAATTCAGATGGCGTAAGTTCTTGTTTAGAGAAAATTACATCTGCTCAAACTTGGGAATTAAATATTAAGAATTATCAATCTATGAATGATGGAATTAAAGATGCTGAAAAGATAATTGCTAAATTAGGACTTGATGATGAAATAATCACTTTTTTGGCTAATACTAATAGCGGTAAGGCTACTTTAAATGATTTGAGTGACAAAGTTCTCAATTGGATAAAGAGTGAAAAGCTAGAAGGAAAGATTAGAGTATCATTTGTCAAAATATCATTAAACTAACCTGGAGGATATTATAATGGATGCACTTACAAAATTGATAAGTGAGGCTCCGAATAACGAGATTATCAAAAAATCTATTATCACTACTTATCAAAAACTTCAAGAACATGATAGTATCTTATGTTCAATAAGTGGAGGAAGTGATAGTGATATTATTATGGATCTTTGTCAAAAGATTCCTGGTGCTGAAAAAATAGATTATGCCTTTTTTGACACGGGATTGGAGTTTAAAGCTACAAAAGAACATCTGTTGTATTTAGAAAAGAAGTATGGAATTACGATTCATCGCGCTAAGGCTATAAAACCGATTCCTATTTGTTGTAAAGAATTTGGTCAGCCTTTTTTATCAAAGCAGGTTAGCGAGTGGATAAGTAGGTTACAAAGACATAATTTTAAATGGGAAGACAAGAGTTTAGAGGAACTTGAGGCAGAATATCCTAATTGTAGAGCTGCGTTACGTTGGTGGTGTGATGATTTTGATGATACTTCTAATGGTATTAGCAGTTATAATATCTCGTATAATCAGTATTTAAAGGAATTTTTGATGAAATATCCCCCGGATTTTCTGATTTCAAATAAGTGCTGTCATTATGCTAAGAAAAAAGTGGCAAGTGATTATAAACGGCACGGGAAATTTGATATGAATATGTATGGAGTTAGAAAAGCTGAAGGTGGAGCGAGAAAAGGTGCCTATAAAAACTGTTTTTCAACCAAAAAAGGAAAGGCTGATGAATATAGACCTATTTTTTGGTATCGCTCGGAAGATAAAAAAGAATATGAAGATTACTATGATGTTGTTCATAGCAGGTGCTATTCAGAGTATTGTTTAAAAAGAACTGGGTGCGCAGGTTGCCCGTATGCTCGTAATTTTGAAGAAGAATTAGAAGCGATGAGAGTGTTTGAACCGGCATTATATAAAGCTGTTAATAATGTATTCGGAAAATCATATGAGTATACGAGAAAGTACAGGAAATTTGTTGAAGAACAAAAGAAAAAGGATAAGCGTAAAAAGAAATGAAACAGATTTATCTTGATAATGCAGCCACTACAAGGATGAAAAAAGAGGTTTTAGATTCTATGAAAGTGTATTTGGATTATGAATTTGCTAATCCGAATGCAAATTATCCCTTTGCAAAGAAATCTCAAAAAGCAATTAATGAAGCTAGAAATAATATGGCTGATTTAATTGGTGCTAAGGCTGATGAAATATATTTTACGAGTGGTGGTTCTGAATCTGATAATTGGGCAATAAAAACTATTGCAGAAAATTATAAGGACAAAGGCTGCCATATGATTACATCGTTGATTGAACATCATGCGGTTCTTAATACGATGAAATGGCTTGAAAAAATTGGATTTGAGGTGACTTATGTTAAACCTCAAAAAAATGGGATAGTAGCGGTAGAAGATATAAGTAAGGCAATTAGGAATGATACTATACTTATTTCTATTATGACAGCAAATAATGAGATTGGTACAATTCAGCCCATTAAGGAAATAGGAGCATTAGCAAGAAAAAATAAAATATTATTCCATACTGATGCTGTTCAAGCAGTTGGTCATATTCCGATAGATGTGAAGAAGATGAAGATTGATTTGTTAAGTGCCAGTGGGCATAAATTCTATGGACCAAAAGGAGTCGGATTTCTTTATGTCAGAAGTGGAGTGAAAATATCTTCATTTATTCATGGTGGCGGACAAGAATATGGCTTAAGAGCGGGAACATATAATGTTCCAGGAATAGTTGGTATGGGTGAGGCTGCCAGGCTGGAATTAAATAACGATTCTACGGGGAATACTATTGAATTAAGAAATCGTATGATAAAAAGAATCTTGGAGGAAATTCCGGAAACGAGTTTAAATGGTGATAACGAAAAGAGATTGCCTAACAATGTAAATATTTGTTTTGGACAGATTGATTCGGAATCAATTTTAGCTATGCTTGGTGCTTCAGGAATCTGTGCAAGTGCTGGGTCTGCATGTACTTCGGGCGATCCGGAACCTTCACATGTATTGCTGTCTATAGGATTGAATAAAACACAAGCTCGTTCTTCGATAAGGCTAACATTGTCCGACGATAATACGATTGAAGATGTTGATTATACTGTGGATGAATTGAAGAAGATTATTACCATGTTAAAGAAATAAAAAAAGAGGAATGGTTGAATGGATTACACATTTAATACGGATGTGATTTATAAAAACAACCTTAATATTGATGCTTTCTCGGCGTTGTTTAATAATACATCACAATGTTATAAGTTTTATTGGTTTGAGGCATTAATGCATTTTATTTCCGATGAAACGAGGGATATTCCTTGCGATGATATTATTAATGAGATGATTTATGAAGCTTGGAATACAGTTACGTATTATCATTTACATTTAGGACCAACTATAAACGGAAAATCAGAAAATTTTCTGGAACATGCAATAGGAATTATTTCTGATGAGTTCCCTAAGTTAAGAGGATATATTAGTAGAGAAGAATTAAATAAAGCGATTGAAGAATGTAACGATTTAATTCGTAATGATAGAAGGCATCTTATGGATTATGTGCCGCATAGATTGTTGAGACCTTTTTTTAAAAACAGCGATTTAAAAGAAGGATTGAGTTATATAGATAATGATTCGCAAAGACGATTGATTTCGTATATGACTAACTTGACTGATGATGATAAGGTGCTTTATTACTTGGTTAATTCTAAAGAAAATGAAGTTAGTGTTAGAGTAAATTCTTACTGGAGGGAATTTCTTTTAGACAATTACTCTATTATATTAAGCTGGATTCAGTATAATAAAGCACAATTTGTTCAGGCTAGAAATCCGGGCGTTCCCGGAATTATAGATAAGATTAACATGGAAAGTGAAGATAAGAGGAAGCTTGAGCAGGTTAGAGCTTTGTGGAAAAGCATTGAAGAAATCACGGGTGAGCCTATTAGAGAGATATATACTGGCGCTGTAATCAATCCGAATGAGTTAACTATAGACCATTTTATTCCGAGGTCATATATTTCGAATGACGAGCTTTGGAATTTGATTCCAATGTCTAAAACGCTTAATTCTAGCAAGAATAACAGACTTCCAAAGTGGGAAGAGTTCTTCCTCCCTTTTGCGAAGTACCAATTTTATATGTATAAGAAGGTTTTTCTTGATACAGGGGACTATGCATTGGTTTTGAAGAAAAAGTTTGATTCATGTAAAAGGAATAATTTGAACGCGATTTGGGCGCTAGAGAATCTTTATACTTATGAAAATAGCAGTGATTCCTTTATTGGTACGCTTTCTTCCCATATGAAACCGATTTATGATTCTGCAGTATTACAAGGCTATGAATATTGGGATAAGCAACAGGTAGTATGATTTATGAATAAAAATATAGAGTTTTATAATAAAAATGCCGATAGCTATTTTAAAACAACAATCAATTTGGATATGTCCGAATGGATTGATCGATTTATTAGTTACATTCCAGAAGGTGGCAGAATACTTGATGCGGGTTGTGGAAGCGGAAGAGACAGTAAGACTTTTATATCGAAGGGCTTTTCGGTTGTGGCATTTGACGGATCTAAAGCGCTGTGCTCGTTGGCATCAGAGTATATTGGTCAAACTGTATTGAATATGTGTTTTGATGAGATTTCTTATGAAAATGAGTTCGATGGCATATGGGCATGTGCTTCTTTGCTTCATGTTTCATATGATGAATTAATTATTGTGATAGATCGCTTAAAAAGAAGTTTAAAACAAAGCGGTGTTTTTTATGCTTCGTTTAAATACGGAAACAATATTTCAGAAGTCGAAGATAGGAGTTTTGCAAATTTTACAGAAGAAACGCTTATTGAAATGTTTTTAAAAGCAGGATTTGTCGTTAAAGATTGCGGATTCTCTATGCAAATACGAGATGATAATACAAAGCAGAAGTGGGTTAATATTATAGCAGAAAAAGACTAATTATTATGGGTTAAAGTATATGAAAGTATTCAATTTTAAAGAATTTTATAATGCTTTCGAAACAGGCTTTGTTCAAAAGAACAAGACTGCTATTTGTACGATTTTGTTTAAGCCACTTTTTGACCCAGGAGAATTATTAGATGAAAATGGTATTCCATATGAAATTGGTAACAATAATGCATCAAAATGGACTAATTTAAGCAGCCCTATCCCTGAAAATATACGTTTGGCTGTGGCTGATGAAACTTACATAGAGGACATTATTCTCTACTTTGAGAGGGATGTTATTTCTTCTTTTAATGACAAGCGATTACTCCAGGATGCTTTAGATAATATGTATAATGCAGTTAAACAAAGTAATCTTGCAAATACAAGAAAACAAGAATTGATCGATTATTATTGCAATCAGCAGTATGGACTATTTTTTGCATGGGCTTTTATAGCTGCGGTTATAAATAGTGGTGTAAAAGCTAGTAAAGCGGAAAAGATTAACGAGGAAATAACTAAAACAGATGAGGATGTGCTAGATAATTTTAGAAGGATTATAAAAACACAATATAAAAAACCAAGTCCGTTACCAATACCTGATGTATCGGAAGATAAAGGGTTAGGTTATGTTGAGGCTCTTTTTGAAGCGTATTCACAAACAGCAGGGAAAAAGATAAGTCATATTGATGATTTAGGTATTTATAAAAATCACTTTAATAGACAAAGGAAGTATTATTATTTAGCAGAAACGATTCATAGAGAAGTAAGAGATGCTATTGATGATGGTGATGATTCGAGTTTTGAAGAATTAAAAGATGAGATTGAGATTGGGGTAGAAGAACCTTTAGAAGATAAGTATTCAAATCCTGTTGAAAAGATTGATGCAGTTATTAAAACAGCGGAACAGACAGAAATATCGCGCCATACGCAAGATTTATTGATGGGATGGATTGGTCCTGGAGAGAAAAAGGGTGTTTGCCATATGCTTGTTAATGATGAAAGGATAAAATGGATAGATCATGAAAACGGACAAGATAAATCTTTTTAATTCTGTTTTTGAAATGAAACTCCGTATTATATTGTTGCTGTCAATTGATTCTGATCAAATCTATTCAACTGATAGAATATTGGCATTGGATTTTATTTCATGTTATGCAAAGATATTTGGCTATCCTTTCAATAATTTACATGGAGACAACCAATTAATGTTTGCTGAATTGGCTAATAGGAGAAGCCTTATTTGTGAGTCATTAAAGAAGTTGGTGGTTGAGGGGCTTGTTGAAGCAATTGTTGACAAAGGTTTTTTTTACAAAATTAGTGCTGTTGGAGAAGATTATATCTCAAAATTTGAAAGCAATTATTTTAAAGAATACCTAGGTATTTCAAAGGAAGTCACAGAAAAATGTATAAATCTTTCGGACGAGGATTTGTTAAAGATTATTCAAACAAAATCTTTATATTCTAATAATGGGGGAGTTTAAAGATGTACTATATTAGAAAAATAGAATGTTATACAAAAAAGTATGGCCGTTCAGAAATGAACTTTACTAAGGGCCTTAATATTATCTGTGGACCTTCAAATACTGGGAAAAGTTTGGTGTTAGAAATAATAGATTATATGTTTGGCGGTGAAGGCAAAAAGATTATTGAATGTCCGGTGGGGTTCACTAAAATTGGACTAGAAGTTGATGTTGACGGCAAAACAGTCTTAGTTTCGCGAGAAGTCGGAAATAATGAGATTTCAGTAGAAAGCTCGGCGGATGGGATAGAGGATGGTGTATATAAGACAAAATCTAAACCAATAAGTAAATTTTGGCTTTCTTTAATGGGAATACACGAAGATGTTCAGGTTATTCAAAAATTAGATTATTCGCCACAGACACTGGGTGTTAGGACATTTATTCATACATTCCTTATAAAAGAATCTCGTATGGTATCAGATAATAGTATTTTTAAGAGCGGTATTGGATATAACAAGAATATTCCGACGTCCACAATAACGTCTCTTTTGTATCTTTGTACAGAAAATAATTTTTTAAAAGAGCATAAAAAAGTTGATACAAAACTTATAGAAGAAAAGAATAAGGCGATTAGAGGTTTTGTGGATAGAAGCCTAAAGACATTGGCAGATCAAAGAGTTGAAGCCTTAAAAAATGAAGATGCCGATGAGAAACCAGAGGTTTTAGAAAATAAGATATCAGAAATCTTAAAGGAACTTGATGATAACCAACGGAGATTGAAAGAATCTTATAAGGAAAACGAGAACATTGCAAACAATTTATTTAAAATTGATAATGAGCTTGCAGAAAATCAAATTTTGCAACGTCGGTTTTCGGCATTAATGAGTCAATATGAGTCGGATATTAAAAGGTTGACGTTTATTGCGGAAGGTGATTTGAGAAAAGGAGATATACCTCATTTTGACTATTGCCCTTTTTGTAATGGAGAACTTTCCAAAGAACAAGAGGAATCATGTGTTGAGGCCGCTGTTCAGGAAGCCCGGAAGATAGAAATACAGATGAGAGATTTGAAATCGGCTTCGGAGAGTATAATAAATGAGATAGATTCATTAAAAGAGAAAAAAAGAAACTTGCAGAAGGAACAAATTGATATTCAAGATCGAATACGCGGGGAACTAGAACCTAAAATTGCTGACTTAGGTAAATTATTAAGTGGATATAGAATTGCTCTTGGCCAAGCTAAAGTAAACGAGATGTTTGATTCTTTTGAAAAAACATTGAATACTGAATTGAAAGATTCGATAGAGGAAGAGGAAAAAGGTGACACTTTTGACATCAGGAATGTAATTAATAAGTATTTTACAGAAAAACTTGATGACAGATTATTGACTATTCTAAGGGAAGTTAATTATGAAAAAATAAGTAGTGCAAGTTTTGATGTTGAAAGTTGCGATGCGAAAGTTAATGGGGCATCAAAAGCAACGCAAGGAAAAGGCTATAAAGCGTATTTAAATACTGTTATGGCATTGGCTTTGCAAGAGTGCTTAGAGAGCTATGATAAACATAAGATTCAATTGATGGCAATTGATTCGCCTATTTTATCTTTAGTTGAAAAACGAGATCCTAAGGATCCGGGCGCTTCAGATGTGATGAAAAAAGGATTGTTTACTTATTTTGTTAATAATACGAGTCAGAGACAAACGATTATAGTTGAAAATGAGATTCCAAGTATAGAATATGGTAACACAAATATTATTGAGTTCACGAAGGATGAAAAAAATGGTAGATATGGATTGATTCAAGGTTATATTGAATAAAACGAGATTTTGGGATTAATAAGAGTCACTTTAGGTGGCTCTTATTTTTTTGGGTTTTTTAGGGTTTTTTGAGGATTTTTGGGTTGATGGAATATGAAAGGATGAAGCGTATCATAGATTTTGATAACAATAATAATCTCAAAGTCTGAGTGGCCATTAAGGCGGCGGGATGCATAAGGAGTAAAGAATTTCAGATTATCTGAGTTTTTCTCAAATGTATCCACCGTTACTTTCTGTGCCATTTTTTTGCTTGGAGTCGGTGGAATGGCATCGGCTC
>CACZOQ010000143.1 GCA_902782835.1 uncultured Erysipelotrichaceae bacterium | reverse complement strand
TGGAGTATCGACAACCTCGCACATCTAAGCAGTCACACGTAATTAATTATAACAAGTAATATCAACAAATGCAAGAGTTTTTTTATTTAATTTTTTACAAAAGAAAAAGCTCACCTTTTGTGTAAGCTTTTTTATACTAGTGTTTATAATTTGTTTACATTTTATCCGATTCGGAAAGCTGGCGAGACTCCGCTAGTATTACGAACACTACCGTTGGACAAATAACCATTGTTGTACACATAGTAGAAAGTGTTAGTATAACCGGGATGGGCCGAGCGCATCCACCACCTAACATTTGAACCGTTATACTGTTTAATTGCTCCTGAGTAATTACTTGTTGTTACTCCTGCATTATTATAATAATCCAACTGTCTTTCATAGTCTTTTGATGTATTGATTGAGCTTTTAAAACTTTCCCCGTATATTTCTTTTACATCCAGTAAGTACAGTTTATCTGTTGATGTGAAGTTACTCTCTCCTGTACCATGTCCTGATACTACTTCTGTTGATGTTATTCCATTTTTTAGTTGCTCTGGAAGTGCATTATATATATCACTATTTACATATGTATACACAGAACTTGCTGGCCATCCGCCTACATTTGTATCAGTTGAATTCATTTCACGCTCTGTAATCACATCTGCAAACTCTAGCACAAATCCACATGCTGTTTGTGAGAATCCTTCCTGAGAACATTCTGCTGGTGTACTCATATTAGCTATTCTTAATGTATGAGTTCCAAATGTTCCCAAATCCACTGTCTTTATATCTCCTATGTTATATATATCTGTATTTCCTGAACGAACATTATTTATTATTGTTTCCCATGAGTGTCCATTAAATGAATGATCAACTGCAATTGCATCATCTGTTGCTTGTCTATAAGTAACTGTAAATTGTAATTCTAATGTTTGATTAGTTGCTGGTATTTGGTTTAATTCTATATCGGCATTGTATTCTATTCTTACTTTGTATTTTTCAATTGTGTTGTGTAGCAATTGATGATTTGGTTCTAGTGCTACTCCATCAGAATATGTTACTGTATATTTTAAATAGTCTGGTAATGTTGTGATAGTAGCTCCGTTTAGTTTGGAGTCAATTGTATCTATCATTGCATCTATACTTCCACCATTTACTGCATCTACTGTGAACTCATAATAATCTCCTGGTGTATTTAATATTATTGAATAACTTGCTGTAGTACTATTTGATATAGATGGTGCTGTTACTACATTGGTTCCAGATACTGATCCATTAGTTACTTGAATATTTGCCCAATGTACATCCCAATTCGCATGATTTACTTGAGCTGTACCATTTATATTTAAGTCACTATTAATATAGGCATATCCTATACCTAGTCCTATTATTAATAATATCAAAAATATTTTTATATTATCCTTGTCTATCCTCATATACTTCTCCTATTATAAGTATACAATTAATTCACATTTTTTGCAATGCTATTCCATATAACTCTTCTTTGTTCTAGCTTCACCTATTACTTTTAAAGATGCTGGCTTTACTACTGACTTTCCGAATTTGTTATTTATCTCATCAACTGTTTTTTGAATATCAGCTGTCTGATCTAGATTATCTTCTTTATCAAATAGTGATACTTGCTCATTCCTATTATTCATTAAATTGGCAAATCTTACACCAATTAATCTAATTTCATCTTGTTTATATGTCTTTTCAAACACTTTATAGGCTACTTTTAATATCTCTTTAGTATTATCAGTAGCATTCTCCAAAGTCTCTTGAGCACTATAACTATTAAAATTACTATTTTTAAAAATAACACCAATTGTTTTTACATATAATTTTTTACTTCTTAATTCACGACATAATTCTTCAACCTGCTTAAATATTATTTCTTTTAGCTTAACTTCATCTGTGTAATTATATGGAAGAGTTTCTGTTGTACTAATACTTGGATTTTTTGTTTCATGGATTTCTACTTTAGAATCATCTATTCCTCTAGCTGCTTTATATAAATATTTACC
>CACZOQ010000142.1 GCA_902782835.1 uncultured Erysipelotrichaceae bacterium | reverse complement strand
TTTTTTACTAATTTCATTTCTCTTTCATGTTTTAATAAACGATCTTGTAATTCTTCTCTCTTACCGATATATGGCTTTATTTCATCATAATATCCAACTGTAATAAGTATTTCTTTTTTCTTTTCTGGTGATATTTCAGGATTATCCATAATTGATGATAATTTCTTTAAAATCTTTTCATATTTTTTATCAATTTGTTTAATTTCTTTTTCATTAACATATATTAATCTCTTAATTTCATCAGAAACAATATCATCTGCTTTATTAGAAATACTCTTATCTATTGTTCTTGCATAATCTGTATCATCTGTAATAGTTGGAACATAAATTCCTTTTTCTAATTCTTCTTTAGATAAAGTAAGATTTACTATTGATTCTAAACCTCTATTGTAATCATAAACATATGCTTGTGCAGTTTTATCAGATTCATATAAGTTTTGAGCATCCCAAGCACTTGATCCAGTTGATGAACCATTTCTAACAACCATTGTACCATTATCAGCGAAGAATCTTTCTGATGCATTATGATAATGTGCAGCATGCACTACAACATGATCAACCTGTTTAGCTTCATCTCTAAACATCATTCCTGGTAATTCTGATAATTTCTTATCATTTAGAGCTTTACCATCAGGTCCTTTTCCATGGCATACAATAAGTAAAGTCTTACCATAAATTCTTGAATTTGCAAATCTAAGATCCTTAACATCGCTACTAATAGACACTTTTGGATCATCTTTATATCTATAATATAATTGCATATATAACATATAATCTGTTAAGAAATCATGATTTCCTGGTTGAAACATTAAATATACTAAATCACAATTTTGTTTCATTCTTTCAATAGCCCAAATATGAGCAGCAATACCACTTGATATCATTTGTTGGAATCTAGTGTCATTATGTTGTTCAGTACCAGCTGTAGTTGTATTTTGTTCTGTATCTGTATTAAAGAAGTCATTACCTATACTCATAGTAACTTCTTTTGCTTTATGCATTTTAACAACTTGTTCTGCTTCAATAATAAATTTAATATATCTATATAAAGCTTTTTTATAATCGTAAGAATCTTTTGAATCAAACTTACTGGCTAATTTTCCTAAGTGTAATTCTATATCTGGTATAAATACCATTTTTTCAGCATTATACTTTTGTTTATTTCTTTTTGGAGGTTGTACTGCCATTTGATTTTGTAGTATAGCAGTATATACACTATCATGTGCTAAAAATTCTTCAAATGCTTTATCATATAGTTCGAAAAAGTATTCATCTGTTATTGCATTAATTGGTTTTCTTTTAGCAAACCTAATAGTTAATTTTTGTTGATATGTTTTAGTAACTTTTGTTTCTTTTATAGGTAATCTCATTTTAGACATTTCTTCAGAAGAATAACCTAATTTTTTAATATCATCTTTAGTTAATAACCTTTCTTCTTTTGCTGGAGCTGTCCAAAATCCTGGTTCAAAACTTTTAATTTCCCAAATCATTGGATCTTTATGGAAGTACTTATATAAAAACTCATCTTTTGATACAACTTCCATTATTTTTTGTCTTGCAACCTCTAATGAGTCACTTGGATCAACATGATATACGTCTCTAAGTGATTCCTCAGTTATTGCAAAAAATGTTCTTTCAGGCATTGTTCCATCCAATACCTCTACTTCAAATTCCATATCTAACAGTTCTTTACTATATTTCTTCGCCATAATATTACCTCCCATAAAAAATAGAGCAAAATATAACAAATGTTAATTATTGCCCTTTCTTATTCTCACCTAATATAATCATACTTAAAAAAATGAAAAAAATCAATAAAAAAACATAAAATAATTTTATGATTTTTCATTCAAAATACTTGACACAGGTTCAAAAGTTTTCCTATGTTCTTTAAGTGGTCCATATTTATATAAAGCTTCTATATGTTTCTTTGTTCCATATCCTTTATTCTTAGCAAAATCATACTCCGGATGCTTTTTATCAAGTTCATACATCATTCTATCTCTAGTAACTTTAGCTATTATTGAAGCTGCTGCGATAGACTGACTTTTAGCATCTCCTTTAATAATTGAAGTACTTGGAATATCTATATCAAGTTTAACAGCATCAATAAGTAAATGTTCTGGTTTGATAGAACAATTACTTATTGCTTCTTTCATAGCTTTCTTAGTTGCTTCTAGTATATTTATTTTATCTATTACTTTCTCTGAAGACTCTCCTATTCCTACGCTAATAGCATTATCCATTATTACATCGTATAGTTGTTCCCTTTTCTTTTCTGATAGTTTCTTAGAATCATTTATTCTTTCATCATAAAAATCAGGAGGTAGTATTACACAAGCAGTTACTACTGGTCCGACTAAAGGACCTCTTCCTACTTCATCTACTCCACCTATATATTTAATACCTGTTTTATATAATTCATTTTCATAATCTTTCATACAAAATATTATAACATAAAAAAAGAGTCAAATGACTCTTAGTTTTCATAAACACTAACTTGTTTTTTGTCTTTTCCTTTTCTTTCGTATTTAACAGTTCCACTAACTTTAGCATATAAAGTATGATCTTTACCCATTCCTGTATTTACTCCTGGGAAAATCTTAGTACCTCTTTGACGATAAATAATTGCACCAGCTTTAGCAACTTGTCCATCACTAAGCTTAGCACCTAATCTACGTCCAGCTGAATCTCTACCGTTCTTAGTAGAACCAACACCTTTTTTAGATGCGAATAATTGTATATTTAAATTCATTTTATTCATGGTTTTCCTCCTTAATATTAATATT
>CACZOQ010000141.1 GCA_902782835.1 uncultured Erysipelotrichaceae bacterium | reverse complement strand
GTCAATTTAATTTAATGTTTGAAACTCATCGTGGTGTAGTGGAAGACGGTAAAAATAAAGTTTATTTAAGACCCGAAAATGCTCAAGGAGAATATGTTAATTTCTTGAATGTTCAAAGATCGATGAGAGCTAAATTACCATTTAGTATTGGACAAATTGGTAAAGCTTTTCGAAATGAAATAACACCTGGTAACTTTACTTTTAGAACGATTGAATTTGAACAAATGGAATATCAAACATTCTGTAAGGAAGGTACAGATAGTGATTTATATCGTTATTTTAAGGAATATGCTAAACAATATTTTATGGATTTAGGTCTTCCTGAGGAGAAATTAAGATATCATGATCATGAAAAATTAGCACATTATGCGAAAGAAGCCTGTGATATTGAATATCAATTTAATTTTGGTTGGGGAGAAATAAATGGTACTCATAATCGTACTGATTTTGATTTGGGTAGACATCAAGAGTATTCAACAGTATCTCAAGAATATTTAGATCCTGAAACCAATGAAAAATTTATTCCATATATTATTGAGTCTACGGTTGGTTGTGATCGTACGGTACTTGCAATATTAGATAATAGTTATTGTGAGGAGACATTAGAGAATGGAGAAACTCGTGAGTTGATGAAATTTATTCCATATCTCGCTCCTTATAAAGTATGTGTTTTACCACTTGTAAAAAAATATCATAGTGAAAAAGCAATGGAAATCTATCATCAGTTTTCTAAACATTTTATGACAACTTATGATGAAACTGGTTCTATTGGAAAAAGATATCGAAGAAGTGATGCTATTGGTACTCCATGGTGTATTACAGTTGATGATGAAACCGTTCAAAATGGAACAGTTACTATTAGAGATCGTGATACGATGGAACAAATTACATTAAAAGTAGATGAAGTTGTTGATTATATAAAAGAGAGAATTCAATTTTAATTCTTTCTTTTTTTGTGTCAACGAAAAACAATCTATTGTCAATTTACATCTATTTTGACATTTGTTATTGAATATTTGACATTCACTATATTATAATGGATTTATAAAATAGAAGGGAGAAAAATATGAAAAAGATGAAGAAACATTTGAGCGTTGTTATTTTAGTTTTATTGTTAGTGGGAGTTACGTTAGGATTCTCTGCATTAAGTGCAAATCTTAATATTTCAGGTACTTCTAGAATTAGTAGTTCTAGTTGGGATGTTCATTTCCAAAATATTGCAATTACTTCTGGAAGTGTTACTGCTACTACTGCACCATCTACCAGTAACGGAGGATTAACGATTTCTTATGCAGTAGATTTAGCTGAACCAGGAGATTTTTATGAATTTACTGTTGATGTTAAGAATGCAGGTAGTGTTCCTGCTAAATTAAATGCACTTCCAACTGTTTCTGGTGTTAGTTCTGCTCAATCTGTATATACTACTTATACTTTTACACATACTGATGGAACTGCTATTGCTGTTGGTGAAACTTTAGCAGCAGGTGCTTCTAAAAACTTTAAAGTTCGTGTAGAATATAAAAGTGATATTCAACCAAGTCAATTACCAACATCTGCTCAAAATTTAACATTAACGGTTGCAATGCAATACGTACAAGCTTAATAACAAATTATAAAGTTTCTATCCGAAAGGTTTAGAGCTTTATAATTTTATACATCCACAAATGTGTTTTTGTGAATGTATAAAATTATAGGGTAAGAGAAAGGAATCTATTATGAAAAGAAGTATAAAAAACATCGTTCTATTTCTATTATTAGCTTCTTATACTATTTTTTATAAGGTATATTTATTTCCTAATCATATGAAGTATTCTGAAATCATTAGTGCTGCTTTCTTAGTACTATTATTTGGACTTGCAGTATATTTGTTAGGTTTTCGTAAAGATAAAGTATCTTATGATAGTAAAAATATATTAAGGGTTACTTTATTTTATATTGCTTTAGCATTCATTATTATGTATGGTTTAGGGGTTATTGTTGGATTCTTAAAGAATGCTTATTCTCGTGATTTATTAACATTACTTGATAATATTATGGCTCCTATTATTATGATTGTCATGATTGAGTTACTTCGTTATGTTGTTATATGGGCTAATCGTGATAAAAAAGTTTCTATTATTTCATTCACAATACTATTTATAGTATTTGAATTATTCATGAGTATTCGTAGTCTAAATATAGGAGATAATTATTTATTATTTACTCAGTTTGCAACGATTATTTTACCTTGTATTGTAAAAAATATTGTATTAAGTTATCTTTGTTATCATATTGGATATAAGGTACCAATTATTTATCGTTTAATTATGGATATTTATTTATTCATTGTTCCAATTGTGCCTGATATTGGGGATTATTTAAATTCTGTTATTTTGGTAGCTTTACCAATTGTTATTTATATGAACTCATTCTCTATTATAGATGAGAGGAGTAAAAGAACAGAGTATATATTTGAGGAAACTAGATTTTCTATATATGATATTCCAGTTACAGTTGCCTTAGTTGGACTAGCTGCTTTAATATCTGGATTTTTCCCTCATTACATGATTGGAGTAGGTTCTGATTCTATGAGTCCTAAGATTAATAAAGGGGATGCTGTTATTATTCATAAAATCAATAAGAATACTACTTTAAAAGTAAAAGATATTATTGCTTATCATAAAGATGATCAGATTATTATTCATAGAATTGATTCTATTTTAGAAGAAAATGGTAAAAAAGTATATAAAACTAAAGGAGATGCGAATAACGGAGTAGATGGCTATAATGTTTATCCAAAACAAATTCAAGGTGTTGTTCAAGTGAAAATACCTTATATAGCTTATCCTACTGTATGGGTTATGGAATATTTCGGAAAGGGGAGATAAGAAATATGAAAATTGCAAATGGTAGAAATCTTGCATTAGGTGGGATTCTCGTTTTAGGTGGAGCCTTCTTATTATATCGTTTTCATTATGTTGGGTATGCGATATTAGCTTTAGCGATAGGTGTTGTTTTCTTAGCTGCCGGTGTATTTTCTCTATTTAATCATAGAACTCCTGCTAAAAGATATGAAAGTGAAATTCGATCTATTTTAAATACATATGATTCTATTTTAGTAAAAAGTAATGGTGTTCCTAATATTGAAGGGCGTAATATCATTGTTGTAGAATCTATTGATGATTTAATAGATGCTCAACTAGAGATTCGAAAACCTATTTGTTATGTAAAACAAACAGAATCTTGTTCTTTCGTTTTGTTAGATGAAAAAGAAGCTTATATTTATGTTGAAAAATTAACGGATGATGTTTTATCTCCTGTTGAAATAGCTGTTCAAGAAGCTAAAATAAAACAAAAAAGTAAAGAAGAAATGGATTCTGAAATGCTTCGTGATATTGAAAAAACTACGGTTGTGAAGTTATCAAATAAAAGAAGTTATAAAGTTTCTCCTATTCGTAAGAAACAAAAAGATTTACCGGAAAAAGAACAACAAGATGAAAAAGTAGTAGAAGAATTATTAGAGGACATGGAGGTTCCCAAAGAAGAAAAGAAAAAGAAATCTTTTTTTAAACAAGATAATTTTGTTGTAGAAACTTTAGATTTTGATGATGAAAAGTTTGCTAAAACGGAAATATTAGATGAAATAGAGTTATTATAATGAAATTTTAAAGGAGAAGACTATGAGTTATTGGAAAAGACTGAAAAGAAAACTTCGTTATGTTCCAAAAAAGGGATTCATTACTCTTTTCCTTTTTTTGTTGGTTTTAAGTGTTGGTATTGGTTATGCTTATTTAAACAGTACACTTCAAATTGATGGGACCTCTCAATTTAAAAAAGCTTCTTGGGATATTCATTTTGCTAATATTCAAGTAAGAGAGGGGAGTGTTACGCCAACAACAGCTGCAACTATTTCGAATGACACTACGGTTTCGTTTGAAGCAACTCTAGAAAACCCTGGAGACTTTTATGAGTTTAATGTAGATGTTGTCAATGAAGGAACGATGCATGCTAAAATTGATTCTTTTGAAATTTTACCTGTTCTTACTTCTGAACAACAAAACTATTTTAATTATCAAGTAAACTATGTAAATGGAGATCCTTTACAAGTAGGGGATGTATTAGTTGCTGGAGAACAAGAAACATTACAAGTAGTATTTGCTTATAAAGAATTAGATGATCTAACGTTGTATCCACATGTTGATCAAACTTTTGAAATATCGGTTACAATTCATTATGTACAAGGACCTGCTTCTTATGATCCAGAACATTCTATTATTAGAAAAGTTGAAAGTGAGAATGAAAAATATGCATTCCGGGATGATGCATATAGAAATAAGATT
>CACZOQ010000140.1 GCA_902782835.1 uncultured Erysipelotrichaceae bacterium | reverse complement strand
ATACCTCCTTTCGTATTGCATTTTTATTGCACTATACTAATTTCTTAATTATAGAAACAATGGGCATAAGAGAATCGGTACATCAACACAACAATTTCCTTATAAAATAAGTCAACATTGATGTACCGAACTTATTTCGCACTTGCGAAATTGCAATATTTTGTATTGCAAATCTATAATTATTCTTACTAAATTCGTTATTTATCAATAAAAATGCGTATTGCAATTGTGCAATATTATTTAGAAAAATTGATTAAACTCATTCCATCTACATTCTTACCCTTATACTGAACTTGATAATGAAGATGTGAACCTGTTGAATATCCTGTTGTTCCTACTTCAGCGACTTGCTGTCCCATAGTAACAGAATCACCAACACTAACAAGATTACTTCCAGGGAAAAGATGAGCATACCAAACGATGTATTCTTGACTACCTACAGGACAACTTATCTTAATTTGATTTCCACCATTAGCTGATGTATTAGTAACATTTTGTGTTTGAGTAAAACTAACCCATATTACTTTTCCATTACACGTTGAATATACTGGTGTATGATCTGGAGCTGAAAAATCCCACGCATTATGAACATCATATTTACCAAATACAATTCTTTGTTCCATAAAAATAGATGTAACATTGTACATCTTATTAAAATCGATTGGCTTTCCAAATGGTTTTGCTTGGACACTTTTTGATTGATTACTTTTATTAATTTCATTATCTTTACAGGCACTCAAAAAACTATATTTTGAATCATTACAAACAGTAGTTATTGGTTTTAGTTTATTGGTTTCTTTATTCAAATTATCCTCATATAATTCAGAATAAGATTTATTTGACTGATATAAATAAACAATTCTAGTTAAAGGAACATATCCTAAACCTTGATGTAATTTTTCAGTTAATACTGCTCTATATCGTGGAGCATATTCACTATTATTTATTACATAATCATCTGTTAATACTTCTCCATCCATATCAGCACTTCCAGTAATATCTGCACCAAAAAAATCCAGAACCATTAAGCAAGGAATAAAAACAATCATAAATGCTATAATCATTCCTGTACTACTACCAAACACTAATTTTTTCAATAAACTTTTTTTCTTATGTTTGAACATTTCCTCCTCCATCAAAAAAAGAGTTATTAATTTATAACTCCTTTTCACTTATTATTTAGATATATGTTTATATTGAAATAAAGTCGGTATACATATATCAATTCTTTTTATTTTATTATCTTTTGTCCATGTTATATCTATTTGCATATCATTTGATTGATCATCAAATTTTTGGTTAATATTTAAACCTAATTCTCCTGGTTTTGGTCCTGTGAATTCAACAATTTCATATTTTACTTTAGAATCAGATTTTTTAATCATTTGTCCTTTTGTTTTATAATAATCTATCACAGTTTCCTTACCAACACGTGGTTCAAGTGACCATTGTGATTCCCAAACAATTTCATCATCAAAGTATTGAAAAACATCTTCAAATTCACCTGTACTATATCCTTTTCCAATTTTATTTAAAATAGAGTATCGTGTTTTATCAATCATATATAATCACCTACTTATGTATATTATATCATTTAATTCTTTTTAGCAACTTATAATATTCCATCATACAATTATAAAACTTGTTATAATTCTTTAAATCTTTTAAATATACTCTTTTATTTATTTCTATCATCATAGAATTAACATCTGGAAATCTATTAGAAATAATACTACCACTATATGGATAATTTATTCTTACTGAATATCCATGTTTTTTAAAATGAGAAATTGTTCTTAAGACTAATTCTTTATCATAATTACTCTTATTAATTCCTAGACATATATCAGGATTATTCTTCTTATTAAACATCTTATCAACAAACTCATCAGAAAAACTATGAAGATCAATGATAAAACATTTTCCTTTTTTCTCTAATACCTCAGCTACCATATTATCTAATTTTTCATGATGACTTTTATAAAGATTAATAATCCATTCTTCATCTTTTTCTCTATTAACGAATACTTTACCATTTGAATCTTTAGTGTACATAACTCCCATTCCATACTTAGACATTTCTTCTTTAGAATTATCTAAATATCTTTCAACATCACAAAACATTCTAGAGTATTCAAACTTAACAATGTTATTAAAATTTTCAGGTACGAACCTATCAACCAAATAATCACTTATAAATTTATTTTCTCTTTGAAAGTCAGAATAACTAACAGTTAGTCTTTTTTTAAATCCAGGTAAAATATCTAAAGATGCATGAGGTATATGAATTATAAATTTATTTAGATTAGCACTTTGTTTAACTTTTCTAAATCCAGTTAAGTAAGTCCTAGCAATATTCCCTATAGGCAAAGTCATCATATTATAAAAATCTTTATCTGATAAAGATGCTAGATATTCATCTTTTTCCTCTCTTGTATCCTTTCTTTTATACTCTTTCCATAATTCTTCTTTTTTCATATTGTTCTCCTTTTCTCAATAAACACTATCAAGAAAAGAAAAACCTTATACGAAAAAGCATAAGGTTAATTCGTATTTATCATTCAAAGCT
>CACZOQ010000139.1 GCA_902782835.1 uncultured Erysipelotrichaceae bacterium | reverse complement strand
TATTTAGATTCTGTTAGTTATTATATTAAACAAGGAAGTTTATATGCATATAAACCATTTATTTTTTATTCTATTTATGGAGAAGAGAATTTCTTTCAAGAAGAAGATTTGGAATTTTTTATTGCCAAAGCTGAATGATAGAAACCTTTTCTTTTTTTCTTGAATGATATATAATATGTGAGAGGTGTCTTATGAAATTATTAGTGGAATCTTCTCAGAAGAATAAGCTTTATGATACTTATTCAGATGGGATTATTTTACCTTTAAATGGATATAGTGTTGAGAGTGTTCAATATTATACATTAGAGGAAATTAAAGAGATAGTAAAAAATGTTTCTTGTGAAGTTTTTATTAAAATGAATAAAAACTTTATGAATGAAGAAATTGATTCTTTAAAAGATATTTTATTAGAATTAGAATCTTTACCTATTAAGGGAATATTTTTCTACGATTTAGCGGTTTTAGAAATTAAAAGAGAATATTCTTTAAAAGTAGATTTAGTTTGGAATCAAACTCATATGGTTAATAATTATAAGACTTGTGATTATTATTATTCCAAAGGAGTGCGGTATGCTTTATTAGGAAAAGAGATTACTTTAGAAGAAATAAAAGAAATCGTTAAACAAAGTAAGATTTCTTCTATGGTTGAAGTAGTAAGTAGACCTAGTGTAGCTTTTTCAAAGAGAAGTTTAGTAACGAATTACTGGAAAGATTGTGGGAAAGAAGGAAATTCTTCTTTGATGGTTCATGAGAATGGTACCAATATGGATTATCATTTATTAGAAAATGAAGATGGAACTAGTTTTTTTCTAGATACAATCGTAAATGGTACTTGTGTATTAAAAGATTTATATGATGCAAAAACACCTTATATTATTATGCGAGAATATGGATTAGAAGATTGTTTTGAAGAATTAATCGTTGATACAAAAGATTATATTAAAGGAAATTGTTTGGATTCTTCTTATCTTGAAAAATATAAGAAATTAGGAGATTATACAAATTTCTTTTTTAGAAAGACAATTTATAGGGTGAAGAAAAATGGATAAAGTAGAATTATTATCTCCAGCAGGAGATTTGGAACGATTAAAAGTCACGTTATTATATGGTGCTGATGCTGTATATATTGGTGGACAAAATTATAGTTTACGAGCTAATGCAAATAATTTTTCTCTTGAAGAAATTCGCGAAGGATGTTTATTTGCTCATCGTTTGGGAAAAAGAGTTCATTTAACATTGAATATTGTTTTTCATAATGAAGATATGGAAGAAGTTGAGAAATATATTCGAGATGTTGTAGATTGTGGAATTGATGCATTTATTGTGAGCGATCCTTTTATTATTTCTTATATCAAAAAGAACTTTTCAAATGTAGAAGTTCATTTATCTACACAGAATTCTACCAGTAATTATAAAGCAATTGAATTTTTTGAAAAAGAAGGAATTGATAGGGTCGTTTTAGCTAGAGAGTTATCTAAAAAGCAAATTCAAGAAATCATTCAAAAAGTACATGCGGATATTGAGGTATTTATTCATGGGGCTATGTGTACTTGCTTTTCTGGTCGTTGTGCTTTATCAAATTATGTAACAAATCGTGATGCGAATCGTGGAGGCTGCGCTCAAGTTTGTCGTTTTGTTTTTTCTAATTCATCAGAGAAAGATTTTACGATGGCTTTAAAAGATATGAACATGGCAAAGTATATTCAAGATTTAATTGAAATTGGTGTTAAGAGTTTTAAAGTTGAAGGAAGAATGCGATCTTTATATTACTTAGCTGTTGTAATTGGTACTTATCGAAAAATAATAGATGGATATTATCAGCATACTTTGACGGATGATCAAATGAAAATATATCAGGAAAGGCTTGATCGTGTAGCTAATCGTGAAACTTCTAGTCATTATTTTATGAAAGAGGCTGATTATACGGATCAGTATTATAGTGGTAGAGGAGAAGTTTCGAATCAAGATTATTTAGGGCAAGTAATTGAATATAATTCTAAGTCTAAATTTGTAAAATTCTATGAAAGAAATTATTTTGAAGTAGGGGATACCGTTGAATTATTTACTCCGAATGGAGAACAGATAGAGTTTGTTGTCGAAGAATTATATGATGAAGATATGAATGTAGTAGATGTTGCGAGACATCCGGATAGTATTTATTATTTGTATTTAGATACAAAAAAGGATATTACTGAATATTCTATGATTAAAATAGTAAAAAGACGTGATGTTCATGAGTAAGACAAGACAATTACTATTAAGTAAAGGAGGAGAACAATAGATTATGAGTAGTTTAGAAGAAGCAAAGAAAAATTTTTTAAATAAAGAACACAATCTTAGTAAATACGCAACTAAGAGTAGTGATGCTGTACGATTCATTGATGAAGAAGAGTTAGAAGATATTCGTCCACCTTTCTTTCGGGATATTGATCGTATCATATATAGTTTATCTTATACTCGTTATATTGATAAAACTCAGGTTTTTACTAGAAGTAAAAATGATCATATTAGTAAAAGAATTACCCATGTACAAATGGTTAGTAAAGTTGCTAGAACGATTGGTAGAGCATTATCTTTAAACGAAGATTTAATTGAAGCAATTGCTTTGGGACATGATATCGGTCATACTCCATTAGGACATGAGGGAGAGTTTTTATTAAACGAGATATCATTAAGAGAATTAGGAGAATATTTTTCCCATAATATTCAAAGTGTTAGACATTTAAATTATGTTGAAAAAGACGGGAAGGGACTGAATCTTTGCATTCAAGTATTAGATGGAATTATGTGCCATAATGGGGAGATGTTAGATTCTACTTATGAACCACAGAAAAAAGATAAAGAGGAAGTATTGAGAGAGTATCAAGAAGCTTATCGAGATATTAAAAAATCGAATTGTAATAGACCTATGACACTTGAAGGATGTGTCGTTCGAATTAGTGACATTATAGGCTATATTGGTAGAGATATAGAGGACGCTATTAGAATTGGTATTATTCAAAGAGAGGAATTACCTCAAAATATTGTTAATATATTAGGTTGTACTAATAAAGAAATTATTAATACTATTATTATGGATATCGTTCAAAATAGTATGAATCAACCATATATTAAGATGAGTCAAGAAGTATATAAAGCGTTATTTGATTTAAAGAAATTTAATTATGAACATATTTATAAGTACAGTTTAACTGATCAAGAAAAAGAGTATTATAAAGAGGGTATGAATCGAATATTCAAACGTTATTTAGAAGATATCGAACATCATAATCAAGATAGTATTATTTATCATTTCTTAAATACGCAAGATGAGGAATATTTAAATCAGACACCGGATAAAAGAAAAGTAATTGATTTTATTGCTGGAATGACGGATGAAATGTTTATTCGGGAAATTCAGGAATCATAAAACTTCACAAAAAAATGTGAAGTTTTTTTATAATAATTGTATGAAATATAGACATATTTTTTTTGTATGATATAATGATAATTAGAATAGGAAGTGTATGATATGAATCGTAAGATGAAGAAAACTATATTTATTATTTTGGTTATCGTTGTTTTATTTAGTGGAGTGTTTTTTGTTGCGAAAAATACGGTTTTTAAGAAGGAAAAACACTATAATATTAAGGAATTATCTAAGGAATTTGTTGATACCTATTTTGCGGAAGTAAGCAAAATTGATACAGAAGAAGAAAATGAGAGAGTATTAATTGTAATCTCTGATCATAAGATTAAAGATACTTATGGAGCTAAAAATGTTATTGAGGCTCCTAATCATCAATACATCTTACAGTATGATTCTGTTAAAGAAAAAGATGAGGCTCTTCGTAGATTGAAAGAAGATAAGAGAATATCATCTGTTGAAGAAAATGCTTATTATACCGCAAGTGATTTTAATTCTTGGGGTATTGAAGCAATGTCATTAGATCATGCAATCACTTCTACAAATACTTATTATGATAATATGGAACCAGTTATAGCTGCTATTATCGATACCGGATGTGATGTTACCTTATTCAATCGATATTATGCTGGAAAACTTGCTGGTTACTATAATGTTTTGGAGAATTCTGCAACTGAGATGTCAGATGAAAATGGTCATGGAACCCATATAGCAGGAACAATTGCAGAGGGAACTCCTGATAATGTTTTATTATTTCCTATCAAAGTTTCTAATAATGGAAAAATGTCAATTTTAAATATCATTACTGCTATTGATTATATTACTTATAATGGTGTTGGTGATGTTATTAATATGAGCTTTAGCGGACCTTTTTATAGTGAAGCAGTCGATCAAGCAATTGAAGCAGCTCGAACGGAAAGTATCATTACTGTTGCAGCTGCAGGAAATGATGGTAATTCAACGCAGGAATATCCCGCAGCACTTGAAAATACAATTTCGGTTGCATCAGTTGATTCTGATTTAGAAAAATCTGATTTTTCAAATTATGGGGCAGAAATAACCTTTACGGCACCTGGAACGAATATTAAAAGTATTATGGGAAAAAATGCTGCTCTTGCTACGAATGATGGTGATGATGATCATGAAATCATAAGTGGTACATCTATGGCTACTCCTCATGTAGTAAGTGCTATTGCTGTATTAAAAGGATATAATAAATACTTGGGTTTTGAAGATGCAATTGATATTCTAAAAGCCCATGCAATTGATTTAGGTGAGACTGGTTGGGATAAATACTATGGACATGGTTTGATTTCTTTTAATAATACTACTTTTTGTGATGGATCTTATTGTGATGATTATGGAGTGTTTTTAAATTTAGATAAAGAAATTGAGGAATTTGAAGCTAGTACTATTAATCTTACACAATATAATTATTATTCTATTACAAATCTTTTGGGAAGTAAGGTAAATGTTACTTATGCAGATAATACTAGTGAAGAATTATCGATTGGTGATTTGCCAGAAGTTGAAATATATGGTTATGATCCATTGGCAACTGGTAGTCAAGAAGTTACTGTTGTGACAAGAGGAATCAGTACTACTTTTCAAGTTACGAATCCAACGAATTATCAAAGTGGTTGGATCTATAATACATTAGTATCTGGAGATATAGAAATAACTGGATATCGAAATCATAATTTAGGAATCAAAGTATTATATGTTCCACAAGAAATTGATTCTAAAACGGTTGTATCATTTGCTGATAATTTTAAATTTGCAGATACCGGTGCTGATATTCAATCTTATAATTCTTTATATGTGCCAAATACATTTACAAGATTTGGAAATTATTCGTTAGCTGGAACCAATATTAAACATGTATATGGTGACTATAACAGAGTTGAAATTGGAGCTCATGCATTTGAAAATAGTAAAATAATTACATTTGATATGCCGCTTGTGAAGATTGAAGAATATGCATTTAAGAATTGCTATGAATTAAAATCTTTAATGTATTGGCAAGAGACAGATTATCAGTATTTTACAATAGAAAATTATGCTTTTTATAATTGTAAAAAATTAGCGTACTTTGAAAACACTAATGAATCTGGATATAATACTATTGATACTATTGGAGATTATGCTTTCTATAATTGTGTTTCTTTATCTTTCTTAGATATGACTGCTCGCTTTATTGGAGAATATGCATTTTATGGTACTTATTTATTATCAGATTTTAGTGTGTATGGTACACATACTATTGGAGATTATGCTTTTTATGGAAGTGGAATATCAGATGTAGATTTAAGTGTTAGTTTAGAAGTTGTTAATGAATCTGCATTTGAAAATTGTAGAAATTTAAAATCTTTTTCTATGGTAGATGGTCAAATAGAAAGCCGTGCATTCTGGAATTCTGGAATTGAGGACATTTATATTGGTAATCTTGTTGATTACATTGCGGAAGATGCGTTTGCTTACAATCCCATTATTTCTGGAAATGGTGGTGGAGAAGTTTATGAGTATGTTTCTGATTTAGGTTTTGTTGAGATAGCTACTAATAAACTTATTATTGGAACTCTTGAGGGACCTTCCTATAATAATGCAGTTATTCCTGATTATGTTACCGAAATTGGTAATTATGCATTTACTGGTAATGAACATTTAAAAAGAATTGCTATACCTGCTACTGTTACTAGTATAGGTGAACATGCTTTTGAAGATTGTTATTTACTATCAGAAGTTTATATGTTAGGAGATTCTATAGAATTTGGTAATGATACTTTTAAGAGGTCTTCTAGTGATATTGAAACGGATGATTTAAACATTTATGTTTATAAGGATTCTTCAGTGAAACAATATGTTCAAAGTAAGAATTTATCTTATAGACATATAGATCCTGATGATATTGTAGTATCTGGTTTTGAAAATCCTGTTACTCCAAATTCGAGTTTAAATTTGGATGATCTTACTGTAAAACTTATTTATCATGAAGAAGAAGATCGTGAAGAAGTTGTAGAACAATTATTTATGGAGCAAACCCTTCTATTTGATGGTTTTGGATATGTGATAGGTTATCAAGATCAGAATTGTGATTATTTCAAAGATGGTGATACGTATTTTACTGTTTTTGCATTTAATAGACTTGGTCAGTATTTTGAGAAAAATATACCTGTTACTGTATCAGGTAGTGGTACTACTAAAACTATTATTTCACCTGTAATTGCGGTAAGTAATAAAACATATGATGGAACTACTAATATTCCATCTACGAATATAACAATTACTGGTTTAAATCCTTCTGAGTATACAATTTTAAGTGCTGTAGCATCAAATGCGAATGCAGGAAATAGAACGGCTACCATTCGCTTAAAATTAACGGATGCTAAATTTGAAACCCATTCCTTTAGTAATGGACAACAGACACAAGACTTTACTGTTAACTTTGAAATCTTAAAAGCAACTCCAAGTTATACAGTACCAACTGGATTAACGGCAGAAGTTGGACAAAGTTTATCAGAAGTCTCACTACCAAGTGGTTTTCTATGGATGAATGAAAATCAAGTACTTTCACAAGTTGGATCGATTGTATATAAAGCAAAATATGTTCCAGGCGATACGAATAACTAT
>CACZOQ010000138.1 GCA_902782835.1 uncultured Erysipelotrichaceae bacterium | reverse complement strand
ATATTTTAGCTTTCTTTGAACTAATTGATTTTTATAAATAACCATGTTATCTCTTAAATAGTCGAATCCTACTTCATTGTTTGTAGAATATAAGATATCACAGTTATATGCTTCTTGTTTTTCTTCTGGAGATAAATCTCTTGTATTTACTCCTACCGTTAATCCTAGAAATCTATGAATGCCACCCATCCATTCTGCATCACGTCCTGCTAGATATTCATTTACTGTAATAATATGTACTCCTTCTCCTGTTAAGGCATTTAAGTAAGCTGGTAGTACAGATGTTAAAGTTTTTCCTTCACCTGTTTTCATTTCGGCAATATTACCATAGTGGATTGCTAAACCACCTAGTATTTGAACGTAGAAATGTTTTTCTCCTATAATACGAAATGATGCTTCTCTAGCAGTAGCAAATGCTTCAACTAATATATCATCTAGTGTTTCTCCATCTCTTAGTCTATCTTTAAATTCTTGGGTTTTATTTTGTAATTCTGTATCAGTTAGATTCGAATACTCTTCCTCTAAGGCCATTACTTGGTCTGCAATATTATGAAATCTTCTTAATTCTTTATACTCATGGTCAAATATTTTTTTTAGTAAGCTCATATTCCCATCTCCTTCAAGTAAATATTTTACCAAAAAAAGATGAGAATTTAAAGGCTTTCTCATCTTTTTATAAAATCTATTCAGACTCAATTATTCCGTAGTTCCCATCTTTTCTTTTGTAAACTACTGCAGGAGCATTTGTTTCTGCATCCTTATACATATAAAACTCATGTCCTAACAATTCCATCTGAAGAATTGCTTCTTCTTCATTCATTGGTTTGACTTCGACTGTTTTTCTTTTTAGTATTTTCTTTTCTTCTTTCTCTTCTTCTATTTCTATTGTTGCAAAATTGAAATCATGATTTGCTTTTACTTGTTTTGACATAAGCTTTGTTTTGTTTTTACGAATTTGTCTTTCTAGCTTATCAATTGTTTTGTCAACAGCTGCATAGAAGTCTTCTTGTGTTTCCTCCGATCTTAAAATAAATGATTTTAATGGTATGGTTATCTCAACTGTTTGTTCATGATTCTTTACTTTTACTATAACGTTGGCACGTACATTCGTGCTATCTTCTAGATATTTATCTAATTTTTCTAGTTTTTCTTCCATATATTCACGCATAGCTTTCGTTATTTTAATCTTGTCACCATGAATAATTATTTCCATACTATCGCCTCCTTGTACTTCGATTATAGCATATTCATTTTAAAAAAACTACTATTTATATTTCCTACATTCTTTTTTGATGGTGCTTCATTTTTATTTTTTTATTTTTTATGCATTATATTCCTTTTTTTGCGTTTATACATCATTTGTTTGGCACTAATAATTGTATAATATGTTTTTTAAATAAAAAAAAGAATTTATTCATTCTTTTTTCCTATTAATCGACCTATAAAGTTCTTTGTTCTTTTTGGAGTCTTATCTGAAATAATTGTTGTATGTAGTACAAACCACATTACAATAATAAAGATTAATATATAGATTACTTCTCCAATAATTGGATCTACTAATGTATAAAAAATAGAGGCTGCAGCAAAGATAATATTAATTCCATATATGATTAAAACTGTTGTTGTTTGCGAAAAATTCATTCCTAACAATTGATGATGAAGATGTTGTTTATCCGCTTGGAATGGTGGCTGTCCTTTTAATAGACGTCTTATAATTGCAAATAAAGTATCTAAAATAGGAATTCCTAATATTGTGATTGGAACAAAGAATGATATTAAAGCGGGTCCTTTAAACTCTAATAGGGTTATTACTCCTATTATAAATCCCATAAATGTTACACAGTCTCCTGCAAATATTTTAGCAGGATGAAAATTATGAACTAAGAATCCTAATGTTGAACCTAACATTATTAGTGTTAGAACCATTACTAGACTTCCCGCTCTTCCTTGAAAAAATCCTATTGTTGCAATAGTAAGATAAAAAATACTACATATTCCTCCACTTAATCCATCTAATCCATCAATTAGATCAATAATATCTGTACAGGCTACAATAAATAATATTGTGATTGGATATGATAATATACCAAAATTTAATGAATAACCGAAAGCTGTAATATTATCTAACAAAATTCCTCCGTAAAATACAATAACCATAGCAGCGACAATATGTGCTAAAAACCGATAACCTGCTTTAACGGGATTAATGTCATCAATGATTCCCATTAGAATTATAATGAAACTTCCAATTAGAATTGAATTCATTCGTATACTTTGCTCTCCAAATAAAATATAGCCAAATAAGAAAGCTAAAAATATTCCAACCCCGCCAAGCTTTGGAGTATCTTTTTTATGAATATGCCTATTTCCTTCTGCACTTGTTGGTCTATCTATAGCGCTAATATGGAATGCTACTTTTCTCATTAGAAACATAACAATCGCTGAAAAAACAAATGTTGTTACTACAATTCTTGAAGCATCTAATAATTGATATTTCATGTTTTTCCCTCTTTCTATGAAAATTATATCAAATATCAAAAAAAAAACCAATATTATTGGTCTTCTTCTAATTGTTTCCTATTTTCTAATAAAATTCCACAGCCTTCGGCTACACAAGTAAGTGGCGTTTCGGCAATTAATACCGGAATAGTAAGCTCTTCTTCTAATCTTTCTACTAATCCTGTCAATAACGCTCCCCCACCGGTTAATATTACTCCTTTTTCCACAATATCTGCGGATAATTCTGGTGGTGTTTGTTCCAATACACTTTTGCAAGCTTTAATGATTTTTCCTACACTCTCTTCCATTGCTTCTTTTGTTTCTTCTTGATTGATTTCTATTGCTTTTGGAAGACCTGTTATTAAATCTCTTCCTTTAATTTCTAATTTTTCTGTTTTCTTTGGTTTATTTACATTTGCAAAGTTAATCTTAATTTCTTCGGCAGATTTTTCTCCAATTAATAATTTATATTTATCTCTTATATATTTGATTAAATCTTGGTCTAATGCATTTCCGGCAATTTTTATAGAAGATGATGATACAATTCCATTCATTGATAATACTGCAATATCGGTTGTTCCTCCACCAATATCTAAAACCATATTAGCTGTTGGCTTAGAGATATCCATGCCAGCTCCAATCGCTGCAACTTTTGGTTCTTCTTCTATATATACTTTTCTAGCTCCTGTTCTCTCAGCTGCTTCTTTAATAGCATTTTTTTCAACTGGGGTAATATTTGTTGGGCAACAGATAAGTATTCTTGGTCTTGTTATAACTCTCCTAGCTTTGGCTTTTTTGATAAATTCATTTAACATGATTTCTGTTAGTTCAAAGTCTGCAATTACTCCATCTTTCATCGGTTTAATTGCTTTTACATTTTCGGGAGTTCGTCCTAACATATCGGCTGCTTCTGTACCGACGGCTAATACTTTTTTTGTTTCAGTATCAATTACTACTATACTTGGCTCATTCAGTACAATTCCTCTTCCTTTGATAAAAATTAAAACATTTGCGGTTCCTAAATCGATTCCAATATCTCTTGCTAGCATAAACTCATTCCTTCCATTCATTATTCTATCATAAAACTTTCCTTTTTTCTCAATAAAAAAAGGATTTTATCCCTTTTTTAACCAATTCTAATTGAGGTGAATAAATCCCATAGAAAACTGGTTACTAAATAAATCATAGAAATTCCTAATAGAAAGTAAAAAATCCTAGCTTGTAATACTCTATTCTTCTTGAATATCCCATTAATATTAATAGAATCCATTGCCCATATTACTAGCATTGTTACAAATATATATAAGAAAAATTTCCCACTCATGCATGATTCTCCTCATATTGCATAATTTTATTTACTCGTCTTCTATGTCTTTCATCATTCATTACTTCTGCAGAGATAAAGGCATCTATCATTTGTTTTATTTCGTTCATATCTTTTGTATAGTTAAACGACATCACATTTGCTCCATTATCATTTCTACACAATATGGCATCTTCTACAGAGTCTACTTTGGCACAGCGGATTCCTTTTACTTTATTTGCGGCAATCGACATTCCAATTCCCGTTCTACATACTAAAATTCCTATTTCGGCTTCTTTTGATACTACTGCTTCGCATACCTTAAATGCAAAATCTGGATAATCATCCGTTGGGGTATTAACAGGACTACAATCTAATACTTCATATTTTTTTTCTTTCAAATATTGAATTACCTCTTCTTTATAGGATACACCCCGATGATCACTTGCTATTGCTACTTTCATATTTTTCTCCTCCTTTTTAATTTTCTAAAAACTAATTCTCCACCTAATATATAATATGTTTGATCATAATGAATATTACTATCATCATAATATTCAAAATTTGCTATTCTGTCATTTAATTCTTCTAATCTTCCGATGTCTCTTGGTAAATCCCATTCATAATATGGTTCAACTTTAATTGTTTTAGTTAACACATATACATTTCCATCTTCTACTGTTTTTAACATAGGTCTATAACTAATATATAAGCTTCCTGTTCCAATTCGAGCCCCTGAAAAAAAACATGTTAACTCTTTTTTTGCATGATGATATTTAATGCTTGGATAAATAATTGTTTTTTTCCCTGGAAAAAAATAATTACTTCTATCTTCCATTTCAGTTGAATAGTAAAGTTCTTCTATTTTATATTCTATATATTGTATAGGCTTTCCATATTCTTCTTCAATCAGCATTTTTGGCAATTCGTCTTCTTTCATATAAGAGAGTATTTGATGGTATTTTTTTATAAGCTCTGGGTTTCCTAGACGTTCTATCTCTTTTAATGTCATTTCTTCAAATGATTTTATAACCCCCATTATCTCACACCCTCACTGACATATTCATTATAGCATATATAAAAAAGAAGCAGCTATTATTCTGCTTCTTTTTTATCAAATCCATATTTTTTGTTAAACTTGTCTACTCTTCCTGCACGTGATGCTCTACTTTGTTTTCCTGTATAGAATGGATGGCATTCTGAACAAATTTCAACATTAATTTCTGATTTTGTAGACTTACAAGTAAATGTGTTCCCACAAGCGCAAGTTACAGTACATTCCTTGCTTTCTGGATGAATATCTTTCTTCATACTATCTCTCCTTCCGCCATGACAAATTTCTTGTCATAGTAATTAAATGCGTTATTACTATATCAAATTTTTCTACTTTTAGCAAGTATTTTTCATCGAAACATCAAAAAAGAGATTTAAATGATTATTAAATCTCTTTAATTGTGATTTTTGCGCCTACAGCTGTTAGTTTTTCTACAATTTGTTCGTATCCTCTTAAGATGTGTTCTGCATTGGTTATTGTCGTTTTTCCTTCTGCAATTAATGCTGCTGCTACCATAGCAGCTCCTGCTCGTAAATCTGTTGCTATTACTTCTTCTCCTTTTAATGGTGTTGGACCTATAATTGTAGCTGTTTGATTTTTCACTTCAATATTGGCACCTAATGCTTTTAGATATGGAATATGCATAAATCGATTTTCCCAAATTGTTTCTGTGACCTTTGATTTTCCATTTGCTTGGGTCAATAATACCGTAAATGGTTGTTGTAAATCTGTTGGGAATCCTGGATATACAGCTGTTTTTATATTCGTAGCAACTAATTTCTCATTATTATCTATGATTGTAACATAGTCAGCTCCGATTTCTAGTCCTATTCTCATTTCTTCTAATTTTGATAAAAGTGAATCCACATGTTCAGGGATTACATTATCTACTTTTAGTGGGTGTCCACATAATGCACCAATTATTATATATGTTCCCGCTTCAATTCTATCCGGTATTACTTCATGGAAACATTGATGTAGATGTTCTACACCTTTTATTTTTATTGTAGATGTTCCTGCTCCAGTAATATTTGCTCCCATATTATTTAAGAATGTTGCAACATTTACAATTTCTGGTTCTTTTGCGGCATTATCAATTATGGTTGTTCCTTTAGCCTTTACAGCTGCTAGCATAATATTAATAGTTGCTCCTACCGATGCGATATCCAGATATATATTTGCTCCTTTTAGTTCTTTTGCTTCTACTATATATTTATTATTTTCATTTCTTACTGTAGCTCCTAAGGCTTCAAATCCTTTTAAATGAAGATCTATTGGTCTTGCACCTATTGAGCACCCTCCTGGAAAATACATTTCTGCTTTTTTATATTTTCCTAGTAAAGCTCCCATAAAATAATAAGATGCTCTTAATTTTTTTGAAAATTGCTCTTCTATTTCTTTGTTAATCATTTCCCTTGGATTAATCACTACACTTTCAGTTGAACGATTTACTTTTACATTCAATTCTTTTAAAATATCACACAACGCATCTGTATCTGTAATTTCTGGTACATTACAAATTGTTGCTTCTTCATCTGTTAAAATTGCTGCTGGTATTAAAGCTACTGTTGCATTTTTTGCTCCACTAATTCGAATGGTCCCTTCTAGCTTCCTGTTTCCTTCTATTTCGATAACTTTCATTTTTATCCTCCTTTATTTGATTTTCCCGATTAAAAAATCTTCTTGTTTATTATGCAAGATATTGAATATTTCTTTTATAGATTATTTCAGTATCTTCTCATCCATTTTTATAATAAGAGTTTCCTTTGTTTTTGTCAATTATTCTTCTCTAAATGATTATTTATTTGTCGTAAAATAAAAAGAATATTAAGACTTTTTCCCTTATATATTCTTTTAATCTTTTAGTATAAATATCATTCTATCTTTCCCAGATAAGTCTTTTTTTACTTCTATCTGGACGTCTTTTAAATATTGATTCACTAGTTTTATAATCTCTTCTTTTTGTTGATATCCAATTTCCATTGCTATTAAGCATTTATCTTTCATATTTTTATCAATCTCAGATAATATTTTTTGATAGCAATCTAGTCCTTTTTTTCCTGCATATAAAGCAAGTGCTGGTTCATTTTTCTTAACAATTTCATCTATTTCTTCCTCTTCTCCTATATAAGGAGGATTGCTTATGATAATGTCATATTGTTTGTTTATTTTATCTAAAAAATCGTTTTTTATTACATTTGCCTTTGATTTATGTTTTTCTTTATTGATTTTACATACTTCTAGAGCATCCTCTGAAATATCAATTAAATCCACACTTTTTGTGGATACTTTCTTTTCCAAGGTTAATCCTATTACTCCACTTCCACATCCTAAATCAACGAGATCAACAGGTTCTTGGAAATGATCTCTAATCAATTGAATGGTATGTTCTACTAGTTCTTCTGTTTCAAATCTAGGTATTAATACTCTTTCGTCAATATTAAATGATAAACCATAAAAATTAACATTTCCTATTACATATTGCAATGGTTTCCCTTCACATAATGCTTGAATTTCTTTTTTATATATAGTAACGATTTCTTCGTCTACTTCTTCTGATAAATAATTCAACAATTCTAGTGGATTTTTATGTAATAATTCCGCTAAAAGAATCTTAGCATAATCTGAATGACAATGACTCTTTCCATAAATGAGTAAATCTTCAATTCGATTCAATTTATTCTTCCCCTTGTAATTTTCTTTTTTGATCTTCTTGGATTAAGGCATTAATTACATCGTCTAGTGCTCCATCCATAATTCGATCTAAATTATTAGTTGTATAGCCAATTCTATGATCTGTTACTCGATTCTGAGGATAGTTATACGTTCTAATCTTTTCTGCTCGATCACCTGTACCGATTTTGCTTCGTCTTTCATTTCCTTCTTTTTCTGTTCTTTCTTGCTCTTGTAGTTCATATAGACGTGATTTTAATACTTTCATAGCTTGTTCTTTATTTTGAATTTGACTTCTTTCGTTTTGACAAGTAACGACTAAGCCGGTTGGTAAATGAGTAATTCTGACAGCTGAATCCGTTGTATTAACTCCTTGTCCTCCGCAGCCACTTGAACGATAAATATCTATTCTTAAGTCATTTGGATTTATTTCTATTTCTACATCTTCATCTGCTTCTGGCATTACTAATACAGTTGCCGTCGAGGTTTGTAATCGACCGTTGGATTCTGTTACTGGAACTCTTTGTACTCTATGGGATCCACTTTCATATTTTAATAAAGAATAGGCTCCTTTTCCTTTAATGATTAATTCAATTTGACTAAAACCTCCAGCAGTTCCTTCAATCGAGTTATATACTTGATATGTAAAACCTTGTTTTTCTGCATATCTTGTATACATTCTAAATAAGTCTCCAGCGAAGATATTTGCTTCATCCCCACCAGCAGCTCCTCTTATTTCCATAATGACATTTTTGCTGTCATTTGGATCTTTTGGAATTAATAATATTTCTAATTCTCCATCTAATTTTTCTTTTTCGGTTTCTAATAATTTTAATTCTTCTTTGGCCATTTCTCCTAATTCTGGGTCCTTGGACATTTCTTTTGTGTCTTCTATATCCTCTAATAATTTTTTATACTTCTTATAACATAAAACTATATCTTCTAACTCGGCCATTTCTTTTGAATATTCTCTTGTCTTTTTGATATCAGATAATACTTCTGGTTTTGTTAATTCTTTTTCTAAATTATTATATTTTTCTAGGGTTGCTTCTAATCGTTCTATCATATAATCACCTATTCTTTCTTAAGTCAGTCCTATTATATCATATTCTTATTGAAAAAAAACAAAAGATAGTAAATCCTTTGTATTTTTCTTATTCTTCTAATTCTAGTTCATCTTCATCAATGATTACTAAATCTTTTAGTTCTTCATTCGTTTCTTCGTCGTATTCTTCTTCTTCTGTATCATCAAAACTATCTTCTTCGATTTCTTCTTCTTTTTGATCTTCTTCTGTTTCTTCTTCTTCGTCATCATCGTCATCTTCAGAAATCTTAATTACTTTATCAGAGGTATGATTATTTCTTAAGTCCCATTTTCCATTATCTAATAAAATAAATCTTTTATCGGTTGATAATGCTGTATAAAAATCGGCGATTTTCTTTTCAAATGTACTTTCTGGTAAATCTAATAGTTTAATAATCTTCTTATATAAATCAGCCGTATTTAATTTCTTTTTACTTTCTTCCAGAATCATATATGCTATATCTTTATTAGATAATAATTCTAAATCTTCTTTTTTCATTGATTTTAGACTCATAGTTAGCCCTCCTGTATTTATGAAACTATTCTTTATTTTTTACAATTTTTCTCGGTGGTAAAAAAATACCAATAATTTTATAACATATATCTTTTCTGTTGGCAACCTTTTTTTTACATTTTTTCTGGTATTGTAATTCCTAGTATATCTAATAATAGTAAATTAACTCTATAAACAATATTGGTTAATACAATCCAAGATTCTTTTAATTCCGTGTCTTCTTCTGTTAATATTCTATTTTCTGAATAGAATTTATTATAAGCTGAAGTTAGTTTATATAAGTATTCTGATATATCATTTAATGATTTTGTATCAAATGATTTTTCTATGATAGATGGTAGATTTAATAAAATTAATGCTATTTCTTTTTCGGTTAAGCCTTTTAGTTTTGTTATTTGATTTGCTGAAATACCATCTGCTTTTGTTAATAATGATCTCATTCGAATGGTAGAATATAATAGATATGGTCCAGTTTTTCCTTCTAAATCTGTAAATTTCTCTACTTCAAAAACATAATCTGTTCCTCTATAAGGAAGTAAATCTGCATATTTTATTGCTGCAATAGCAACTTGTTTGGCTATCAAAGGTTTTTCCTCTTCCATTATGGATTCGTTGGTGATTTTCTTGTATGTTTCACTATAGACTAATTGTATTAAATCTTTTAAAGTCATTACTCCGCCATCTCTTGTCTTAAATGGTTTTCCATCTTTACCGTTCATAGTTCCAAAATCAATATGTTCTAAATTTACTTTTTTATCTATTAAATTTACTAAACGAGCTGCTCTAAACACTTGTTCAAAATGAAGTGATTGTCTATTATCAACAACGTACCATATCTCATCAGGATTATAGTTTTCTTTTCTTTCTAAGATAGCTGCCAAATCTGTAGCATCATATGATTTTATACCATTTGATCGAATCATCATTAGAGGTGGTATTGTATATGTATCTTCTTCTTTGGCAATGGGAATTACTATTGCGCCTTCACTTTCTTCAATTAATCCTTGTTCTTCATAGATTTTTAATAATTGATCAAAGTAAGCCATTTCATCAGATTCGCCATTCCATATCTCAAAACTTGTATTTAACTCATCATACATTTTCTTAATATCTGATTTTGATATTTCAATTATTCTTTTCCATAGTTCATATATACCCTTTTCATGATTTTGAAATTTACTAGTTAGATTTCTTGCTTCTTCTAAATAATCTTCATCTTCTTTTGCTTTAGCGGAAGCAAGGGGATATATTCTTTCAAGATCTGCATTTGTAATAGGTAATTCTACCTCAGAATAATCTCCTGTATAGTTTTTATCGAAGAATGGTAAATCTGGAAATTCTTCTTTTATTTCTTTTATTACTAAACCAAGAGGTCTTCCATAATCTCCTAAATGTGCATCTCCTAACGCTTCACAGCCTAATAGTTTTGCTAGTCTTTTTAATGCTTCACCAATATTTGCACTTCTTAAATGGCCAACATGAAGAGCCTTGGCTACATTTGCTCCACCATAGTCTATTACTATTTTTCTAGGCCCTTTTTGATCAATATTAGCTTGAATATCTTGATTCATTTTATTTAAAAACTCATATGTATATTGATCTGATAAACTAAAATTAATAAATCCTGGTCCAGCAATATTGATTTTTGTAAAACGATCATCTTTTTCTAGTTCTTTAACTATTTTTTCAGCAATTTCTCTTGGATTTTGATGATAGATTTTGACTAATTGCATAGCATCATTTAATTGATATTCTCCTAAATCTCTTCTATTAGATGGTTCTAATGATAACTGATCTTCTTTATAACCCGCATTTTCTATTATTTTTAATAAATCTAATTCTAATTCTTTTAATATACTCATTTTATTACCTCTATTTCATAAATAAATTCATTATTATCTACTTTATATTGAATTTTAATATTATTATCTTTTTTATCTATTTTTTTTGTATTAATTAATATTCTTATCTCTTTATTATAGTCTTTTAAGTAGATGATTCCTTCTGTAGTTTTCTTTTTGATGAATGTATATTCCATTCGAATATCTTTATTTTCGCGAACTAAAATATTATTTTTGAAGGAATATTGAGTTTTTGTTTGATCCGGTTCTTGATATAGAATCCTTTCATCTTGAATGATTGCATTGGTTTCAATTGCTAGATCTTCTTCAGGATTCTGAATTCGGACTTTTATTTTATTTCTAGACATACTCCCTCAACCTCCAAATTTATTGTCATTATAACATATTATTCTTTTTTTTTATACCTATTTTTTGTTTTCTTTCATTGTTCTTTTTTTCTTTTTTTGTTATAATCTAAATAGTATGGAGGGACTTATGTTAGAGATTATTTTGGGAATTGTTGTTGTACTTTCTTTTTTACTATTTATTTTTGTTCTTTTTAATAATAAATTTCAATTAGCTATTATTAAGATTGATAAAGCAGAAGAAGATATTGATATGTATTTACAAAAAAAACAGGAATTATTAGATCGAACGAGACCTATAATAAATAAAGAATTAAAAAAACAAGATTTTATGAATCAAATTGATGATATTCCTGAGGATGCTAATAATTTTTTTAAACATGATGCTCTAAAAAAATCTTATAATGAGTTTTTTAAAACTTTGGATGAAAATGAAAAGTTATTAAAAAGTGATGCTCTATTAAAGATTCTTGATGAATTAAATACAAATGAAGAGAATATTATTGGTGCTATTAAGTTTTATAATGATACCGTTGTGGAATTTAATCATCTAGTCGTTTCCTTTCCTGCTAGAATTATCGCTATTATAAAGAGATATCATAAAAAAGAATTTTATAATAATGAAAAAAGAGAAATATTTGAAATATTAAATGATAAGTAGGTGTATTATGAATTTTATTGAATCTATAAAAAATCGTGCTAAGATGAATTTAAAAACAATTGTTCTTCCTGAAACAATGGATGAAAGAGTTATAGCAGCAACAGAAGTATTATTAGAAGAAAAAATTGCCAATATTATACTAATTGGTAAAGAAGAGGATATTAAGAAAGCATCAAAAGGATATAATATTAGAGAGGCTTCTATTATTGACCCTTTTACAAATCCTATGACAGAGGAATTGATTAATACTCTTGTGGAATTAAGAAAAGAAAAAGGTATGATTTATGAGGAAGCAAAAAGACTATTATTAGAAGATTATATGTATTATGCTTGTATGCTTGTTAAAACTGGTAGAGCAGATGGTGTTGTTTCTGGTGCTTGTCACTCCACATCTAATACATTGAGACCAGCTTTGCAAATTATTAAGACTGCTCCAAGTGTTCCTTTAGTTTCGGCATTCTTTTTAATGGTTGTTCCTGACTGTTTATATGGTGACCATGGTACTTTTATCTTTGCGGATAGTGGTTTAGAACAGAATCCTGATAGTGAAAAGTTAGCTGCTATTGCTGCTAGCAGTGCTGATAGTTTCCAATTACTTGTTGAAAAAAAGCCAGTTGTTGCATTTCTTTCTCATTCTACTATGGGAAGCGCAAAACATGCTGATGTTGATAAAGTAGTTGAGGCTGTTCGTATAGCAAAGGAAAAATATCCAGATTATATGATGGATGGTGAATTACAATTGGATGCTGCTATCGTCCCTGAGGTTGCCAAGAGTAAAGCTCCGGATAGTCCTGTTGCTGGAAAAGCCAATGTATTAGTTTTCCCTGATTTAGATGCAGGTAACATCGGTTACAAATTAGTTCAGCGTCTTGCTAAGGCGGAAGCATATGGTCCTATTACTCAAGGAATTGCTGCTCCAATTAATGATTTATCTCGAGGCTGTAGTGCTGATGATATTGTTGGTGTTGTAGCAATTACTGCTGTTCAAGCTCAAAAATAAAAAAAATAATTTAATCCACAATTTCTGCGGATTAAATTATTTTTAATATTACATGAAAAATAAAATCTAGTAGCATTGGGATTCCTATGATTCCTGCGATGATTGTTTTCTTAGAAGCTTCTATTTTTGGAAGTTTTTTATTTAGAAGTGGTTGAACTGTATATAGCAAAAATGTTCCTCCGATGGCAAAATTTCTCGATGCATCCCAATTGATTCGTTTATTTACGTTTAAAAAGTCTTTGGTATAGTCCCATAACATGACATTAAAGAATTTATCCATTACGAAATGAGATACATATTCTAAGCCAGTAGCAATTAGCCATATTGCGATAAATACGAAAATGACAGTGCAGTCTATTTTTTTTGTTAGTATTTTTTTAGATACTAAGAATGATATGATTATGATTCCTAGAATATTTGCAATGAATAATCCTATTCCATATTTACTTAGATATTCCCCAACATTATATATTTTAGGGGTTGTATACTCTATGATCGTTGTATATATAAATGTTATAACAATTACTGTTGATAGTATTCTAAATAATGGCCTTTGAATGGTATGCTTTTCTTTCATGAAACTATGTAATACTGTAAATAATAGAAGCATTCCAAATCCATATATTGGTAAAAATGGACCTAATAAAACTCCTCGATTAATAAAGTGCTTAGGTGGTACCACAAACCACATCCAAAATACTTCATAAAGCCAACCAATAAATGCATATACACAAAATATTAAGTAATAATCCACAAAGTACTCTTTTACTTTTTTCATTATTCAACTCTCCAATCTATTTCTTTTATTCCTTTATTTCTTAAAAAATCATTTGTCCTTGAAAATGGCTTACTTCCAAAAAATCCATTTCTTGCGGAAAATGGGGATGGGTGTGCTGATTCTATAATGAGATGCTGTGGATTCGTAATCAGGCTTTTTTTATTTCTTGCATAAGCTCCCCATAGAATAAATACAACGGGTTCCTTTTTTTCATTAATCTTTTGAATCACATTGTCTGTAAACGTTTCCCAACCCTTATCTTTATGTGAGGTTGGTTTATGTTCTTCAACTGTTAATACTGCATTTAGTAGTAATACTCCTTGTTTAGCCCATGGTTTTAATGAGTTAACTTCTGGAAATGGTATTCCCAAGTCATTTTTTAGTTCCTTAAAAATGTTTTGAAGAGATGGTGGCTTGGACACTTCATTTTTCACTGAGAATGATAACCCTTCTGCTTGCTCTGGACCATGATATGGATCTTGTCCTAAGATTACTACTTTTACATTATCAAAATCAGTATAGCGAAATGCATTAAATACTTCATTTTGTTTTGGATATATTGTCTTGTTTTTATATTCTTCTTTTACAAATTCTATAAGATTTTGAAAGTACTCTTTTTGATATTCTTCTTTTAGTAGATCATCCCACTTATTTCCTATCATCTTAATCCTCACTTTCTTTATACTATTTGTGATAACTTTCATGATTATTAATTTTATAGGCTCTATATATCTGTTCTAATAATATTACTCTAAACAATTGATGGGGAAACGTCATCTTCGAAAAAGATATTGGAAGATTTGCTCTTTCTTTTATTCTTTCATCTAAACCATAACTACCTCCTATAATAAACGTTATATTACTATTCTCAATTTGAATTGTACTTATTTTTTCGGCAAACTCTGGTGATGTGTATTCTTTTCCTTCAATTTCTAGTGTTATGATATAATCTTTTTCATTGATATATTTTGCTATTTTTTCTGCCTCAATTTTTTTTGCTTTATTAAAATCTAGTATTCCTTCATCTTTTAATTCAATAATTTCTATATTTGTATATTTTTTTATTCTTTTTTGATATTCTTCTATGGCATCTTTCAGATATTTCTCTTTAATAAACCCTATGGCTATGATTTTGATCATTTAAATCCTCTTTCTCCATCATATTATATTCTATGAAGTCATCTAATAATACTGATTCCATATTATACTTCCACCATTGGTCCTGCTTCGTATTGATCTGCAATTAATACTTTTATACTTTTTGGTAATTCTTGGATTGCAATGGCTTCTAATGCTTTTTCAGGAGTATTATTCGTTTCACTTAAATGTGCTAATATGATTGTTTTCGTTTTATTTCCTACTAATTTTTTTAAATACTTTGAGGTGGTATTATTGGATAAGTGTCCCTGATCACTAATTACTCTTTCTTTTAAAAATCTTGGATAAGGACCATCCATTAACATAATTTCATCATGATTGCTTTCAATTAAATAGGCATCTTTATTTACCATTTTTGCTAGATATTTTCGATTGATATAGCCTGTATCGGTTACATATACTAAACTTTTATTATATTCTTCTATAATAAAACCGACTGAAGAGGGAGCATCATGTGAAGTGTGAATTAATTCTATATGGATATCATTGATTTCAAATGTGTCATCAATAAAAATACAATTTGGATAGGGTACAACTTCTTTTAAACTATCGTACATATCTTCTGGAATAAATACTTTTAGTTTGGTGTGTTTTATCAGGGAAGCTAGTCCTTTTATGTGATCGTTGTGACAGTGTGTTATTAGTATTCCAGCAAAATCTGTAAAAGAAAGGGAATTTTCTTCTAAACTTTTTTTTAAAGTTAAGTAGGAAATTCCCATATCTATTATGATATTGCCACTTTCACATAACAAAATTGAACAATTTCCCTTTGATCCACTGGCTAGTGTTTTGATTTTCATTTTAATAGAAATTCATAGCGTTTAACGCTGTTCCTCCTGCATATGGTGGACCTGTCCAAATAGCAAAATGTAAGTGTACTCCTGTTGCAAAACCTGTTTGTCCCATTCCTCCTATTGGTTGTCCTCTTTGAACCCTATCTCCTACTTTTACATATGTACAACCACTACATAGATGGGCATACATTGTATAATATCCATTGTCATGACGAATAGTAATATATTGTCCATTATCATATTTATAACTAACTGTTACGACTTCACCAGATTCTGCTGCGAAAATATTAGATCCATATCCACATCCAGCAATATCTGTTCCATCATGTAATGTTCCCCAGCGCCATCCAAAACCGCTGGATACAGTCGAACAAGTAGCTGGCCAGCCAAACATACCTTTTGTTATGATTAAATCACCGTAACCTCCACTCCATCCTCTACTTGGTTGTGGTTTGGTACCTTTTACTATAATTTCTTCAACTGGCTCTTTTAATACTTCTTGAGAAATACCTACTAGTGAAACTGTCTCTCCATTTACTTTTTGTACTTTTTGAGTAACTCGATTTAATCCTTTTACACCTTCTTGTTTAACAACTGAATAATTCGTATATTGCTCAGGATCTTCTTCTGTTTTCGTCGTAAAGTTTTGTTCTTCATCTTTTACAACATGATCTTCTTCTACAACACTTATCTGTGGTTTCAATATACCTAATGTTACTTTTTGTCCCGGTGAGAGTAGACTCTTTTCATCTTGTAAATCTGGATTTGCTATTAAAAACTCTTCTACTGAAATTCGATTATTAAATGCTACATCACTAATCGTATCTCCATCTTTAATTGTATAAGTAGCTTGTGAATCAGTTGTACCAAATAACAAATACTTACTTAAATCTTCCGTATTTTGGTAGATTGTTTCATTAACTGGTATTTTGTCTTTTTTGATTGTGATTTTATTTTTTAAATATATATTGTCAATAATTGTTCCGGTATCAATTATTTCTTTTTGTGTATTATTTGCATAGTTATCATATGCTTCAGAAGAAATAAATGATTTTGCCATCTTTTCAACTGCCTCTGTAAATGTTTCTTTCTCTATTACATAGATTTTTTGACTTTTACCTTTAATTGTTTTTCCTTCATTGTCTTTTGTATCTAAACCTTTTATCTTTATGACATAACCATTAATCGTAAAAGGAGAGATGTCTTTAATAACATTATATATTTCTTGATTACTTTTTATTTGATTTTCAAAAGTAATTTCTTTTATTATATCTAAATCTGCTGGAACATATACTTTATCTACTTTATATTTCTTTTTTATCGTTTCTTGTTCTTTATCAATATAGTCTTCGAATGATTGTTTAGACTTTATAATACCAAGCGACTTTCCCTGCAAATAAACTCGGTATACCGTTTGCGGTTTAGAAGAAATATTGGTAAAGCCTGTGATAAAAATGAACATAATTAGAATCAGTATTAGTACTTTCCCTCTATTCTTTTTATTCACTTGTTTTTACCTCCTTATTCGGTTCTTTTCTTAAATTTAAAAATGTTGATGTATTTTTTTTGAATAATAGTTCTATCGTTGCTGTTGGACCATTTCTATGTTTTCCTATTATTAATTCACTAATACTTGTATTGTCCTCTGTCCTAGCTTCCTTCTTATAGTAATCATCTCTATATAAGAACATAACAATATCAGCATCTTGTTCAATAGATCCGGATTCTCTTAAGTCACTCATCAAAGGTCGTTTATCTTCTCTTCCTTCTACACTACGAGATAATTGTGATAAGGCAATAACTGGTACACCTAATTCCATTGCTAGCGTTTTTAGACTTCTTGATATGTCTGATACTTCTTGTTGTCGATTTGCACCATAGTTTTTTCCACCAGATATTAATTGCAAATAATCTATAACAATTAGTGATAATCCTTTTTCACTACTTGCTAGTCTTCTACACTTTGCACGAATTTCTCCAATGGTTATTCCTGGAGTATCATCCATCACTAAGTTAGTATTGGATAACTGTGATACTGCTTCGTTTATTTTTCTCCAATCTTGGTTCATCAAATTTCCTGTTTTTAATTTAAATCCATCTAATTGTCCCAAAGATGAAAGAATACGCATTGCTAATTGTTCGGCACTCATTTCTAAGTTGAATAAAGCAACTGCTTTATCTTGTTCCATAGCAACATGAGTAGCTAAATTTAAAGCAAAAGCAGTTTTTCCCATAGCAGGTCTTGCAGCAATAATAATCAATTCATTTGGATGTAATCCTGTTGTAATTCTGTCAAAATCCAACCATCCTGTTGGAAGTCCTGTGATTTCTCCTTTATGCTCTGATAATCTTTCTAAATCTGATTGTGTTTTCGTTAAAACATCCTTAATAGAACGAAACTCACTAGATTTTCTGTTTTTAACGATGTTTAAAATTTTCTTTTCTGAATTATCTAATATTTCATTTACTGTTTCATCAGATTTATATCCTTCTTCTGCAATATCTTCTGCCGTTTCGATTAAGTTTCTTAATAGAGATGCTTCTTCAACGTTTTTTATATAAAAATCAATATTCGTCGCAGTTGGAACATAGTTTAATACTTCTGTTAAATATTCTACTCCTCCAACTTCCACTAATTCATTTTTCTTCTTTAATTGTCCTGTAACTGTTGTAATATCAATTGGAGTTTTATCTTCAAGTAAATCAAGCATGGCCATGAATATTTTACTGTTTTTTTCATTATAAAATGATTCTGGTCTTAAGCTTTCTGCGGCTTTTTGAAGGGCATATTTTGATAAAAAACATGCACCTAAAACAGATTCTTCGGCTTCTAAATTATTTGGTAATACTCTTGTTGGCATATTATCACCTCTATTTTATTACATGTACTTTAACTGTAGCAGATACATCCGTGTAAAGATTTAAGTTCACATTGTGAAAACCTAAGGATGAAATTGGATTATTTACTTCAATCATACTTTTTTCTATTTTATAACCTTTTTTTTCTAATTCATCTTTAATTTGCTTTACACTGATGCTTCCAAACACTTTATCTTCGGCACCTGTTTTTACTTTAAATTCTAAGGTTTCCTTAGAAAGCCTTTCTTTCATAATTAGTGCTTCTTTTCTTTTTTCTTCCTCTTCTTTTTCTTTTTTTGCCTGTTCATGGTTTAACTTTGAAAGATTTTCTTTTGTCTTTTTGACTGCATAACCATTTTTTATAAGAAAGTTTTCTGCATAACCATCTTTTACATTTTTTATTTGCCCCTTTTTACCTTGATTTTTTAAATCTTTGATAAAAATAACTTCCATTCTACTCTCCTTCTTCTTTTATGATTCTTTTTATTTCTTGTTCTACTTTACTAATTGTTGTTTTTTCAAATTTAGCAGCTCCTCCAGTGGCGTCTCCTCCACCTCCTATTTTTTCTAGAACTTTTAATATGTCATAGTTCCCAAGGCTTCTGGCACTGACACCAATTGTATCTTTTCCTATTTTTCCAATGACAAATGATGCTTCAATATTATTGAAGAACAATAATGTATCAGCTACTTTTGCTAAATCTTCTCTTCGATAAATTGTATACGGAGTTGCTTTTGTAAAAGCAACACTCCCTTCTAATGTTTCTATCGATGACATTAGTTTTTGTCTCTCTGTATATTCTTTTAAGTCTTGTTTTAATAAATATTGTACCTTTTTAGCACTAGCTCCTAGTGAAGATAGATAATAAGACATATAGAAAGTTTCTGCCGTCGTATTTAATGTGTAGTTATTGGTATCTAAAACAATTCCTGATAATAGGATTGTTGCATAATAGGAATCAATTTCTACATCGTAGTATTCTATTAAACTAGCAATCATTTCACAGGTGCTAGATACTTTATTATCTACTATAATGGTAGCTTCTTTCAGTGTTGTTTTTCCTAATTCATGATGATCAATAATTAACTTCTTTTCTATTTTGTCTAACGCTTCTTGACTTTGAACAAGATCTTTTTTGCTTGTATCTAATATAATCAATAAATTTCTATTTTTCTTTTTAGACATGTATTCTTCAATTTCTTCACTTTTTATGATATTAATACAGCCTTCTAGTTCTCTTAATATTTTTTGAACTCCTGGTTCATGAGTTTTATCATCAATTATGATATAACACTTTTTACGACGTTTTTTTAAAACTTGAAACATCCCAATAGAACTACCTAAAGCATCTAAATCTAAATTTTTATGAGCCATTAGAAAAATTGTGTTTACTTTACGAATTTCTCGATTTAGTTTTCTTCGTTCTTTGATTATACTCATAATACCTCCTATAAACTCCCATTTTTATTATATAATAAAAGCTCTCTTTTGTCTAACAAAAGAGAGTCGTTTCAAACATAAAAAAAATGTCTAAAAATAGAAGCGGCAAAACCCGCTGTTTGCAGGTGGGTATTCATACTCAATCTTTAGGATTCCTACTAATAGAAGGCATTCAACACCGATTGACTTGTTCCGAATTCCCGTATTTTTACTTAGTCGGTTTTAACAAAAGCTCTATATCTTTTAGACAATTTTATTATATCATATTTTTTTCAGAAAAATAGTTTTTTTTATGATTTTTATTTTTGTTAACGTAAAGAATAAAAAAAAGAGTAATGAATACTCTTATCTTGAATAAGGCATAAGTGCTATTGCACGCGCTCTTTTAATTTGTTTAGAAATAAATCTTTGATGAAGAGCACAGTTACCAGTTACTCTTCTTGGAACTATTTTCCCTTTTTCATTTGTATATCTTTTTAAAGTTTCCACATCTTTGTAGTCAACTGTTTTTCCTGTACACATCATGCAAACTTTTTTCTTTCTACGATTAAACTCTGCCATGTCTTTTCCTCCTTTTTAAAATGGTAATTCATCATCGCTAATTTCGATACTTGCGCCAAAATCCGCAAATGGATTACTATCAACATCCGTACCTTTAGGTTCTGGAGTATCTCCAAAATCATATGGGCTTGGTCCTGCTGCATTACTTGTAGAACTATTCATATTATTAGAATTGTTTGAGGAATTCTTAGATCCTAGAAATTCAACATTATCTGCAATTACCTCTGTTACATATCTTTTTTGGCCATTATTATCATCATAACTTCTTGTTTGAATTCTTCCATCAATAGCGACTTGACTTCCTTGTGTTAAATAATTCTTAACGTTTTCTGCTTGTTTTCTCCAAACAACAATATTAATAAAATCTGCTTCTCTTTCTCCTTGTTGATTTGAGAAGTTTCTATTAACGGCTAATGAAAAAGTTGCTACGGGAGTATTGTTTCCAGTATATCTTAATTCTGGATCTCTTGTCAGTCTTCCTATTAAAAATACTTTATTCATACTAAATTACCTCTTTTTCTTATTCTTCTACTTTTACAATTAAGTGGCGAAGTAGGCTCTCATTAATTCTAGCAACACGATTGAATTCTTGTTCTGTTTCTTTTGATGCCTCTACGACAAACAAGTAATAATATCCAGTGTTAAATTTTTGAATTTCATAAGCCAATTCTCTTTGACCCATGTTTTTTTCTTCAATTATCTTTGCTTTTCCATCTGTTAAAACCTTTTTCATTGATTCAGCTGTTTTTTTAATTTCTGCTTCCTCCATATCTGGTCTAACAATGAACATAATTTCATACTTATTCATTTTTTGCACCTCCTTTTGGACTTATGGCTATCTCTTGATAGCAAGGAGTATTTAAAATACTCGAAGGTATTATAACAAATCTATTTCATTTTGTCTATTATATTTCTAATTTTTTATATAACTTTTGAACCTTTACATTTTTATGTTTTATGGTATAATTTGGATAGGGTGAAAATAGTATGAGATTAGTTGAAAAAAAATGTCCTAATTGTGGAGCAAATTTAGAGTTTAGTGAAACAGATAAAAGTTGTAAGTGTTCATATTGCCATAGAGCTTTCGAAATTGAAAGAGATGAAAAAAAAGAATTTAACAATTATGCAGATCAATTCAATTTAAATGAATTGCAAAACTCTGTAGTAACTGCATCTAAGTTTATAGCTGTTCCATTTGTTATTGTTGGTATTGGTTTTATTTTTATATTTGGTCTTATTTTTTATTCCGAATTCACAAATATTCATGAGGTAAAAAGTAAAAATACAGAAAGACTTCAGACTATAAAGGAAGATAATCAAATTCTTTCTTCTATTGATGAAATTGACAATGATGGTTTTGAAGATTTGAACTTTGCTTGTTTTTCATTTCTTTCACAAAGTGTTGTAGGAAGAAGTGATACAACATATTCTTATCAATCTGCTGGAGACTCTCGTTTAGAAAAAGTATATGTTGCTTCAAAAAAAGATTCTAATTATGTTATTTCTATTTATTCAAAAGTGTATCATAATTTCTTTAATCAAAGTGATCAGCATACTGTCTATATACCTATAGTTTTTGAAAACATAAAAAAAGATTGTGACTTTTCTAATGGTAAAAACCCTGCACCAGAGTATTACTTCAACGAAGAGAAATCAAGTTATATTTATGCATACGGTTCTTTTGAAGATGCATATAACAATGTTGTTAAAGTTCTTGAAAGCGACTACACAATTTCAGAAAAATAAGAGAAGTATGATTACTTCTCTTTTTGTTTGTAATAGAATCCGATAAAATTCTGACCTAATTTTTCTTTTAAGTCTTTTGAGGCTTCATGATTGGAATAATAGTCTTTTTCTTTTGCAACGTTGATAGGGGATTCTTCAATATGAGTTATTCCTATTTCTTCTAATTGTTTTTTGATTGGACCAATCAAGTCTATGTAGAATTCTTTTTCTCTTTTTTCAATGAATCCTTGCCATACTTTGTGATTTGTAGCCCATTTTGGTCTTCTATCATATGTATAAGATTCTTTTTTTATGCAACTGCCGATATAGACATAGATATCTTCTGGATTACTATTACATCCATTTATTAATGCTTTTATTGTATCTCTTGGAAGATAACGATTAATATATCGTCCTCCACAATGAGATAATGCCGTATATCCTTTGTTTCTATCTTCGCAGATTATTACTGGACAGTCTGCAGATGGATTAGCAATTGCTATATCAGGGTATTCTTCTGAAATAATTAAAATATCTGCTTTCAAGATTTCTCTAAAATAGTCTTTCTTTCTCATATGTGTCTTATCAATAATAATATACTTTCCATTTCTATAATTTACATCTGGTTTATATTCTCCTTTTTGATAAGGCCTAAATATATGATTACCATTAATTCCTATTTTTTTTCCTAGTTTTAATCTAGCTTGGTAAAATTCTTGTTCTCTTATTTTTTTATTAGTTCCTTTTGAATAGAATTTTTTTCCTGCTGAAAAAATCCCATCCTTTCTATTGGCTTCAAATATGATTATTTTACTATTCATTATACATTAAATCTAAAATGGCAGATGTCTCCATCTTGCATGATGTAATCCTTTCCTTCTAATCGAGCTTTTCCCGCTTCTTTTACTTTTAATTCTGATCCACATTCTATTAAATCTTCATAAGACATGACTTCTGCTCTTATAAATCCTTTTTCAAAGTCTGTATGAATAATTCCTGCACATTGTTTAGCATTCATTCCTTTTTTAAACGTCCATGCTCGTACTTCATCTTTTCCAACAGTAAAATAAGTTGCTAGTCCAAGAATATCATAAGTTGCAGTAATTAATTTATCTAGTCCACTTCCATCTAGACCTAATCCTTCTAGCATTTCTTTTTTATCGTTCGCATCTAATTCGCTTAATTCTTCTTCTACTTTAGCGCAAAGACTTACTACTCTAGCATTTTCTTTTGATGCATATTCTTTTACTAGTTTTACATATTCATTGTCTGGATTTCCTAATTCACTTTCTTTTATATTTGCTAAATATATAATTGGTTTTTGTGTTAGAAAACTATATGATTTTATTACTTTTTGTTCTTCTTCTGATAGATTTAATTGACGTATTGATTTATTTTCTTCTAATGCTTTTTTGCATTTATCTAGGACTTCTGTTTCTAATAAATCGTTTTTATCTTTCGTTGTTCTAGCTTTTTTTGATACTCTTTCTAATCTACTATTAATTACATCTAAATCTGCAAATGCTAATTCTAAATTGATTGTTTCAATGTCTCTTATTGGATCGATATTTCCTTCAACATGAATGATTTTTCCATCATCAAAACATCTTACTACTTCTACGATAGCATCTGTCTCCCGAATATGTGATAAGAATTTATTGCCTAGCCCTTCTCCTTGTGAGGCGCCTTTTACTAGTCCGGCTATGTCTGTAAATTCATATGCTGTTGGAATAAAACGATTGGGTTGGTACATTTCTTTTGATTTATCCATTCTTTCGTCTGGTACGGTTACCACTCCTACATTTGGTTCGATTGTGGCGAATGGATAGTTTTCTGCTAAAATTTTTTGATTTGTGATGGCATTAAATAATGTGGATTTTCCAACATTTGGTAAACCTACTATTCCTGCTGTTAAACTCATATTAATTCCTCTTTTCTTTGTATATTATAACATGTTCCTAAAAAAGAAAAAATACCTTTAAAGGTATTATTTTTCATAGATTTTTGCATCTGCAATGTTTCTTAAAGGTATCTCTTCTTTTTTGACTTCATAACCCCAATCTATCTTATAGTCTGGTAACAACATCGTTTTGATTGGCATCATTCTTGGAATTGTTATTACTGCTTCAAATGGTTTTAATAGTTTTAACTCTTCTATTGTTATCAATGGCCCATTTTTTGACATTCCACAAGATTTTGATACTTCTTCTAATGTTTTTATGTCTTCTGATAATAAATATATCATGTTTCCAAAACAATATCTTAATAGATTGATTTCATCTTTATACATATATGCTAAATGTGCATAACTTTGAATTGTAATTGTCAAGATAATATTAATGGAACGACAATAGTTAATTACTCGAGTAAAATCTTTAATCGGTACCATAGAATCAAACTCATCTAACAATAAATTCATTCTTCTTTCATTATTTCGTTCTTTTGCTTTTTCAATGATTTGTGTAATAAATAATGGAATTAAATTGCTAGAATAATTTGAGTTTTCGCTTGCAATAAAAATAGCTGTTGGTTTGTTAAAAATTTCATCAATTTCAAAATCATTTCCACTCAATAAATTCGTAATATTTTTACGAGAAATATATCGTTTGATTTTTTGATTAAAGACAGATAATATACTTCCTCTTGTTTCAGGTGGAGCTTTTAATGTTCCTGCTAAATTAAGATATATTTCACTATTTTTATCTAATTCATCCATTATTTTTTCTGAATTTCCTTTTGTATTTATAATATTATTTAAACTATAAACACTTTGAAGATTCATTTCATCTTCCTTAGCAAATTCAAATAAATATAAAACTAACCCCGTAAAATAATCAATTGTTGTATTAATCCAGAATGGATCTGCGTTACTAGCTGGTTCATAAAATAGATAATATGCAAAATCTTCAATCATTTTGATTGAAATATCATGATTTTTATTTTTATATTGTCTATATATTTCTTTTAATGGATTCCAATTATTTCCATATTTTGCATAATCAAAGTCTAAAAGAATTGTATTATATCCTTCTTCTTTTAGTTTGGATCCTAATAATTTAAATAATTCTTTATTTGGATCATTTATAACAAAAGATTCTTTCGCCATCATAGATAATCTTAACATCGGTAAAATAATTGATTGTGTTTTTCCACTACCGGTACTTCCAATAATTAAATTATGAGATAAATCTGTATTTACATACATCTTTCCATTAAATGATGCTAGAGGAATCCCTGACTTTGTTATACCTTTATTTATATCAACAACATCACATTTATTTTTAATGTCTTCTTCTGTTGCCCATTCAAAATATTTATTCATACTTTACCTCCTTTCACCTATATTAAATCACAATTTTTTATTTTTTTTTAAACAATAACGACTTTTTTGATATAATAAGTATGGTGAATGAAATGAAAAGAAAATTAATCATTCAAATTCTAGATTATATTGACAATCATTTATTTGGAAAAATTACTATTCAAGAACTAAGTGATTCTTTTCATTATAATCGTGATTATATTATGAGATTATTTAAAAAAGAATTAAATATTAGTATTATAGATTATATAAATCATAAAAAAATATACTTATCTTTGGAAGCATTTTATTCACAGAATAATTCTATTTTAAAAATTGCTATTTTATATGGTTATACCTCTCAAGAGTATTATTCAGAAATGTTCAAAAGAATCATTGGAGTTAATCCAATTACTTATCGTAGATTTATTCAGTATGATCATTTTATTCCTATTAATCAACAAAATCTTATTCGCAGTAACTTAGTGGAATTAAAGTATTTGATTGATTCTATTAATGAATATAGAGTCATGGTTGTGAGAAAATCATGTCTTACATTATCTTTATACAAATAAAAAAACATCTCTCAGATGTTTTTTTATAATGTAGGATATACTCCTGGCCCTATCGGTAATCCTATAATATACCAACCTACTACAAGTAGTATCCATGATGCAGCTATTATTAAGAAATATGGACTAATCATTTGTAATGAATTTCTAATTGTATATGGTTTTTCTTTATGCAAATTATAAATATTTAAATAACCTATATAAATTGCGAAAGAAGCTAATAATGGTGTAAATCCTTTTGTCATTGAATCTCCCACTCTCATAATGATTTGAGCAAATTGTGGTGATAAGTTTGCTTGCATAAACATTGGTACTACTACAGGAGAAAAAATCATCCATTTGCTTGCTGTTGATGTTAATAAGAAATTCGATAATGCTATAAATAACAAAGATATAAGAATTAATGGGATTCCCGTTAATGACATATGTTCTAACAAATTAGCTAGTAATGATGCTGCTACCATTCCAATATTACTCTTTCTAAATACAGAAATAAATTGGCTTACAACAAATAAAAGAATAAATATACTTCCTACATTGACAAACTTTTTACTAGCGTTTTCTATAATTTCTTTATCATTTTTTACTGATTTACTTCCAATTCCATAAGCAATTCCAGCTAAAATAAATACTAAAGATACTAAATAAGTAAATCCATCTTGGAAGTATGAATTGTCTCCAAATAATTGATTTACATATGTTTTTTCTTTCATATCTAATAACATTCCAGAGAATGGTAATTTTGGAATTAAGGAATATACAAAAACAAATAATATGATTATAAACATGACTAGTGCGAATCTTAATCCTCGTCTTTCATATTTTTCTCTTTCAATTTCTTTTTGTTCTTCTTCTTCTAAATTAATTACTCTATATTGTTCTGTTTTAGAAAATTCCTCTTCTTTTTTGTATTTACCTATCTTAGGAGCAATTATTTTTTCAATTACAATTGTACCAATGATAGATAACAATATAGTTGCGGCCATAATAAATATTAAATTTGAAGTTAAAGCTACATGGGTTGATTCATCAATTAAGTGAGCAGCTTCTTTCGTATAGTTCATTAAAGATACTTCCATGGATCCTACAAAAATAGATACTCCATAACCAAAGGATACTCCACAAAATGCTGTAATGATTCCTAAAATTGGATTTCTTTTATTAATAAAATAAATTAATGCACTAAGAGGAATTAATATAGCATATCCTACTTCATTAATTAGTGAAGATATTGTTGCAATTAATATAACTAGAAATGTAATAACAGGTTTTGATATTTTACTAATATATCTTTTGGTGAACGTTTCAATTAACCCTGTTCCTTCTGCAATTGTTATTCCTATCAGAGATAATAATAGCATTCCTAATGGACCAAAACTTAAAAAGTTTTTGGTAGAATTACTAATGATATATTTTAATCCATCAAACGATAATAAACTCTCTACAGCAATTAAATTAGGTTCTAATTCATTTGTATTGATGTTTACTGTATTATAGGTAGACTGTATTTGAAAAAAGCTTAATATCCCACTTAATATAATGGTTATAAATATTAAAAATATAAACATTGTAATGGGGTGAAAATAGAATTTTTTCAGTTTTAATTTTCGTCTGTCGTTCATAAATTATCCTTTCTCTCTTATTCTTTTATTTTTTTTAATTTTTTATTAAATTCAATTCTAGGTAATAATACGGTTCTTCCACAATTGATACATTTTATTTT